>JBJOPG010000014.1:0-34559 GCA_046050865.1 Cyanobacteriota bacterium
AGAGAATTGGACATATTTGGTAATAATCTGGTGCCCATCTGGGAACCAGCCATGCCACTAATGCCCAAAATCAAACCTGGAACAAATAGAACATTCCCTTTAGCTACATGGAATACACAAGATGAGATAGTTGCTGCCACAATCACCCCTAAACTAGTGCGAACGGCAGTTTTAATGTCTTCGTTTAATAGCAACATTTGTAGGGGCACCATAATTGCCCCACCACCAATGCCCAAAAGACCTGCTAAAAGACCCGCAATCCCCCCTGTCAAAATTCTGGCAAGTATAGGATTGAAATTTTTTGAGGAATGTTGTTGCTCCACAGGATTTTTGGCTGTAAGCCGCTTTTTAAGGCGAATCAAAGCAATATTAACCAACATAAAGCTGGCGAAGATGATTAACAGAATATACTCGGGGATTTCTCCTGTTAAATATGCCCCTAAAGGAGCAAAGAGAATCGCTGGTATTGCTAGATAGATTACTCGCTGGAGGCTGAGATAGCCCATTTTCCAGTTATAAAAACTACCTGCACTAGAACTCATGATGATCACGAGACTACTGGTGGCGATCGCTTGGGGGAAAGGATAGTTTAGGGCAATTAATAAAGAGACAATGATGAATCCGCCACCGACTCCTAAGACCCCTGCTAGAATACCTGAGAAAAAACCGCCCCCAGCTAAAATCAGCCAGATTCCTGTCATAGTTTTATATTCTTAAAAAGCTTATAGCTTATAGCTTATAGCTTATAGCTTTCATACACCAAATCAGCAACGCCTATTTTTGCAGATTCTCCTTATGAAAACCGCATTCCTTATCCGCCGAGTTTTCCCACCACCAACGCCCTTCTCTTTCATGTTGATTGGGTAGCACCGCTCTAGTACAGGGTTCACAACCAATACTCACAAAACCCTTTTCGTGGAGAGGATTGAAAGGGACATCCAGGGCACGAATATATTGCCAGACCTGCTGCGATGTCCAATTTGCCAAAGGATTAAATTTAACAATGGGATGGTCTGCTGTGGAGAAAGCTGTATCTTGCTGAACGACAGGAATATTCGCGCGAGTATCGGGGCTTTGATCTTTACGTTGACCAGTAATCCAAGCATCTACGGTAGCCAATTTACGACGTAAAGGACGCACTTTACGAATCCCACAACATTCTTGGTGATTATCCTCGTAGAAGCTATAAAAACCTTTACCTTTTACTAGCTCCTCCACCTGTTTTGAGTCAGGGAACAAAATTTCTAGGTTAATCCCATAATGTTGTCTAATTTTTTCCAAAAACTGATAGGTTTCTGGATGTAAACGACCAGTATCAATCGAGAAGACTTGAAGATTATTGGTAATTTTAGCAGCCATATCGATCAAGATGACATCTTCTGCGCCGCTGAAGGAAATGGCGATGTTGTCGAATTTGCCCAGAGCAAATTCCAAAATTTGCCTAGGACTTTTGGCAGCATATTCTGCTTGAATTTGAGCCACATCGAGTCCTGCTGGTGCAACAATAGTCTGAGTCATAAGAAAAACTCCTGATATTTGATAGTTATTGTTCTTTGCCCTTTGCCCTTTAACCGTTTCCCTAGATCGCCCTGGTTGTGATAGCAGCTCCAGAACGATTTAAAGCTTCCACCTGCTGTTCTAGAAGTCTTTTCTTGACCATTTCTAAATAGTCAGCGCGGAATTTTCTGAGTTGATAATCGCGGGGGTCTCTAATTTTCAACTCTTCCCAAGCTTCTAATTTTTTGGGTGCACTTTTTTGCTTGGCTTTGGCGATCGCCTCGGGTGTGATCTTGGCAGCTCCAGAAGTCATTTTGGCGTAACCATAATGATCCATATGCTCGGAGGCGATCGTCTCAATAATTTCAATATCTTCCATACTCATGGTTTTTTTGAACTTATCGATATAGGCATGGATCGGTGCGGAACTATTGGTTTCCCACAATGCCGAAAGGACAGAGATATTTTTGGCTTCTTGAGAATTGCCCACATCCATCATGGAATCTAAAAATTCAATTCCAAGGAACTGACAGATTTTGTAGAGTACTACTTCTTGGTTGTTTAAGAAGTCTTCGTATCTAATGGTTAAAACTCTTTCGGGATGCTGGACAATAATTTTTCTTGCCTGATTATGAGCTTTTACCCAAGCCATGGTGTTGAGGAGAGGATCATAGTCGTGAATGATGGCTCGGTTAATGCTATTCACTTGGGCGCGGGGATCACGCACCACATTGAGAAATAGCATATCGTCAAATAAATCAATTAATTCATCAGCATAATAGACATTATCCAAAGACTTATCCATGACTACTTTTGCTTGATGTTTTTGCCCTGCCTGGAACAACATTTCCCAAGCAACACGATGAACACTGCGAGGACTGTCTTTAATTGCTTCAAAAACTTTAACTGGGTCTAATGCCACATCATCCCATTTGACCATGGTTGCATTCTGTAGTCCCACCAAATCTACCACTAACTGAAAATAAGACCAATCATTTTTTAAATCTCCATATAGATTCACCAAGGGCATGAAGTCTAGCAAATGCATGGGGTAGGGAGAGTAAAAATCAGGAGATTGGTTTAGTCGCAAACGTAAAGCATGACTACCACAACGTCGAATGGGGGTCATCAATACAGGTCTGGGTCGAGAAACTTTAGCTTGTTGGTTTAAGTTTTTCATAAAATTCAAAGAACTATATTTTGGTTTACGAATTTGGTTTACGAAATTTATTTAAAAGCATGAAGCTTCTACAGGTCGCTCTCACACAAAAAGCCAACTGTTTTGACGACTAGTGTTGTCTGGGATACATTTAGTTGTTCCAGAACAGGAGGGGAAAGATTGATGGTCTGAAAATCTTTTTGTTGTTTGATCGCTGATTAGCTTCTGTCTAAAAATTTGAGTTTTATGATTTCTCAAATCATCAGACGGGGCACTAAGGGTTTTTACTTGCTCCTAAATACTTAAATAAAGCTAAAAGCAAAAACAAAAAAAATTTATCTTTTTTTAAGATTATCTCGCAGTCCAGATGAGATACAGTCTCCGTTATTTCCTCATCTGGCACCAGTGATTTTAAGGAAGTTAAGCAAGAAGATATGAGAAAATGTAAGGAAGATAACTATAATTACTGATTAGCGATGGGTTGAAATACAGAACACTTTAAGTCCTTAAGTGTAGATGGAATAAGTGTTTACACCTAGTTTTTGATTCAGAGGGCTTGAGTTAATTATGCTCAACTTAAACAGTTATAACGCCGCTAAATATTCATACTGATTATCAATAGTTCTTAAAAAAAATCTGAACCATTTGAATTATCTGAACAAGATTAAGCATTGCCATCAAAGCAGCAGTTACTTATGAGTCAGTTTAAGCGAAAACGACATCGTGGTGTGGTTCTTACTCCTCATGGATTAAGCAAGCTGCAAGAGGCAAAATTGAAGTCCGAGCAACAGGAAAATTTTGCTGATAAGTATACTTACGAACAGATCAGTGAACTTACGAACTTAGATCTCAACACGATCAAAAAAATATTGGAGAGGCGGCAGGGGGTCGATAAGCGATCGCTGGAGAAGTTTTGTTTAGCTTTTAACCTTGAGTTGCTAGATGAATTTTATACTAAGCCCAATCTCAACCAACGCCATGATTGGGGGGAAGCAATCCAGATCGATGATTTTGTGGGACGAACCCAAGAGCTTCAAGTTCTAACTGCTTGGCTACTGGAGGAGCGTTGTCGATTAATTGCCATCCTCGGCATGGGCGGGATGGGTAAAACCACCTTATCGATTAAGTTAGCCCAACAAGTTGCTTCAGAATTCGATTGCGTCATCTGGAAATCCCTCCGAGATGCTCCTCCCGTCGAAGAAATTGTGACGGATCTGATCGAATTTTTATCAGCAGGGCGAGAAACAGCGGTTAATTTACCGACTGGATTAGGCAAAAAAATCTCCCGCCTGATGGATTACTTGCGTTCTGAACGATGTCTCATCCTCTTGGATAATACAGAGTCCTTAATGGATGACAATCATCGAGCCGGAAAATATGGTGCGCAATATGCAGGCTACGGCGAACTGATCAAACGCATCGGTGCTACTAGCCATAATAGCTGTCTGATTTTGACTTCTAGAGAAAAACCCCAGGAGTTAGCTGTTTTAGAAGGAGATATCTCCCCCGTGCGTTCTTGGCAGCTAAAAGGGTTAAAAGAAGGTCATGAAATTATCAAAGTTAAGGGGCTTTTGGGTTCAACCCCAGAGTTAAACAATTTGAGCGATCGCTATGGTGGCAATCCTCTGGCTTTAAAAGTGGTAGCGGCAACTATTAAAGATCTCTTTGGGGGAAATATTACCGAGTTTTTGCACCAGGAAAAATCAGTGTTTGGCGATATTCGGGATTTGCTTGACCAGCAGTTTGAGCGGTTGTCTGATTTAGAGCAGCAAATTATGTACTGGATTGCGATCTCCCGTGAACCTGTTTCCCTGGCACGCATCCAAGAAAACTTTGTCTTTCAAGTAGATCCGATTATGCTGGTGGAGGCGATCGACTCTTTGTCCCGGCGCTCCTTAATTGAAAACAGCGAGGCACTCTTTACCCAACAGCCGGTGGTAATGGAGTATCTTGCTAGTCGTTTAGTCGAAAAAGTTTCCCAAGAAATTATTCATCTTAAGCCCCAGCTATTACGCAACTATGCTCTCATTAAAGCCACGGCTAAAGATTACATACGTGAAAATCAAATTCGCCTCGTGCTCCAGCCAGTAATTAATCAACTTTTAGCTACTTTTAGAAACAAACAAGAAATCGCCACTCGCCTAGGTCAGATTTTGCGGCTTTTTCAAGAGACATCTCCTTTAGAAGAATCCTATGGAGCAGGAAACATTATTAATCTGTTGTGCCAAATGAAAATAGACTTAACAGATTACGATTTTTCCCATTTATGTGTTTGGCAGGCAGATCTACGTCAAACAAAGCTGCACCAGGTTAATTTTAGCCATGCAAATCTAGCAAAATCTCTGTTTGCTGAAAATTTTGGCGGAGTTTGGTCAGTAGCTTTTAGCCCTGATGGAGCATATCTAGCTGCGGGGGATACTAAAGGCAATATTCTTTTGCGACGTATGGCAGATGGTCAGCCAATGAGGATTTTCACAGGTCATCATGCCTGGGTAGTATCCCTGGCTTTTAGTCCTGATGGTAAAATTTTAGCCAGTGCCAGTTGTGACTGTACCGCAAAACTCTGGGATCTTGCTTCAGGTCAATGTCTGCATTCTCTCGAAGAACACCAACAAGAGGTGTGGTCGGTCACTTTTAGTCCAGATGGCAAAACTTTAGCCAGTGGTTGCGATGATGGGAAAGCCAGGATCTGGAATGTCGCTACAGGAGAATGTCTTCAGATTTTTCAGGGTCACCTCAGCGAGGTCTTATCAGTCGCTTTTAGTCTAGATGGACAAAAGTTAATCAGCGGCAGTCAAGACCGTACCATCAGATTGTGGAATATTAAGTTGGGAGTCAGTGAACAAATTTTCGCTGGTCATGAAGATGGGGTGCGCTCAATTTCCCTTAGTCCTGATGGTCAAATCTTAGCTAGTGCTAGTAGCGATCGCACCATTAGGTTGTGGAATCTTCAGTCTGGTAAATGTCTGCAAGTTCTTCAAGGTCATACCACCGTTGTTTTGTCCGTTGCTTTTTCCCCTCACCATAACTTATTGGCGAGTAGCAGCATTGGTCACAAAATTAGATTGTGGGATGCTACAACAGGAGAATGCCTCAAAATTCTTTTAGGTCATACCAATACTGCAAATTCCTTGGCATTTAGTCCCCAGGACAATATTCTAGCCAGTGGTAGTTACGATCAGACAGTAAAACTATGGCATCTCAACACCTATCAATGCCTTAAAACTTGGCAGGGATATAGTAATCAAGCTCTTTCCATCGCTTTTAGTGCTGATGGGGCAACCCTCTTTAGTGGCGGTCACGATGGAGCAATTAGATTATGGGATGTCAACAGTGGAACAGTCAGGCAAACTCTCTCTGGACATACCAACTGGGTATTCTCTGTAGCATTTAGTTCCAGCCAGAATTTATTAGCCAGCGGTAGTGCCGATAAAACCATCAAACTTTGGGATGTCAACACAGGAGAGCTGATCCAGACCTTTTGGGGTCATGAAGCAGGAGTGCGTTCCATTGCTTTTGCGGCGGCGGGTCAAATTTTAGCGAGTGGTAGTGAAGATGGCACAGTTCGCCTGTGGGATACGAAGACAGGTCAAGCTTTACAAGTACTCCGAGGTCATCGCGCCGAGATCTGGTCAATTGCTCTTAGTGACGATGGTCGGCTCTTAGCCAGTGCTTGCCTTGATAGTACAATTAAATTATGGAATCTCCAAGCAGATCAATCAGGTAAGTGTCTTAGAACCTTAGAAGGACATGAAAGTTGGGTTTGGTCAGTAGCTTTGAGTCCAGATAACCAAACTTTAGTCAGTACCAGCATCGACCAAACTATCAGATTTTGGCAGCTTAATACAGGAGAATGTCAAAATATTTTACGAGAAGATATCGGGAATACCCAGCTTGTTGCCTTCAGCTTAGATGGTCAAATTCTCGCCAGTTGCAACCAAGACCATGACATTCGATTGTGGCAAGTGAGCACTGGTAAACTGATTCGACAGTTACAGGGACACACTGCTTTAATCAATTCTCTTGTCTTTAGTCCTGATGGTCAGACAATAGCCAGCAGCAGTGAAGACGAAACCATCAAATTTTGGGATTTAACCACAGCGATCTGCGTTAAAACCTTAAAACCGAAAAATCCCTATGCAGGAATGAGTATCCGAGGCGTTACTGGTTTAAGCACATCAGCTATGGAAGCGCTAAAAAATTTGGGAGCAACGACTACCGAGACTAAATAACCCTTGCTTTGAGACAATGTACAAAGAACATTCAAATATTCAAAATCTATCAGTCAGATAAAACAATTAAATTTTGTTTTTCATAGATTAAATACTATAATCAACCGAAGATAGATATATTTGAATCCATTTTAGATATAAGACAGAAAAAAATCTATGAATGAAGTTTTCAATCAGAGTATTTGGCTAGTGCCGCTATATGCTTTAGTGGGTGCAGCATTGGCCATTCCTTGGTCTCCTGGGATCATTCGTCGTACGGGACCTCGACCATCGGGTTATATCAATATCCTGATGACATTGGTAGCTTTAGTTCACAGTATCTTAGCCCTGCTAGAAACTTGGCAACAACCAACGCAATATCTTTCTTTTCCCTGGCTCCACGCTGCGGATCTTAATATTTCTTTCGATCTGGAGATTTCCACGATTAATCTGAGTGCGTTAGTTCTAATCACCAGTTTGAACTTACTTGCTCAGGTGTTCGCCGTTGGCTACATGGAAATGGATTGGGGTTGGGCGCGTTTTTTTTGCATGTTGGCTTTGTTTGAGGCGGGAATGTGTACTCTAGTGTTGTGCAACTCCCTGTTCTTCAGTTACGTAGTGCTAGAGGTTCTAACTCTTGGTACTTATTTACTGATTGGCTTATGGTTCAACCAGTCTTTGGTGGTCACAGGGGCAAGGGATGCTTTCTTAACAAAACGAGTTGGCGATCTAATTCTCTTAATGGGAGTTGTGGCTTTGCTTCCTTTAGCGGGAACTTGGAACTACAACGAATTGGCGGAGTGGGCAAGCACTGCTAATCTCGACCCCACCGTTGCTACTTTGCTTTGTTTATCCTTAATCGCTGGGCCTTTAGGTAAATGCGCTCAATTTCCCCTGCATCTTTGGTTGGATGAAGCGATGGAAGGGCCAATGCCAGGAACGATTTTAAGGAATACGGTGATAGTTTCTACCGGTGCTTGGGTCTTAATTAAATTGCAACCAGTGTTAGCTTTATCGCCTTTTGCCTGTAACTTTATGGTGGCAGTGGGGGCGACTACCGCCATTGGGGCGGGTTTAATTGCGATCGCCCAGATCGATATTAAGCGTTCTCTTTCTTATTCAGTCAGTGCCTATATGGGTTTGGTGTTTATTGCCGTGGGAACACAACACGATGTTACCGCACTAAAACTTTTATTTACCTATGCGATCGCCATGTCGTTATTGGTGATGAGTATTGGTGGGGTAGTCTTAAATACCATTACCCAAGATTTGACCCAATATGGTGGTTTGTGGTCTCGCCGTCCCATTTCAGGGATTTGCTATCTAGTGGGGGCAGCTTCATTGGTGGCGTTTCCGCCTCTAGGTTGTTTTTGGACCCTGACAGAATTGGCAGATCGTCTTTGGCAAACCCATCCTTGGCTAGTCGGGGTAATGCTTGTGGTTAATACCTTGACAACGTTTAGTTTAACCCGCGAGTTTTGTTTAATTTTTGCTGGTAAAATCAAACAGATGACCGTGCGATCACCTGAGGTGCTATGGAGTTTAGTCTTGCCCATGACTGTAGGGATGGGACTGGCTTTACACGCACCTATCTTATTAAATCAGTGGGGTTTGCTACCACAGTTAGCTGACTTGAATTTAACGATTGCAGGTGCTTTGACGGCGACAACTTTAGTTGGCGCAGGAGCAGCTAGTTTCATTTATGTCAGTGACAATATTGCTAAACCAATTCAACTAAAACCTAAGGCAGTACAAGACTTTTTCGCCTACGACCTGTATACCGAGAAGTTTTATCGCCTGACCGTAATTGCTGTGGTGGGAGCTGTTTCTCAAGTAGTTTATTGGTGCGATCGCTATTTAGTTGATGGAGCAATCAATTTGTTCGGTCTAGCAACTATTTTTAGTGGCGAAAGCTTAAGATACAACACTTCTGGTCAAACCCAATTTTACTTTCTCTCAATCCTTTTGGGAGTCTTTTTGTTCGTCGGCATAATTTGCTCTCCCTGGTTTTTTACAGGTTTTTGATGACTTGTAAAGGTCTCCGCCTTAGCTCTTAGCTCTTAGCTCTTAGCTCTTAGCTCTTAGCTCTTAGCTAATTAGAAGAGGCGTTAAAACAAGTTCATTTGTAGATTGAACAATTTTTCAACTTTTTCCAAAAAATTTAATTTAAGGTGTGAAGACAATGACTAACAAAAATAATAACAATATCGAATTACCAGTTTCTCGTCGTCGCATGATGCAGTTTGGGGCGGGTTTTATTGGTACGGCGACCTTAGCCAGTGCGATCGGTTTAGATCTAAAAGATCCTCAACCAGTAGCAGCACAAACTACCCTTACCCCCGATCAAGCTTTAGAGGAGTTACTCGCTGGTAACCAACGTTTTATCCAAGGTAAACCTGCTAACAGTGATCGATCTCTAAAGCATTTACAATCAATTGCTGAAGAACAAACACCTTTTGCCGCTATTGTCGGTTGTGCTGATTCCCGCTCCTCTCTGGAAGTGGTTTTTGACCAGGGTTTTGGTAATTTATTTGTCGTTCGCGATGCTGGCAATGTAGCCACCCCAGAAGAAATAGGTAGTTTGGAATTTGGCTCTTTGGTGCTGGGTACGAAAGTCATTCTGGTTATGGGTCACTATAGCTGTGGTGCCATCAAAGCTGCTTTGGCGGGGGATGCAGTTCCTGGTTCTATTCAAAGTGTCTTAACCCAAATCGAACCTGCGATTAAAGATTATAAAGGGCAGCAAGAAGATAAAGCAGCTATGAAAAAAGCCACAGAAGCCAATGTTATTTATCAAATGAATAAAATCAAAAAATCTCCAGTTTTAGCTGAATTGGTGGCAGCTAATCAATTGAAAATTGTAGGGGGATATTTTGACTTTACGACTGGCACAGTAACCATGGTTGCTTAATAGTTAATAGTTAGTGGTTTTTATTTAATAATTAGCAACTTTCACAATCTTAATATAAACAAAAAACTAGGAATTGCAATTATATATTTCCAAAAACTAATAACCCAAAAAACACTATCAAATTCACTTTTTCATCATTTAATTAGATAAAAAAAGCAATGCTTAGTTTTTTACTTTGGCTACCTGTAATCGGAGCTAGTATTATTGGATTTATGCCGGGTAAGGCAGAATCAGAACGGTTACGTCAGATTACTACCATCTTTGCAGTAGTAACTTTTACCTGGACAATTTGGTTGTTAACTCAATTCGATATAACTCATGCAGGATGGCAATTTAAGGAATATTTACCTTGGATTAAACCCATTGGTTTAAGCTACAGTTTGGCAGTAGATGGTTTGTCATTGCCCTTATTAGTTTTAAATGCCCTACTGACCATAATTGCAATTTATAGTATTGGCGAAAATATTGAACGTCCCCGACTTTATTATGCTTTGCTGCTATTAATTAATGCAGGGATTACCGGTGCATTAGTAGCCCAGAACCTCTTACTGTTTGTCATCTTTTATGAGGTAGAACTAATTCCTTTCTATTTAATGATTGCCATTTGGGGAGGAGAGAAAAGAAACTATGCCGCTATTAAGTTTTTACTTTATACAGCAGTATCAGGACTATTAGTATTGGCAGCTTTCTTAGGCATTGGTTTCCTCAATGAAGTCGTCAGCTTCGATTACGATACGATTTCTACCCAAGGCTTATCTTTAACCACCCAATTAGTTTTATTAAGCGTATTATTAGTTGGCTTTGGTATCAAAATTCCCTTAGTTCCCCTCCATACTTGGCTCCCTGATGCTTATACAGAAGCTTCCTCTGCTGTGACTATCCTTTTGGGAGGAATTCTAGCTAAATTAGGTACTTATGGGTTAATTCGCTTTGGTTTGCAGTTGTTTCCCGAAACCTGGTCAATCATCGCTCCAGGATTGGCAATTATCGGGACGATTAGCGTACTTTATGGGGCATTAAGTGCGATCGCCCAAAAAGATATTAAACGCATGGTAGCCTATAGTTCTATTGGACACATGGGCTATATCTTGGTAGCTGTGGCGGCAGGAACAAAGTTGAGTATTTTGGGAGCAGTTGCCCAAATGATCGGTCATGGTTTGATCTTGGCTTTGCTGTTCCATCTGGTGGGTATCATCGAACGAAAAGTAGGCACTCGCGACCTCGATATCCTTAATGGTTTGATGAATCCAATTCGTGGACTACCCCTCACCAGTGGCTTGCTGATCATGGCGGGTATGGCAAGTGCCGGTATTCCTGGCTTAGTGGGCTTTGTAGCAGAATTTATTATTTTCCAAGGTAGTTTTAGCGCTTTTCCCATTCCGACGCTGCTGTGCATTATCGCCTCTGGTTTAACGGCGGTTTACTTTATCATCTTGCTGAATCGCACCTGTTTTGGCAAGCTAGACAACGATTTAGCTTACTACCCTACCGTATCCCGTGCTGAAACCATTCCCGCCTTTGCGTTAACCGCCATTATTGTGCTGCTGGGTATTCAACCAAATTGGCTACTACGCTGGATGGAACCCACCACCAATCAGTTAGCGATCAATACTAATCAAATCGAACAAGTTGCAATTAGTAATCAAATCAATCTTTAAGGCTCTAAGGGCGAATGTCCTAAAGGATTCACTAAAGTACTAGCTTCGCGTCGCCCTAAAGGGTACCGCTTCGCATAAGCTCCGCGTCGCCATTCGCCCCTATCAATAATTAAACAATAATTAAAAAAACTATGACTCAAACAACCATTGCACCAACCAAACTTCCTCCTTCAGAGCATCAATATGCTGAGATCATTCACCGCCTGGAGGCTGGGGGTTCGATGTTACCTGATACCCCAGAAAACCTGATGCAGATTATCGGTATCTATAAAGCCTATGCCGTGCCGATGGACTTCTATTGGCGAGATTTGCTGTATATCGCCGAAAGAGTGTTTTTAGAGCCATTGCCTTTCTTTAAATATTTTTTACCCCAGTCCTATTTAGATCTGCCCAATCACTATGCAGGAGAGGATGCTGACTTACAAGTATGGCGGGGAAAATCATCAGCCCACCCTGAACTCTTGGAATTTATGGACAAAGGGGAAACCCGCAAAATGCCTAAGCTGCTCCATCATTTATGGCACGATCGCATTAATATGGAATTTGCCGAAGCCTGTATGCGAGCGATGTTATGGCACGGTAGGGATATGGGGATGGGTAAGTTTGATGCTTATCTGGATACTGAGGAATATCGTGTCAATGCCGATAAAGCGATTAAGGCTTATTTTAAAGGGAATCCTGTGATGTTGGGATTATATAAATTATTCCCCGATATGTTTATCGAACAGGTCAAGCAACTGTCTTACTATTCCAATCTCGGTTTGTTTTGGGAAGTAATGGCACCAGTTTTCTTTGAAATGTCAGATATCTATGACGAAGGTGGGTTTAAAGGTGTCCCCGATGCGATGAATTTTTTAGTTAATGGTATCTTTGCAGTTGCCGGTAGACCAATTTATCATCATCTCTATATTGGGGATGAATGCATAGAAATCATTCCTAAATCCAAAGGTTTTACTTGGTTATACGAGGCAGCACTACCCTATGTAGAGGCGGTTTTCTATCGCACGGCTCCTTTCCGTGGGACAAAATCCTATAACGCCCAAGCCAAACAAGTACCTAGCGAGCAAAAAGACTTTCATTACGGCATTTTGTACGCAGATGTCTTTCCTGTAGGTACAGCGGGTATTCCTCCCACTTTGTTGATGGATGATATGTATCATTTTCTGCCAGATTATCTCCAGGAATACTATAAGGAACACTGCCGCGGCGAAGATGATGTCTTGATTCAACTAGGTGTTACTTTTCAGCGATCGATGTATAACGTTACCTCTGCCGTAATTCAAGCTTTGCGTCAGGCGTTACTCTATCCTCTTGACGATACTAATCCAGAACATTTACAGAAAAATCGAGCATTTTTTGAAGCACAATTAGATCGTTTCTTGCGCCCCGAAGCTCGTCTACCACAGATCCAGTCTCAATCTTATCGCTAGAGTTGTTTAAAGATGGATTCGTTATAGCGATCGCATCTTTAATTTCATCTAATTAGTTCAGCTTAAATCTAGATTAATAATGGATAGTTTTGAATTAATAGACTGTCCATTATTAAAATTATTAAATACTCAGACTTAGCCCATTAAAATAACATTATCAATCACATGAATAATGCCATTGTCAGCTTCAATATCTGAGGCAATTACAGTGGCATTTTTAACCTCAAAATTATCACTGCAATTAATGGGGATAGGAGATCCTTCGACGGAGGTAACCGAATCAACCTTACTTAAATCTTCCTTGGTTAGTTTTCCTGCAACAACATGATAGGTCAGAATTCGTGCTAGTTGTGGTGGGTTTTGGACTAAAGTTTGAATTGTGCCAGGAGGGAGTTTAGCAAATGCATCATCAGTAGGGGCAAACACCGTAAAAGGGCCTGGGGTTTTCAACGTTTCCACTAAGCTGGCTGCTGTTACCGCCGCAACTAATGTACTAAATCCTTCGGTGCTTACTGCAATATCAACAATATCAGCCATATTTATAAATTAAGTTACGTAAATTATTTTGATGCTATTTTATTAGTTAATTGTACAATAAAATGTGACTTTAAAACTAAAAATTTCAAAATAAATTTCAGTTCAATTATTATCTTTGATTTGATATTCATTGGTTATTAATAATCTTTTTTCGATTAAAATTAAAATGCAATTCAGGACAAAAACAATAGCACTTATCTCCTGAGACGTTAACAATCCAATAGCAAAACCAGATAATATCTTTATTGCTCTTTATTATTTTTTTTATCAAGACAACAAGAATTAGAGAATTTTTGGCATGTATCTTGCGATTTGTGGCTTAATTTAGTCTAATAAGCCCGATCAACAAAATATTCGAGGAAAATAGGACGTAACGCAACTTTAGACGCGAGCCAATAACTTTAGCTAGAATTAGAAAAAGATACTTTATCTTGATTTTTTTAAAAAATCAGCATTTATTGCATATTTTAATCAAAGTAAAACTACTAATATTCAATTAGAATTTTTATTTTTATGACATAAATAGGTTGATTGAATTCAACAGAAGATCCCGAGACCCTTGATTGGCAAGAGAAAATAAAGATAATTACTAGCTAATGTAATAATTAATAAATCATTATACCTACTTACCTTAAATTTGATTTAATATTTTATTCTGATAACTATCAAATTTTAGTTAATTCAACTATTTAAACTGTTAATTGTGAAATATTCCAGAATATTCTAAACATAAGCTAATGAGTCTATGTATTAATCCTGAATGCAAAAAGTTACATAAGTCAGATACCACAATTTTTTGTCAGCAATGTGGCTCAGAATTACTCCTGGATGGAAGATATCGTGTAATTCAAGAGCTTGGTCAAGGGGGGTTTGGCACAACCTATGAAATATTAGATTTTAATTCCCACCCTTGGGTACTAAAAGTATTAATAGACAATCACCCTAAATATGTAGAGCTATTTAAACAGGAGGCTCAGGTATTAAAGCTGCTCAATCACCCTGGCATTCCCAAGATGGACATAGATGGTTATTTTGTTTATTTTGCCGAAGGCAGAGAACAACCTTTGCATTGCCTGGTGATGGAAAAAATTGAGGGATTAAACCTTGGTCAATACATCAAACAAAGAGGAAATGTCCCGATTAAACCAAAAAGAGCTTTGCGCTGGCTAGCAGAATTAGCTCTGCTGCTTGAACAAGTACACAATAAAAGTTTTTTTCATCGAGATATTAAACCCTCAAACATCATGCTGCGTCCCAATGGTTGCCTAGCTTTAATTGATTTTGGTACTGCCAGGGAAGTCACTCAAAGCTACCTAAACAAGATAACGTCAGGGGAAGTTACAGGAGTTGTCACTCAAGGCTACACCCCAATGGAGCAAATGAGAGGAAAAGCAGTGTTGCAATCAGATTTTTATGCCCTAGGTGGTACGATGATCTATCTTCTGACTGCTCAAAATCCAACCATCTTTTATGATTTAACTAAAGAAAGATTAGAGTGGCATTCTGCTGTACCAGACCTCAGCGCTGAATTTGCCAACTTAATCGATCGCATGATGGCATTTTCGCCGATCAAACGACCAGCGAATAGTCGGGCAATTTTTCAAGAATTAGTCGCGATGGATTCTAGTCTACAAGTTTTAGATGAGGGTTTTAGCGGTATTTCCGGCTACTCAAAAACAGAACAACCATTGACTAGCACCATTACTAGAAGCACGACTAAAACCACAGCCATGCCTTCTGCTTTGATTTCTGATGATTCAATCGATTCAATCTCTGATGATCTAATCTCTAATAATTCTAATAATTTCAAGACTACAATCACTCCTGAATTTATCGAACGTTGTCGTCAAGAATTAGCTGAATTTATTGGGCCAATGGCAAATATTATTTGTCAGCGTACCATTAAGCAAAATCCCAACCTGAGTGAAAACGAATTCTACAATTTATTAGCCAAAAGCATATCTAATCCTCAACAAGCAAGAGAATTTCAGCAGCGATTTATTAAGTAAAACAAGTAAAAACTATTTGTTTTCCAGCATATCCATTGCCATTTTCAAACTAACTTTTAACCGATTAAGAGAGGCAGCCAAGATTCCAATTTCATCATTGGTTTTCTGCTCAAATTCGATCTCCATATTGCCTGTACTAAGCTCCTTAGAGGCATGGGACATTTTTTTCAAGGGATCAGTAATAGTAAATTTGAGGAATAAATTAAGTAGAACACTAGCTAGCAGCAAAAATATTACCACTTTGCCGATTACTAAATAACGAAGTTTTTGGGCAGCCGCCAATACCTGGCTAGAAGGTACGGAAATAATCTGTGCCCCCACAATTTCATTGAGTTTCCAGCCAAATCCATTATCGCTACCATAGGAAGCAACCAAACTAGCAGGAGCTTCACTTACCAGACCATGGCAGCGTAAACAACTTTCTTTTTCAATTTTTAAAGGGCGAGCAATATAAAAGATTTCTCCCCCTGGAATGGAACGAAAACCTTGTTGCTGTTTGATCGAACTATTTTTAAATGATTGAACAATTTCAGTTTCAAACTGATCTGCTCTGTCTCTAACATTAGTAGGATTTAGGGTCGCCTCTTTATAGAAAAATTGATTATATTGCTCTTCAGAACGTAAATGTTCAAAAACTTCCCTAGCAGAATAGGCAGGAACTGTTTGGGGTAGAAAAATTTGTTCTGTTTCCAGACGAGCAGACAATTCAGGATTAATTTGCGTACTGGTATAGTTGCGAATTGAATTCATGGTTGCCATCAAGATTGATGCTTGATCCACTATCACCTGCTCGGCATAATTTTGCAGAACACTAGATAAAATCAGCCCCATCGAGATGCTTAAAAACAACAAAATCGCTGCTAAAAGAAGATTGAGCTTTAGCCTTAATTTAAGATTTTTGTACATGAATTTTTATAATTTTTATATGTTATGGCTTTTATACTTTAGAATTTCCATATAAAAATATATCTTTACAGCTATTATTTATTTTATAGATAAAGATTTATAAAGACTCAATTTAAATACTAGATTTAATAATTATGAACTGGCGACATCCCCTATTATTAATAATAATCTTCACTCTGACAGCTTGCGGGCGAGGAGCTGACCTAGAAGGTAATGGAGAAGGATTCCCGGAGGGAAATCGCCCTGAAGAAACTACACTTACCAAGCTCAGTATTGGTGTAGTTAACTATGGTGAAAGTGAACAATCGATCCAGCAATATAATGATTTTCAAGAGTATTTAGGAGCACAGCAAAACAGCTTAATTGAGCTTGAGCCAGCGTACAATGAAGTCAGAGCTTTAGCGCAAATCTCCAGCAAAAAGTGGGATTTAGTCTTGGCACCCCCTGGATTAGCAGCGATCGCGATCGCCAAATACAACTACGAACCATTAGTTCCCCTCGAAGGCAGAGATAAGACTCGTTCAGTCATTATTACCAAGCAAGATTCAACTGCCGTCAGTCGTCGAGATTTAGCAGGAAAAACCATTGCTTTAGGACAAAAAGGCTCTGCTACAGGATACTATTTACCAATCTTTAATCTATATGGGGTGAATTTCAAACAGGTGCAGCTTGCACCTACCCCAAAAGATGTTTTGCAACTGCTGGATCAAGAACAAGTTAATGTGGGTGCTTTATCTTTAGACGACTTCAATCTCCTCAAGCGAGACTACAAGCCCAACCAGTTCAAGATCGTTTACCTCGATCACCATAACGTACCTCCAGGCGCAATTCTGATTAGCGATCGCCTAGAGCGAAATCAACAAGAGCAAATTAGATTGGCGTTAAAGAAAACCCCCTCCTTCATCGCCTCCAGCGCTGGTTATTTACCCAATGAGCCTCTGCCAGATTATGCTTATTTAACTAAAGTCATTAATCGGGTGCAGGAAATCCTCGTAAAATCACCGATGGAACTTCAGTAGATTTATTGCGGAGATTATAATGAGCTAGCTGCTCAAGAGGGAAAAGGGAAAGGGGAAAAGGGAAAGGGGAAAAGAATTAATTTTTTATTCATGGGAGAGATCTAACGAATTTTTTAATGAATTTCTTAAACATCTAAATTCACAGTAGTTTGTTGAGAAGCGATGTATTCAGCGAAACCTTTGGGGTAAATCAGCAAAAAATAGACCCACCAGGCGATAATTGGCAGAGAAACAGCAACGGTAACCCAAATATTGTGTAAAATCAACCAACTAGCCGCAACGATCGCTATGCCTGTAAGGATAATTGACCAGGGTTGACACCATCCAGGTTTATAGTCCCAAACGTTAATTGATTTGCTGTTAGATTCAAGCTTCATAGTTAGCTGTTTATTCTCCTGATCAGATATTTGTAAAATTTATCGATTTTGTAAAGCTTCCTGCTGTGCTGTTAATAATTCCTTGATTCCTTGTTCGGCTAAGTCTAGCATTTTGTTTAATTGCGATCGCGTCATACTATTAGACTCGGCGGTTCCTTGAATTTCAATTAGTTCTAACTTACTATTCATGACGACATTGAGATCTACCTCGGCTTTAACATCTTCAGGATAGTCTAAATCCAAATAAGCTTCCCCATCAATCAAGCCAACTGATACCGCTGCTACAGGCTCAATTAAAGGAGATTTTTTTAACTCCCCTGCCGCCAGCAACTTGTTGATCCCATGAGCCAAGGTTACATAACTACCTGTAATGGCAGCGGTACGAGTTCCCGCATCCGCCTGAAGCACATCCGCATCAATGGTAATGGTTCTTTCTCCTAGTCCTTTAAGATTAATGGCGGCTCGCAAACTGCGCCCAATTAGCCGCTGAATCTCTTGAGTTCGTCCTGAAAGTTTCATTAATTCCCGTGCCTGACGAGTGTTGGTGGCACCTGGTAACATCCGATATTCCGCCGTGAGCCAAGCTTGTTCAGTATTTAGCAAAAATCCAGGTACTCGATCTTCCATACTGACGGTGCATAGCACCTTGGTTTTCCCACAGGTAATCACCACGGAAGATAAAGGATTTTCAATGAAATCAAGCTGAAAACTATGGTTACGTAATTGATTTGGTTGGCGATCGCCTAAACGTTTCCAAGACAAGATAAGACTCCCTGATATTATTGGTATTAGATATTAATTTTAGATCAATGGTTCGGACAAAATTAAGCAGCAATAGCTCGGTAATCACAAAGGTTTGAGTAATTTAGAATCAGAATCATGCTGCTCAACAGCATCCAATTTGGCAAGATTAAGAGCAGTAAGTGAGCTATTGAAATGGAAATCAAGCTTAGTCAAGTCACGAGCCTGACAATCGGCTAGTCCAGTAAATTGCTTACTGTCACGAAAGATAAATTCGATTTGGAAACGAGCCTTGTAGTAAAGATAAATGGAGTAAGGATTGAGCTTTAGGTCTGTGCAGAATAATACAGCATAGCTACAGCCAGAACTAGAATTACTGTAGAAGCCATCACTGACTACATAACGTAGAGATGAAGGCAGGTATGGAAAAGTTGCCTTTAATTGCTCCAGATAACAATCGATTCTAGTGTTCTGAGCTGACTCGATTTTCTCTAATGAGGAAGAACTTGCTGGTGTTTGCTGAACACTGAGATTGTAGGCAGTTTTGTGATTTACATCTACTACCGCCATCGCCGATACCTCCAGTCCTTTCTCTGCTCTGGATACACTACCATTGTAAAAGTAATCTATTCCATAGGTTTGTTTTCCACTCTTGGGTATAAAAGAGCAATCTACTGCCAAGATTACTGGCGATTCTGGTTCAATTGCTCGCTTAATTAACTGTTGATTGAATTTCATGAAGTTAAACGAACGCTGATCTTGTCGCCGATAAGTTCGCTCACTCAGTTGACTATATCGACCTAGATTCGTGAAATTCGCTCGACCATAACTTATCAGTAAAGTTGAAAACAAAGTCACGAGAAATTTTTGTTGGGGTTGTGTCAAGTCCCCTACTGAATTGAGTAAGCTTTGTATAATTGTTTTGATGCTATCCATTGTGCGGTAATCTTTCAACACTTTTACCTTAATCACATGGATAGCTTTTTTCCTGGTTTTTCAAAAATTGTCCGAACCATTGTTAAATATTAAATGATTGAAATTCTAATTATCTTTAGTCGGTATCCTGAGGCGGGCAAAACAAAAACTCGCATGATTCCTGCTCTAGGTATGGAGGGGGCGGCGGAATTACAACGAAAGATGACAGAGCATACCTTAGCCACGGCGATCGCCTTGAGATCATCCCGTAAAGTTGCGATCGCCATTCACTTTGCAGGGGGAAATCTGCCGTTGATGCAGAAATGGTTAGGAGCAAATTTGAATTATATTCCACAAGCAGAGGGAGATCTAGGAAAGAAGATGCAGTCTGCCTTTGACCTAGCTTTTGCCTCGGGTAATCAACGGGTGGTGATTATTGGTACTGACTGTCCCGATCTTAATCAAACCATCTTAACCAAGGCATTTAATTCTCTACAGCATCATGATTTGGTTTTAGGTGTGGCAGAAGATGGGGGATATTATCTGATCGGCTTGAACCGTCCGATCCCCGAGCTATTTCAGCAGATTGATTGGGGTACAGATCAGGTATTAAATCAAACTAGTCAGATGGCTCAACAACTAAACCTTCAGGTGGATTATCTAACTACTTTAGCCGATGTTGATCGCCCTCAAGATCTCAAGATTTGGCAGAAGCATATCTGAAAAGCGTTGCTGAATGTGTAGTGATTAGTGATTCAGAAGCTAAGAGCTAAAAGCTAAAAGCTACGAATAGAAACTTTGTGATCATTATCACCTTTTTATGGTCATCCATCTCACCCGCTCTCCATGTTAAGTAGAGATAAAGTTAGTGCATTGGTAAGTAAAGAGTAAATAAAGACGAGAGTAAGTTTTTCAAGTTTTTCGATCTTTTTACCGTTTTTTTAATGCAAATATCAGAATTACGTTGAATAGTAATGAATAAAGTATTAGTTAATCAAAAAACTTTTAATCTTAAGTCTACAATCACTGACGATTGGGGTACTAAACATAGAATAGCGATCGATTTGGAAGCCTTAAGCAATGTCAATGATTGGAAAATTGGCATCAATCTCCCCGCCGATTATAAAGTTGAAGAAATTTATGGTGCGGAGTTAGCTCAAGAAGGTGGAAAAACCTATATCAATAGTGCTGGTTGGAATAAATCGATGGTTAAAGGCAATAAAGCCGAAATTATTCTCATTGTGAATGAGGGGAATAGCAAAGCTTCTGCGCCAATTGCACCACAATTTGTATTTGCCGACTCTACCATCAATTACGTTAAATCTAGTTCAGTAATTAATTCTAACAGTCAAATTGTTGAAGATTGGCAAGGGGGATATAAATTAGCATTAGACCTCTCTGCCAAATCGAATGTTAAGGATTGGCAAGTAGACTTTAATCTACCCTACAAAATTAAATCAGCCTATGGTGTAGATTTGCTGGACAAAGGTAATGGAAATTACACCATCAAAGGACAAAACGATCAAGTCAATCTCACATCGGGTCAATCCATCAAACCCATATTTATTATCGATGATGGTGGCAAACAAGCCTTAAAGCCGAATGTTACAGGTAGTTCCGCTTTGACAGAAGCTCAGCCCCAAACAAGCGGTAAACTTAGCGCCGGAGCAGTCATCACTGAAGACTGGAATGGTGGTTACAAATTTGAAGTGGAACTCAAAGCTACATCAAATTCCAATAATTGGGAAGTAGATTTTAAATTACCCTATAAAATTAAAGCAGCTTATGGCGTAGATTTACTGGACAAAGGCAGTGGTAACTACACCATCAAAGGACAAAACGATCAGGTTAATCTCACCTCAGGTCAATCTATCAAACCCATCTTCGTGGTTGAAGACGGTGGTAAACAAGCCCTAAAACCAGAATTTAGCAGCGGGGTAGATGTTTTAACCCCTCCCCCCAACAACTCTCCTGGTTCCCCTGGCAATATTCCTAACTCTCCTGGTCAACCTGTGGGACAAAGAGGCAAATTCAACTATGGAGAAGCCTTACAGAAAAACTTCCTTTTCTTTGAAGCCAATCGTTCTGGAGCATTACCCAAGGACAACCGTTTGGAATGGCGCTCTGATTCCACTACTAACGACGGGAAAGATGTGGGACGAGATTTGGCTGGGGGCTACTTTGACGCAGGAGATCACATCAAGTTCATTCAACCAATGGCATTTAGTAACACGATGCTGGCATGGGGTGGAGCAGACTACAAACAAGCCTATGCTCAATCGGGACAGCTTGATGAACTAATGGAAGCGGTCAAGTGGGGAACGGATTGGTTCTTAAAAGCTCACGAAATGGATAGTGCAGGTAAAACGGAACGACTTTGGGTTCAAGTAGGAGATAAAAACGACCACAATTACTGGGTATCCCCTGAAGAAATCGCCAGTAAAACCGCCCGTCCTTCTTTCTCCATTGACCGTAGTCGTCCAGGTTCTGATGCGGCGGCGGGTACTGCTTCGGCTCTGGCTTCTGCTGCGGTACTGTTCCGTGGCACCGATGATGTCTACGCCGATAAATTAATAAAAAATGCCGAGGCTCTCTATGAATTTGCTGAAACTTATAAAGGTAAATATTCTGACTCTGTACCTCAAGCTTCCCCCTTCTATACTAGCTGGAGTGGTTATTATGATGAACTGACTTTGGGTGGTGCCTGGTTATATCGTGCCACTGGGAATAAAAAGTACTTAACCAAAGCTGAAAGCTATTTTAAGAATAACGTGGGTAGCTTGGGGGACTGGTCTTATGCCACAGATAACCATTCCTATGCTGCTGCAACATTACTAGCAAAAGATAGCAGCGACCCTTTCTTTAAGCAACAGACGAAAAACTGGCTGGATACTTGGGTGGAAGGAAAAGGTAGCGTGAAATATACTAGCGGTGGTTTTGCTCACCGTGCAAACTGGGCTTCCGTTCCCTTAAATCAGTCTGCGGCATTTGCTGCGGAATGGTATAACGACAAAGTAGAAGCCAATTCCAAATATAGTGATTTTGCCCGTAAGCAAGTGGACTATGTGCTAGGAGACAACCCGAAAAACTTCAGTTACGTTGTTGGCTTTGGTAATAATTTTGCTCAAAGGACTCATCATCGGGGTTCTGCCGATACTGCGCCTTTAGATGGTAGCGATCGCTATAATGATCATCTTCTCTATGGTGCTGTCGTTGGTGGCCCGGGGAAAGTGGATGATTTCTCCCACAATGACCGTCGTAATGATTGGATCACCAATGAAGTGGGTACCAGTTATAATGCTCCCTTTGCTGGAACGGCAATTCAGCAATATGAGAATCTTGGGGGTGACCCTCTCTCTGAGTCGCAACTAGATCAGTTGATTGGTATTGATGCTAATGGTACTGGGTTTTAATTAGTTAACTGCTATTGGATTAGTTAAGTTAATCAAAGCGATCGCTTCTAGATCAAGTTGAATCAGGTTAATTGCCTGATATTGCTTGGTCTTTTCTCTCTTTGAGTTGTCGGCGAATATCAGCGTGGACTGATTTGGTGATGGGATAGAAATAGGCTAGAACTACACCAATCACGAGGAAGACTGTGGGTAGAGGAGCGATCGCAATCCGAATTGCTAATAAAGCACTTTCAGGCTGTACAGGAATTTCTCCTCCAGGTGGTTGGGAAATAAATCCAGACCATTCTAACGCCTGTCCCACTAAAAATAGAGCTAAAGCTAGTCCAAATTTCTGTAATAGCACCATAAAGCTATAGAAAACCCCTTCTCTTCTCTCCCCTGTATTTAATTCATCTAAATCAACTACATCGGGAATCATCGACCAAGGTATCAAAAAGGCAACCGACACTCCAAACCCAGCCAAAATTGCTAGGAGATAAAGCTCTTTAATTTGACCAGGCTGAATCAGAAATAATCCTCCTTGAGCAATAATCCAAATAATACTACCTAAAGCAAATACAGTTTTTTTATCCAGTTTGCGGCTAATAAAAGTCCAACAAAATAACATGATAAATGCTGTTCCTTGCACAGCCAGGGGTACGGTTGGCGAGTCTGCTTCCTTCATTCCCATCCAACTGACAGAGTAGTAAACCAAAATTGAAGCGGTCAACTGGAAAGCTAACCAGGAACAAAGATAAATACCAATAACATAGAGAAATGGTTTGTTCCTAAAAGCCATCTTTAATTGTTCTTTGATGGGGGTGTTAGGAACGGTATTTGCTAAATTCCTGGCGGCTACGGCGGCGGAATTGTTTAAGTGAGGTTCTGTTGGGGCAAAAATCAAAGTCAGTCCAAAAGCGAGTATTTCGACCCCCAGCAGCACGCCGACCACCCCAGATAAGTTATTATCTGCGCCCTGGGTAAACTGCATGATACCATAAGCTAAAATTGCGGCTCCGATCACTCCCAAGCTAAAACCTAAAATCCTTTTGCCCAGTTGGTTGATAATTGGCAATGCTCCCCGCTCTTGAATCCGCAGCGCACACCAAAGTAAGGCAATGGTGGAAATGATGCTACAAATTATGCCTAAAATTAGATATTGTTGCTGTGGGTCATGTTCATAAGCTTGAAAAATAAACCTGGCTAATACTAAAGATAAAATACTCCCCCCAATGGAAAAAGCAAAGCGAAAACTAGTTAAACTAGTTCGTTCGTCGTAGTCTTGAGTTAATTCGGGAGTCAAAGCTGTATAGGGTAAATTGACTGCCGTGTAGGCTAAGTTAGACAAGATACCGATCGCAACATAATAAGTAAATAAACTCCAAGTTTGGATGGCGGGGTCATCACTAAATTGCGGTACGATCCACTGAAGAAATAGCAAAATACCAAAGGGAATAGCACCATAAAGTATCCAAGGCATCCGCCGACCCCAGCGGCTACGGGTGCGATCGCTTAAAATTCCGGTAATGGGATCATTAATCGCATCGCTAATTTTGCCGATCGCTAAAATACTACCTGATAACCCCGCAGGTAACCCTGCAACTCTGGTGAAAAAATACAGTAAAAAAAATGTCAAAAGATTTGCGGCAATTGCGGGACCGAGATCTCCTGCACCATAGGCAAGCTTGGTAGTAAAGTTCAGTTTTTCTCGCTCTATCAACTTCTCGCTAATGTCCAATTTGTTTAAGTTCCTCTTGTTATGACGGATTTATATGTCACCTGGTCAGAATATCATCATAAAATCGAAAGCCTCGCTGTCAAGATTTATCAATCTAATTGGCAGTTTGATCAGATTGTCTGCTTGGCGAAAGGTGGCTTGAGAGTTGGCGATATTCTCTGCCGGCTATATGATAAACCCCTCGCTATTTTGTTTACTGCTTCCTATAGTGGGGAGCATAACCAAGAACGGGGCACAATTAAATTTGCCGAACATCTATCCACCATTGAACCCCTTAGCGATCGCATATTGCTGGTGGATGACTTGGTAGATTCTGGAGTCAGTTTAACTGAGTCGATTAATTGGCTCCAGAATAAATATTCTGAAAATATTAAGGAAATTCGTACTGCGGTCATTTGGTACAAAAGTACCTCAGTGAAAATACCAGATTATTATGTGGAGTATTTGCCTACTAATCCTTGGATACATCAACCATTTGAAGCGTACGAACAGGTTGAAATCTCGGAGTTAGCAACTCAGTTAGATAATGCTGAGATGAAGTCAATAGGCTGAACTACGGAAAGATCATCAAAGCTTTAAATATGAATGGTTAAAATAACAGGAAAGATTGGTATATTTACAGAGGACAAAAAAAGGTGTTTTCAACTAACCTATATTTGTCGGTATAGATATTGGATGGACAAAAAAATTAGGAATGCTGTCAGCCAAACAACACCCCTAACACCAACCATATAGAACCGTTAAGCAATACTTGAATCGAGTCGCAAATTACCGAGATTGTTAGTTGATCCCTAACTTTATCTCTTCATTCGTCATGTCTTCTATTCTAGTTTGATCCCTGGTCAAATCTAGATTTTTTTTTTACCCTGTTAACTCTTCTTTGGCTCAAAACTACCATGGGTAGTGCCTTAAGCAAATGTTAACTTTTATTCTACTCTTAAACTTTCTTAAACATTAAAGAAACCCAGGAACATTGTCAGCCAAACAATGCTCCCCAAAAGGTATTCAATAGAATCGTTAAGCAATATCGTTAGTTGAGTCTCATAGATAAACAATGATTCATTCGTTAATTGGGAATCACTTCAGTTTACCTGCTTCAATTATAAGCTTAATAAAATATTAATATTTATTCGTTCACCACAAACTTTACATTTATTAACAAAATCTTGGGTTAAAACAAACTTAACTGTGTGGGATTCGTTTCAGGTGGAATCTGGTTCCAGGGTAGAGTGTCGGAGTTTAGGTCAAGATGTTGTTTTTGTAAAAGTGAGTAGAAGAATCTGGCGGTATCAGGCGATCGCTTTTCTTGGGGGCAGTGAACAAAAAAGTAGACGATTTTACCTTGACTTAACCAGTAATGTAGTTTAACAGCCCATTGAGTCAGATAGGTTTGGTTGTATTGGCGATCGGGATGACTAATAAACCTGACGAAAGCGATCTTTCCTGTGGCTATTTCCTGGAGGGGTAGTTGAGGTTTTTTACGGGGAGAGTCAATTTGGGGGTCGTCGGGACAGTTGTAAATTGGTCTAGTATCGAGCAAAACCCTCGCCATATTTAGCTCCTGCAAGAGGATATTCAGGGAGTTTCCTGCTTCAGTCTTAAACCAGTCCAAGTGACGTACCTCTAGAGCTAAAGATAAATTAGCTTGACTACAGGCGGTGAGAAATTCAGTCAAGTCCGCTAAATATTCAGGGCTGTAACTAGGAGGTAACTGGACAAAAGTTGTCCCTAGGCGATCGCCTAAACCGGAGATTCTCTCTAGAAAAGCGATCGCCTCTGGAATGCGAGGAGCCAGTAAACCTTGATGAGTAATCTGACGATAGAGCTTAGGACAGAATTTAAAGCCAAGGGGAGTTTGAGCAACCCATTTGGTAATGGTTGCAAGGTTGGGGATGGCGTAAAAAGTAGTATTTCCCTCAACAGTAGTAAATCGCCGACTGTATAGATTTAACAAATCCCGTGGTTGACTTTTCAGGGGATATAGATTGCCTACCCAATCTTTATGTGACCAGACTGCACAGCCCAAATAAAAATTCATTACAAGATTAATTAAATTAATTAAATTAATTAAAAGCTTATAGCTTATAGCTTGTAGCTAACAGACTAATATCTTATACTATCTATTTCACATAAAACGTATGAGACTTGTTGTTAACTTCCTGTGACCAGATTGCTACTAAATTATCAACCGTGTGTTGCCAACTATATTGTTGAGCTAGTGCTTGAGCTTTGCTGCCCATGGACTGACGAAGCTGTGGATCAGTAATTAGTCTAGTCAACTTATCTAAGAAATCAGCTTGGTTTTGAGGTTGATATAAATAGCCAGTTTGACCATCCAGAATCGTATCCATTACCCCTCCAGCACGGGGAGCGATCGCTGGTATGCCCGCTGCCGCCGCTTCAATGACGGTTAAGCCTCTAGTTTCTTTTTCGGAGTTGGTAATAAATAGATCACCGTTAACCAGTAAACTGGGGACAGCTTGAGGAGAAATTCTACCTAATAAATAAACATCAGGTAGAAACTGTTTTAAAGTTTGCGCAATCTCTGTCTTAAGAGGCCCATCTCCCGCAATGATCATTGCTATTTGATGGCGAATTTCTGAAGGTAGTTTAACTAATGTTTGCAAGGCAAAACCCCAACCTTTATCGGGGGTTAAACGCCCCATAAAAATCAGTTTAGTTTTTCCTTCTAGTCCAGGTAAATTATATGATTCCGAGAAAAAGCTAGTAGTTTTATTAATCTGATTAAACTGACTGAGATCGCAACCTAATAATTCAGCACAAGAGGTATTCTTAATCCCCATTTGTCTAATTTTACGAGCAGTTATGGAGCTAGAAACCAAAGTAGAGTCGTAAGCATTATAGATTTTTGCAAAGATGAAGCCTAAAATCTTTTTGATTAATTTATTTACGACCCAAGGTAACTTCAAATAGTCATCTAGATAATCCAGATAATTAGTATGAAACCAGGCAACACAGGGAATCTCCTGCTGCTGGGCATACTTGACTCCAGGCAACTTGAGTAAACAAAATCCTAGTCTTTCCGCCTCATCCACATGAATCAGGTCGGGTTTGAACTGTGCCAGTTTTTTGAGCAGTATCTGATTAGACTTAATCGTCAGATCTCGTTCAAAGTCCAAGGCGATCGCCTTAGTGCTGGGTAAGTTAACTATTTCTACTCCGGGAAATATCTCCCCTGTATATGATTGATAATCGGGGTAAATATCCTGAAGAGGGCTATAGTCAGGACAAAAGACGATGATCTGATGCCCTAACAAACTAAGATATTCTAATCTTTGATAAACAGCGATGGTCACACCATCAACTACGGGAAAAAAACTAGAACAGATAATTGCAATTCTCATTTCTCATTAGAGGGAAAAGGTTAAAGGGGAAAGGGGAAAGGGAAAAGAATTAATCTGCTATTTACTCAAGATATCTAATGTTTGGCGTTGCTGGATCGGTCTATAATTCAACCATTTTAGCTGTGTAAGCAAATCAACTAAAAAGCTAAGAGCTAATGGCTAATAGCTCTTAGCTACGAACAAATCACTTTTCGGTTCCATACTTCAAATCAGCAACACCATGGGTTTCCGCCGAAAATTGACCCATGGATTCAATCAAGCGTTCAAAATAAGGTTGCAGGGCTGCCTGGTCTGCGGGTTGAAAATGTTGAAGACTAAACACTTTTAATTGTTCCAAGCCTAAAACCATCGCTGCTAAGGGAACTTGTAGCTCTTGATAAAGCTGTTTCATATAGCTCAAACCGCGATCGCTCGTATAGTCTAATCGCTGACCACTGATTCCATAACTAATGCACCGCAGAAAGTGCCAAAAGTCGCGCCAACAGGCTTCTGCTCGCAAGGGTGGATATAGATCCCCACCAGGTTCAGTAATTCCTGGATTAGCATCCAACACAACGGCTCTAGCATCTGAAACTATCTTGACTACGTTGTCTCGCAATACTTTTCCTTGAGCCAAATTAGGGATAAGATCCGGGGCGATCGCTTGAATCTGCTCAATATCTTCATCGGTTAGATACCGACTCTCATCATCTGCCTGTTGAAAAATTGCCAATACTGACTCAGGACAATCCTGCCAGTCAAAACTCACAATACGCGACTTGGCGATTAATTCTTTTACTTTGTCACTCAGCATTGTTGATTCTTAAATCCTTCAGGTTCAGATATATCTTTTTAGAGATTAGTTAGAGATTAGCTATCTTTACTATATATCTTCCCCCAGACAGCCATTAAGCAGCGACAATATAAAGTAAAGTAAACTCGCAATTTAGATTTTTAAGTTTATTTAAGTTTCATGGACATAGAACAGATTAAAAATGCCCTCAATGATGCTGATCCTCAACAAAGAATGAAGGGGATTCGAGAACTCAGAAATTACGATCCAATTCTTGCCACACCATTACTGCTGAATCATGTCCAAGACCAAGAGTTTCTGGTTCGTTCTTTTGTGGCAATGGGTTTAGGTCGAAAACAGAGCGATGCTGCTTTTGCAGCTCTTTTGATCATGATGAAACAAGATCAAGACCCTAATGTTAGATCCGAGGCGGCTAATTCGCTTTCTCTCTATGGTGCAGCTGCTATACCTCATCTACGGACAATGTATGAATCTGATGACCATTGGCTGGTGCGTCGTAGCATTATTGCTGCCATTGTCGATCTTAAAAGTCACCAAGAATTATTAGAAATTTGTGCCATCGGTCTATCAGGGGAAGATGAACCAGTCATGGAATCCTGTATTAGTGCTTTGGGCTTGTTCGGTAATTCAGAGCAGGAAGCCTCAGCTTTAGGACTGCTTTTACCTTTGGCTGATGATCCAGCTTGGCGAATTCGTCTCCAGGTAGCTAAATCTTTGGGCCGCTATGACCATCCAGAGGCGATCGCCACTTTGAGCAAACTGAAGGGGGATCCTGACCATCGAGTGGTAGGAGCTGTCCTAGAAAGTCTGATGTAAATCTAGTTTTATCTCCTGTTTTAGCGATTTTTTCCGAATCTAGTTCGATAAACAAAGGACTCTTTGATAAAATACTTAGAGAAACATTAAAAAATATTACAAAATTCCCTAAATGAAATTATTGGTAGTTGGCGCAACTGGCACCTTGGGTAGACAGGTAGCTCGTCAGGCTTTGGATGAAGACCATGAGGTACGCTGTTTAGTACGGAACCCCAACAAGGCAATTTTTCTGAAAGAGTGGGGGGCAGAGATAGTTAAAGGAGATCTTTGTGATCCCACAACTCTTGCTCCTGCTTTAGAAGGTATTGATGCCGTGATTGATGCTGCAACTGCCAGGGTTACTGATAATCTCCGTGCCAGGGATGTAGATTGGGTAGGCAAGGTTAATCTAATTCAGGCGACTAAAGCTGCGGGCGTAGATCGATATATCTTTTTCTCGGTACTAAATGCGGATCAATATCCTGAAGTACCGTTGATGGATATTAAGCGCTGTACTGAAATATTTTTGGCTGAGTCTGGCTTGAATTATACCGTGCTGCAACTGGCTGGCTTTATGCAGGGTTTAATCAGTCAATATGCCATACCAATATTAGAAGATCAGGTGGTCTGGGTATCTGGAGAAAGCACTCCTATTGCCTATATGAACACTCAAGATATCGCTAAGTTTGCCGTTCGAGCTTTATCAGTACCTGAAACCGAAAAGAAAACTTTTCCTGTGGTAGGAACAAAAGCCTGGGGTGCTTATGAAATTATGAACCTTTGTGAAAATCTCTCAGGAAAGAATACTCGAATTTCCCGTGTATCTTTAGTAGTATTAGGAATTTTGCGTCGCATTACCCGCTTCTGTGAGTGGGGGCAAAATACCGCTGACCGTCTCATGTTTGCCGAAGTTTTGGCGAGTGGGAAGCCTCAAGATGCCTCCATGGAGGAGGTATATCAAACTTTTGGCTTAGATCCGCAAGATACCACTACTTTGGAAGAGTATATGCAGGAATACTTTAGCCGGATCATGAAAAAGCTGAAGGAGATTGATTACGAGAAAAATAAAGGTAAGAAGAAAAAAGGTACAATTCCCTACCGTAATCAGTTTTAAATATCAACAAATCTGAATCTGCTAACTTTCCTCGATCGCCACTTCCTTGATAGTTTTATCTGGTGAAGCTAGATTGAGGGGGTTAGTTGTTTGTGCTTCGCTAGTTAAAGATGTGGATATTTCAGGGGAGTCAACCGGGGTAACAAGTTCGGTAGTAAATTTACTAGTGAACTTAGCGGCAATTTGATCTCTTTGATTAATCAGATAAATGCTGATTACCGTCAGGAAAACTCCCAAGGATTGCAGACTACTCAGCACCTCCGAAAGCAAAATTGTGCCAAACAAAAGAGCAAAGATTGGTGTCAGGAAAGTTAGCGCACTAAGACTAGTTAAGTTTCCTTTAGAGGCTAAATCAAAGAAAATTCCATAGGCGATCGCACTACCAAAAACCGTCGCATATCCGAGAGCGAGCCAATTTTCCACCGTCATATGCTGCCACTGTTGAGATTCCTGTAGCCCAGATAGAACAAATAAAGGGACTCCCCCAATAATCATGTGCCAACCTGTAGCCACCACTGGATTGACATGACGACTAACATAGGGAATCATTACCGTGCCGATCGCCATTGAGAGGGAAGCCAGGAGCATCAACCATTCCCCATTCTCAAATAATCCTAGCCAGTTGAGTTCGACTGCGGCGAAGTCTCCCGCAAATAGACTGTAAATCCAGCGATCGGGTACTCCAATTAGACTAATACCCAACACCCCAATGCTTAATCCTAACCATCCCCATAAGCCAATGACCTCGCCGAATAAGAAGCTGGACAAGAGCGCCACCGCCAAGGGTTGAGAATCAATCATCACCGACCCTAAACCTGCTCCTGTTTTCACAATGCCCTCTGCCAGAAACCCCTGAAACATTGCTCCATCTACTAGGGCAAAAGCCAAAATCCAAAGCCAGCCCTGCCAAGTTTTCGGCTGAGGGAGCTTTACCAGGAGTGAAACCAATATGACTAAAATACCCGCAGGTAATAGTCTGACCCCCGCCATGAAAAAGGGTGTGGTATGGGGGATCACTCCTTTCATTGCTACCATTGCTGTACCCCAGAGGAAAAAAGGCGCAATCAACAGCAAGGCTTTCGGCAAGGATGAGGTGGAATTAGAACTAAGCTGCATTGAATATCGGAATAACAGATTACCTGTATATGAGTTTACTCAATTCTCAGATAATTTGTATTTTTGTTAAGTTGTTAAGCTAAACGATATCAATCATCAAAATCATCATCTTCGCAGACAGTAAGATTTTCAGGCTGTAGAGCTTGCTCTAACTCAAGGTGGATGCCTTGTGCCTCTTCCTCCATTAAATCTTCGATATATCCAGCTTGCAGCGCTTTTGCCTCCGAAGGACTATCAAAAGGGCCAAAATAGTAAGTGCATTTCGGAACTTTAGTCGTGATTTTGAGCCAGTAGGGGAGCTTCTGCTGCTCTTTTACTCCGAGTATGTTAAAGAATTTTGCAACCAAGGACATAATGGAACTAAAAATTTTTGTTAAATTTATAACTATAAAAAAGCTCTTTTTCTAGTACAAAACTAGTTTGACAACGCCCCAAGACCTTCAAGCAAGACGGAAGACAAGAAGCAGTGTCGGTTTGAATCGGTTTTAAAGAGATAATTTACATTCTTTTACTCAAATAGGCGATCGCAAGCAGTGGCAGTTTAAGTGTAAATACAGCGGTGAAACTAGCGGAAGAATGTTTCCTATAATCCAGTTTCGTCCTTATCTTTATCGCTGTCTACAATATCCTAAATATTCCATAATCTTTCATAATCAATTTTTCCAGTTTTTTGATTCTACTTGCTTTGAAGGTTTTTCGCATTTATAAATATAGATTTTTTTAAGACATCCTAGAACAATAAAAACTTTTTTTACACTCTGTTTAAGTTTGTTCATAAAGACAACATATGTTTATACATGAATCAAATGTTAATTTTCTAATTAGAATAAACCTTACTTATATATAAATTCAGATAGAAATATGTCGGATGAAATTCTGCTGTTGGAGCAGGCGATAATTGAGCAAAATAGCCAAAACAGCACAACCAAATTACCTAATTCCTCTCAAGTAGTAAATGCTCTGCTGAAGCTAGAAAAAACTAGTAAACAAACAGAAAATAATTACTCTCTAGCGGATATAATTGGTACTTGGAATTTGCGTTTTATTACTGGAACTAAGAAAACTCGAAAAAGAGCAGGTATTGTCTTAGGTGAGGGCAAGTATATCCCCACGTTAATTAAAATTCAAATTGTCTATCAAGCTGAAGAGCCGACATCAAATCTAGGAAAAGTAATTAACTCGGTAACCATAGCTTTTCTCCAATTATCTTTAACGGGTCCCATTAAATTTATTCCCAAAAAAAACATATTAGCTTTTGATTTTACCTATTTAAAAGTTTCAGTCTGGGGTGTCAATCTTTATCAAGGATATTTTCAATCTGGATTATCAAGGGAAACAGAATTTCCCCAGAAAAAACTTAAAGATCAAGCATTTTTTACATATTTTTTAATCAAAGATAATTTCATTGCTGCTAGAGGAAAGGGCGGTGGATTAGCCTTATGGAGTCGAGCGCAATTATAAAGTACGTCTAAAGTCTTTAGTTCTTAATTGAGCTTACTTGAAGGTAGGGTTTTCTCGACATAATAGTTCGGGCAGAAATCGCTACTAAATGGGGCAATAAACCACACTTCCAGTCTTCAGCAAAATTAAATAAGATGATATCAATTCGAGGTAGTAATTAATAAAAATAAAATCTACGGAGACAATAATATGACGATCATACGTTATAACCCCTGGTCTGAGATGAACTCTTTACAACGCCAACTTAACAAAATGTTTGATGATGCTCTTACGCCAACTTCCCTAGTTAATTTTAGTAACTTCTCTAAAGTTCCTCCTGCCGAGCTGACTGAAACCGAAGAAAACTTGGTGCTTAAGCTAGAAATTCCGGGAATGCAACCTAGCGAGCTAAATATTGAAGCAACAGCAAAAAGCGTTTCTATTTCAGGGGAACGAAAGTCTGAGACCCATGGTGAAGAAGCAGATAAAACTCATTTATGCGGAGCGGTATACCACAAGGGTACAACGTCCTTTAGGACTGAATTCCGCTATGGCAGCTTTCAAAGAGTAGTTCCTTTACCAGTCAAAATTCAAAATACTGAGGTGAAGGCTGAATATAAAAATGGAATTTTGTACCAAGCAGAAAAGAATAAAGTAGTTAAAGTTAATTTTTCAGATGAGGTTGATGCTCAATAACTTGGTTATCTTTCATTATTGCCATAGTTTATCGGCATAAATCAATCAATTAAGTGATGCAAGACACACCAGTCATAATTCAGTTTATGACTGTTTTTTTTATGAAGAGAAATAATTATGCTACTAATTAACGATTACTAAATTTACCAATTGCGATCGCGATCAACAGCTAACCTTTCAGTGACGGAGATCCCCATGAATTTGGCACTGCTCGGGGTAGGAAAACAAGTATCACAAGTATAAATTCTACCCATGGCATTTACCACGCTAAAACGATAAGTTTCATCATGAAAACAATAAACTGCCAAGATACATTCATTAATTACAATTAGAGTAAAAATTTTTATTTCCATGATTTAGTGTTGTGATAAAGTTGTGAATGATGTTGTTTAAATTATTAGGCAAAGCAGCAACTAGCATCTAATTCTGTTGATTCTATTAGACAAAAATCTTGTATTTATTAGCCCCTGTTCTTTGTTGGTTTTGTAACAATTCTAAAACAGTCAAACATTTGTCATAACAACCTAGGGTCGCCAGCAACTTCGTCTCCAGATAAATTCCCCACCTTTGGTTTGATAATTGCTTAATTGAATAATGCATATTAAATTTTTATCTCACGAAGTTTACTTACGTTAAGATACGTATCCTGTTTTTTAAACCGTATTTCTACGGAATTATCGCGATCGCTTAGGTAACTTCCGTAATTCTACTCAAGCCAAAGTTATTGTGAAGCAAGTAAG
>JBJOPG010000015.1:0-32315 GCA_046050865.1 Cyanobacteriota bacterium
ACTGACTGCATTACCCATTCTGGGGGCAAATTTACCCCACAACCGCACAGAGAAATTACAGCATCATAATCTTCAGCCTTAAATTTACTTAAGGGATCGGAGGTTTGATTACTAATATCAATCCCAATTTCTGACATTACTTCTATAGCCGTAGGATGTACCCGACTAGCTTCTAACCCAGAAGATGTAACTTCAATTTTGCCTTCTCCTAATGTTTTGGCAAAACCTTCCGCCATTTGTGATCGACAGGAATTTCTCTTGCAGACAAACATGACTTTTTTCATGGTTTTCATGATTTTTATTTACTCTCAGCTAGTTCTTTTTCCTTACGTTCGCTATGACGATCGGTTAAGTAATCAACCTTATCTCGCAGTAACAGAGTGAACTTATACAGTTCTTCCATCACGTCTACCACGCGATCGCGATAGGGAGAATCTTTCATCGTGCCGTCGTCATTAAACTCTTGATAGGCTTTTGCTACCGAGGATTGATTGGGAATGGTAAACATTCGCATCCATCGCCCTAAAAGGCGTAGGGTATTGACTGCATTAAAAGACTGCGAACCACCACTAACCTGCATCACCGCTAAAGTTTTGCCTTGGGTTGGTCTTACAGAACCAATAGTTAGAGGTATCCAGTCGATTTGATTTTTGAGAATACCTGTAACATTGCCGTGCATTTCGGGAGAAGACCACACCTGACCTTCAGACCATTGGCTCAACTCTCTTAATTCCTGTACTTTGGAATGGGTTTCTGGCACTTGTCCCCTTAGTGGTAATTCGTGGGGATGGAAGAATTTAACTTCTGCTCCCATATCGGTAATGATTCGGGCTGCTTCTTCTGCCACGAGACGACTATAGGATCGCTCTCTTAATGAGCCATATAAAAATAGAATCCTGGGCGGATGATCAAAATTGGTCATGATTAAATTGCTAAATCGAATGCTAAATCGAAATTATTGATAAGGAGTAACGCAACGGGGATCGAGTAAAGTTGCTTTTTCTGGATGTCGGGGAAACCAATGAGCGGTATGTTTACAAACTTCCACTAACATCAACATTGCTGGCACTTCAATCAAGACACCAACTACAGTCGCTAAGGCTGCACCTGAGTTTAAACCGAATAAGACTACGGCTGTGGCGATCGCCACCTCAAAATGGTTACTGGCACCAATTAAGGCTGCTGGGGCTGCATCTTCGTAATCTAATCCGAGTTTTAGGGCTGCTACATAGGTAATGAGGAAAATGAAGTTAGTCTGGATAAATAAGGGAATGGCAATCAAAACAATATGTAGAGGATTGTTGACGATTAATTCTCCTTTGAAGGCAAATAGTAGAATTAAGGTTAGAAGTAAGGCGGCGATCGCAATTGGGGAAAGATAATGTAAAAACTGTTCTTCAAACCAGCGTCTTCCTTTGTATTTAAATATCCAGTAACGGCTAAAAATTCCTGCTACCAGTGGCAACCCGACATAAATCAAAACTGATAAGACAATCGTTTCCCAAGGTACGTCGAGATTATTGGCAGATAGCAACCATTTACCCAGTGGTGCATAAAGAAACAACATCGCCAGGGAATTAACCGCCACCATAACTAGAGTATGTCCTTGGTTACTGTAGGAAAGGTAACCCCACATCAACACCATTGCTGTACAGGGGGCAATCCCCAATAAAATCGTGCCAGCGATATAGGAATTAGCCAGAGTAACTTCTACACCTCTAATCGATTCGGTTTGCGACAATAAAGGTAGAAATAACCAACCCAGAAAAAACTGAGCAAACGCCACCATCGTAAAAGGCTTAACTAACCAGTTAATCACCAAAGTTAATAAAACAGGTTTAGGCGATCGCACAGCTTTCTTGGCTTGGGAAAAGTCTATCTTGACCATGATCGGATACATCATAAAAAACAGACAAATCGCGATCGGAATAGAAACGTTGTAGATACTCATGGCATCTAGAGATTGCGCTACCCCAGGAAAAGTTTTTCCCAAAACAATTCCTGCAACAATACACAGAGCAACCCACAAAGTCAGGTATTTTTCAAAAAAACTAAGCTGACTACCAGCTTTGACCGTTTTGGCATTGACTGGCGATTTTTGTTGATTCATGAGGCTAATTTATTAGTTTCTTGAGTAATGAGATCTTGTGAAACTAATTTTGATTTTACATCAAATAATCTTGATGCATCAAAAAAAATTGATATGTCTAATTATCAGCCAAGAGAAACTATCCTCATCGCCATCAAGCTAATTAATTGCAACTTTTAGCGGGTAAAATAGCCCCAAATCGTCGATATTCAGCTAAATACTGTTCGAGAATAACAAATTGAGCTAAATTAAGACTGTAGTAAATCCAGCGACCTTCTTGACGAGAAGTTACTAAGCTAGCCTCTTTAAGATTTTTGAGATGAAAAGATAATTTAGATTGACTTACATCAATTTTTTCACACAGTTCACATACACATAGCTCTTGATTGCGCAGTAATTCGATTATTTGTATTCTTAAAGGATCTGCAAGGGCGCGAAAATAAGTTGAGACTCCAATTGGGTCTTGAGTGATAGCTTGCATCAAGTTTTATTGAAATGTTTTTTCTATCTTAAAAGATTCTGAAAACTAAATGTCAAGCAAGATCGATCTTCAAAATAACAATCCAGGTAAACCATCAATACTTAATTGATTCTTCTTCTGTCTATAAGCAGTTAATTCTTCTGGACTTTTCTTTTCTGTCCATTTATTTAAAAGATCGCGCCCGTCTACATAATCGTATAGGGGTACGGAATAGCCACAAGAAGTAGCAATTCTTTGGACATCTATTTTAATAATGGATCTTTCCCCTGGATGAGGTTGAAATAGTTTTGCTATTTGCTGATAATCGGCACTATCTTGAAAGAGGGTCGTGCCTTGACCATGTAAACGAACAATTTGCGGTGCGCCTTCAAAAGCGCAAAACATGATCACAATTCTGCCATTTTCTTGAAGATGGGCAATAGTTTCGATCCCACTGCCTGTTAAGTCTTGATAAGCTACTGTCTGAGGATCAATTACGCGAAAAGAATCAGCTCCTTTTGGAGAACAATTAATATGACCATTAGTAGATAAAGGAGCAGTAGCCACAAAAAACATTTGTTGTTTGCTAATCCAAAATTGTAAGTTATTGTCAATTTCAGTTAATATCTTACCCATAGTGATTAGCTTGCAGCCTCAAAATTTTGCTAAATATAATTAAAACATAGATAAAAATATAGAGCAAAAAAGTTAAATTCTTCGATTACTTTTCAATTAATTACAATTGATTAAATATTGGCGATTAGGCTCCAAGCCCTTGCACCCGAATGGGCGTACGCTTTGCGATCGCCTGAAAATAAAGATAGATCTTCTCGTAAATAGATTTTGCTAGGAGATTTTACCAGCTTAGAACTGCAAAGTTTCCTGTTGATAGTTATCGGGAGTCGGTTCGACTTGCCAAACCAAAGATTCACCTGGGTCGAGGTCAACTTCTAAGGCAAGTTGAGAAACTGCTTCTGTTGCCAGCTCTTCGTTGTCCTCAAAATCCTGTAGTTCTGAGGTGAGTAATTTCAGCTTAAAACCTGCGGGGATCAAACAGCCAGGAGTGAGGCAGGACAGTTCAAAGCGCCAAGATCCTGCTTCTTCTAGGGGGAGAATTTTTAATTCGTAAGGTTGATTGGCGATCGCCAATTTTTTGGCTAAACCAAAAGCAGGTACCACAGCATCGGCAGTGGCAGCACCTCTAGCTCCTTCAGCGCTGAAACTTAATTCAATCTGTCTCCAACCAAATTCGTTGGACAGGTCACTCAAGCCCTGTTTCAGCCATTGTAAAACGGGAGTTTTGGTAGCTATGCCACGACGAGTTGCCCCTAGACGACGAAGCCATTGGGGATTTTGCAGTAATGCCCCCCAAGTGGAGAAGGGAACCGCTAGTCGAGGTAAAAGCTCAGAGGGATTACCCAAACGCTCGATTAAATTATCTGCTTGAGCGGTCGCAAGTTCTGGCAGGGATTCAATCGTAGCTTGGGTGACTTCATCGGGACATAAAGCTCTGGCAACCCATAAAGCATTGAGGTCGCCGATCAACTGATCATCGGGGAGGCTATAAGTGCGATCGCTGGGGTTGAAAGTACCCTGTTTTAACTGTTGATGAGTACTATAGCCCCAAACTCGAACATAACCAGCATCGATATTGACCTGTACTGCTAGATAGTAGTCAGCCGCCCAGTTAGGTAGGTCGATCCATTCTTGAGGTACCCGTAGTTCACCGAGATCATCGGCTTCGCTGGGAATCAAAACCAATTTAGCATCCTGAATGGCGATCGCTGTGCCGTTAACCACTTCCCAGATGGCAGCCTGTTCTGCCTGTTGAACCTGAGCTTTAGCTGTAGCATCTTCTTCAGCTTGTAACCAGGGTAAAAAAACTGCCAACGCAACTTGATTGAGATAGTTCTGCCAACGGCTAGCAGGGTTGCTGGCAATTTGGCTTTGTAACCAGGCGCGATCAATGGTGCCTTGGTCTAGTTCGAGAACTAAATCTGTAGAGTTAAAAATAGTTGAGTTGGCAGTAGTCATTGGCTTAGTCCTAGATTATATTTCTGTGCGATTGCTGTCATAGTGATTAGCTAACCATTCTTCTAATAGTGAGCTGATATTATCGAGTATGTCGGAAGTCAAAGAAATATGCATAGTTGACTGACTCCACTGTACAAAAGCCATGAGCAGATCTTTCCTCACTTTCGCCAATTTACGGGAAATACTATATTGTTTGGTGTTTAGCTCCTGGGCAATTTCTGACTGTTTCAAATCTAGGGCATAGTATAATTCCAGTAATTTCTGCTCTTCTGGTTTAAGTTGTTGGATGGTCGCAATCAAAAACTGATTAATATCAGTATGTTGCTGAGTACGTTGGGCGATTTCCTCCTGGGCAATCATGTTCACCAGGAGTGATTCATCCACCTCTCCTACTAGGGAATCAACAATTTCTCCTGTGTCATAACCAGGTTTAGGTTGATTAATGGAAGTTACTTTGGGAAATAAAGAAGAGCGTACGGCTTTAACGCAAATCAAAAGCCATTTTTCCAGATTCTCCCTAGTGGCCGCCTCTGTGGTCTGACTTAACTGCGTAAGACGTGATTGATTATATAGCTTGGCGATTGCCGACCAAGTTTCTGGGTCAGGTTTTGCCAGCTTACGAGTGGAAGAAGGACGGTCGGGGACGTAGATGGTTTTTAAACAATTCCAAGCTAAGACATAACTTTCGATGATTTCTGGTTCTAACCCGGCATCAACTAGCGCCTCTACCATTCTTTTCTGACTTAGCTTACGGAGCAACGACCAATCAGAACAGATGTCAACTTCTTTCTGTTGGCGGAGTAGTTCGCGGATTAAATTGGCAAAGGTGATACTGGCATAGCTTTTGAGATTGAACCCCCGTTCGCGGTCAAACCCATTCAAGACCTTATCGATACGGGCGATCGCCACTTGGAAACAATCAGAAACAGTATATTGACTGCTGCTAAAGCCAGTAATAGTTTTAGTCGCCGACCAAAAGCAAACCTCTTGAAGATAAGCTGCTAAATGTTCTCTGGCAAGACTCGTGGGCTGTTGTTGCCAAATCTGATGCCAATACAATGCCCAAAAACTCTCGGCATTTTCTGTCGAGATATTCTTTAATGACTGCCTCATATTGCGGCGGAGGCGAGTATCCGTTGCCCAACCACCAAAGCGATCATAATCAAATTGAATAAAAGTAGAAAAGATTTCAACGGGGTCTTGGCGAGGGAGCATTAATCGACCAGGAAGAATAAATATAATAGCGGCACTAGCATTAGTTGAATCAGCTACACCTTGACAATGCTTAATAGCAGATTTGTTTAAGGTGAAGTTCTAGAAGTTCTAGTAGTCTAGAGGATAAGCAATAGTGCTAGCTCTCTACTCAAAATACTACAGAATAGTGGACAGAAAAAACCTGATTCGACAGATCTAGCAAGTAAAACCACAGTTTTCCTTTGAGATCGGATTTAACTAAAATTTAACTAAATTTCCAGACCTCCTACTATAGAGTATCAGGATTTATGTAGCTTATCTGTGATACATTTTATCAACTATCTCCTTGTCCAGAAATTTTGCCCCAGTTTGTGGTAACTATTAAAGTCAAGTTAGAGAAAAAATATAAAAAAATTTATAACTCGGCTCCCATAGCTAAATTTTAGATAAATAAATATTTTCAGACATCATGACCAGCAATTATTCCGAGGAAACAGTCCTCCTCTCGTTGGAAACAGAACCTTATATCGAACTTAATAATCAAGGTGAAAAAAAAGTTCTAAGGCTTCGCCAGGAGATGAATTACTTAGGTAGAGATCCAAGCTGGGCAAATCTGCCAACTCCCCTGGAGTGGAATGTAATTTCCCGTAAACAGGCAATGATCGAACGGGAAGGTCATAATTTTCGGATCTATGATGGCGATCGCCGCGAGCAAAAGCCCAGTGGGAATGGTATTTTCCTCAATCAGTCCCGCATTAATCTCACGGAAGGACATCTCCTCAAAAATGGTGAGCAACTGCACATTGGTCAAGATCCCCGTCAGCAGATAATTCTCACTTATTACAACCCCAAGCACGGGGAAATGAGTATTCCCAATGTTCGTCGTCTCGATCTCAAGGGTTTGCAAAAATGGCCAGTGGAATTAGGGCGATCGCCAAATAGCTCATCAGCAATCGAATTAGATGCCCCTACGGTGTCTCGTCTCCATGCCACGATTAATCCTAATAGTAAGGGCAGCTATATCCTGCAAGATCGGAGTAGTAATGGGACTTTTGTGAATGGGGAGCGTCTCGAAAAGCCCTATGAACTCAAAAAAGGCGACATGATCCAGGTGGGTCCCTATGTTTTGCTGTTCACAGGGGAAGCACTGGAGTTAACCAATGCCAATAATCAAATTCGCCTTGATGCCCATCAATTAACTTTTCAGGTTAAAGATAAAAAAGGTGACAGGTTCACCATCCTCAATAAGGTTGATTTAGTCTTAGAACCTGGACAACTAGTGGCTTTTGTGGGGGGCAGTGGTGCCGGAAAATCCACTTTGATGAAGGCGCTTTTGGGTATTGCCCCCATATCTTCTGGCGATGTCTTTTTAAACGGTGATAATCTCCGACGAAATTGGCCAATTTACCGTTCTCAGGTGGGCTATGTGCCCCAAGACGACATTATCCATCGCGATTTGACGGTAGAAGAAGTGTTACGTTGTGCCTGTCAACTAAGGCTTCCCCCAGACACCAACATCAGTGAGGTGATTGGCAATACCTTAGAACAAATCAAGCTTTCCCATGTGCGGAACACTCTCGTATCTCGTCTTAGTGGTGGTCAACGGAAGCGAGTCAGTATTGGAGTGGAATTGCTGGCAGATCCTAAGCTATTTTTCTTGGATGAACCAACTTCAGGACTAGATCCTGGTTTAGACAAGGAAATGATGCAACTTTTGAGGGAACAGGCGGATCGTGGTCGAACCATCGCCTTGGTTACCCATGCCACTGATAATATTGGCATTTGCGATCGCATTGCCTTTATGGGATTAGGGGGCAGCCTTTGTTACTATGGGCCTCCAGAAGAAGCCCTAACATTCTTCCAGGATAATGGGGGCAATTTTGAAGGGGAGCATTTTGGTGATTTTGCCGATATCTACATTGAATTAAATCGGGGTAAAAATAAAGCAGCGATCGCTGAGCGGGTCAGCTACTGGTCACAAACCTATGCTCATTCTCCTGAATATAAGTCGTATATCCAAAATTCCTTGAGTCCGGGGAAAGAAAATCAACAGGCTGCCAAGTCCAAAACTAGCAAAACAGGGATCTCCTCTTTCGCCCAGCTATCCTTACTGTGTCAACGTTATTGGAAGCTGGTTAGTCGAGACACTACTAGCTTGATTTTAACCCTCTTAGCCGGGCCAATTACCATTGCCTTGACGGGTTTGCCGTTGCGGAATGAGCAACCCCTGAAGTATATGGATGCTCCTAGTATCAACCAAGCCCCTTTAGCTCTGAGCCTATTATTTATCTTTAGCTGCATTGCGATTTGGATTGGTCTATCCAATGCCATTCGCGAAATTGTCCAAGAAGCAGCGATTTATTTTCGAGAGCGGCTACTAAACTTGGGTCTATTACCCTATTTGACTTCCAAACTGGTCATTCGAGGTGGTTTGGCTTTAGTTCAAACAATACTCATTGCTGCTGTCGTACTACTAGTATTTCAATCCCCTAAATCACAATTAGTACCCTGGTCTGTGGGGTTTGCCATTACCACTTTTTTGACTCTCCTCGCCAGTACTAGTTTGAGCTTGATGTTATCAGCATTTGTCAAAACGGAGAACGAAGGAAACGGTATTTTACCTCTAGTAATGATCCCCCAAATTATTTTTTCGGGAGTGCTATTTACCCTGGAAGGATGGTCGAGCAAGGTTTCTTGGTTGATGCTTAGTCGCTGGTCGATCGGCGCTTATGGCGCTTTAGCTGATGTTAATGCCATGGCACCTAAACCCAACCCTATTTTAAGCGAGGAAGTGCTCAAAGACATCTTCCAACCCTCCTCAGTTTATGAAGCTACCTGGTCAAATCTAAGTCTTAATTGGGGAGTTTTGGTCGCCCATACTTTGATTTACAGTATTGTTGCTTTAATCGTACTACGAAGAAAAGACATTTTCTAGTCAATTATTCTAGTATTTCTACTTAAGTTTTTCCCTTTTTACTGTATCTTAAATGAAGTTACTGTAAAGTGTTGAGCTCATTTTAGTTGGAACATTGACAGCGCGCTGAACCGTGGGTTATACATAAATCTATAACTAAGTATTTTCTCTTAAATGAATATACCTAGCTATTATTGTATATACTCAGTTATTGATATTTTTCAAGTTTGATTAGCTTAGAAAAAGCTGTTGTTAAATCGCTAAAGGGATACTGTAAGGATTTTTTACGACGTAGTTCAGGTAATGGTTTGTGCTGCTATTACTTTATCGATCTGATTCAGGACTTTAAGACTAATTCAAAGGCAAGTTATGTTAGATAAATTCTCTAGTACTCCAGACTACGCGGTAAATAAAAAAGACCATTCAAACGAACAAGTTGTCGAGAATAGAGATCTTCGTTCTCCTCGTTATTTAAAGTTAGCTGAAAAAGAAATTTCCTACAGACTAAAAATAGTTATTTTATTCTTACTGGATAGTTTGGCACTGTATTTAAGTTGGTTAGTTGCTTTTACCTATCATCAGCAGCGTTTTAGCTGGAATTTTATGGGTCAAAATCCTTTAATCTTCAGTCTGTTTTTGACTGTATTGGGATTTATGGTATTTATGTTTTCTGCCTACGATTTGTATCGTAAAGGAAACAAAAGTCGCAATGTATTCAATCCAATTAAAGCAGTTTTTTTAGCACATGTAGCGGTTGTGCCGATTATTCTCCGATTTTATGAGTCACAAGTAGCTTATCAGATGTTAATCGCTGGAGTCATCACCATTGCCCTGGTCACTCTGCAACGTTTAAGTCTCAACTGGATTTGGTCTTATGTCCGTCACAAATACTATCCTTTGAGGCAAAAAATACTCTTAATTGGTAATCCAGAAGAACTACTGAGTTCCCGAGCTTTGTTGGAAAGCAGCGACGTTTATCTAATTGCAGGGCAATTAGACCTTTCCAAGTTCAATGATGATGAGGCACTTTATCTTGCTCTAGATCAAATCAACTATAGAGAGCTGGATGAAGTGTTTATCTGTTCTTGGGAAGCGGTTAAAGGAGCAGCTAGTCTTTATTGGAAATTAAGAACTATTGGTGTTAACTGGAGAATTTTACCAATTCATCTCAAATTGCCCGAGAGACAGGCGGAGATTGCCACCATCATTGGAGTACCAACGATTAGATTTGCCCAATCGGCGATCGTGGGCATAGATTTCTTTAGCAAACGAGTTTTTGACGTAGTGGTGTCATCTTTGTTGCTAGCCATTATTGGTTTGCCTTTGTTGGTAATTGCCCTCTTGATTAAATTAGATTCGCCAGGGACGATTTTATATCAACAAACGAGGGTGGGTCTGAAGGGGAATCACTTCAAAATCTGTAAGTTTCGCACCATGGTAGAAAATGCCAGTGAGCTACAGCAAAAACTAGAGGCGCAAAACGAAATTCAGGGGGGAATCTTATTTAAAATCAAGGATGACCCCCGTATTACTCGGATCGGCAAATATTTACGGCGCTACAGTCTAGATGAATTACCTCAGCTACTGAATGTTTTGCGGGGAGAGATGAGTTTAGTCGGTCCTAGACCATTACCTGTTAGGGACGTAGCCAAATTTTCCCGAGATCATTTTTTCCGCCAAGAAGTATTACCAGGCATCACGGGGTTATGGCAAGTTAGTGGTCGTTCTGACACTGGTTCTGATGGCGTGTTTGACCTAGATTTTGAATATATTGAAAACTGGTCTTTAGCCTTAGACTTTAAAATTTTGCTCCAGACAATTCAAGTAGTCTTTCTGGCAAAAGGTGCATATTAATATTTTTGCTGAGCTTTTCTCCTAACATTTGGCGATCCGAAGGCTACGCGGAGCGTAATCGCTTAGTTTGCGCAACATAAATAAAATTAATACAGATAAGTTAATTAAGTTAATCAATTGAGATTTATGGATTCTAATTTACCCATTGAAGAATATATAGACTTTAATCGCTACTGGCAGGTGGTCAGACGACACTGGATTCCCGCCACCGCTACGTTTGCAGGAATTGTCACTCTTTCTTTAATTGCCGCCTTAGCTTCCAAAGACATTTACGAGGCAGAAGCAAGATTACTCATAGAGCCTGAGCAAACCTCAAGTCGAATTGGTATTGCGGATGGCAATCCGGATGTAAAGAAAACTGTTTTAGAAAAAGATCCGATCGAGACAGAAGCAGAGATTTTGGGTTCAAGAACTATTATCGAAAAGGTAATTAAGGAACTAGACCTCAAGTCAGCTCAAGGTAACCCCCTTACCTATAAAAAGGTTAAAAAAGCCCTCAAAGTACAGCCCGTTTTAGGGACAGATTTATTACAAATATCCTATGAGAATTCCGACCCGGATGTAGCAGTTTCCTTCGTCAATCGAGCGGTGGAACTTTACTCTGATGGTTATGCCCTATTTAACAGTGAAGCCGCTCTAAAAGATGGAGACTTTATTAAGCAGCAATTACCCAAGTTAGAGACTGCGGTGGAAGATGCTGAAGCAGAGCTGCGCAATTTTAAAAATCGCAATGGTATTTCTGACCTCCAAGGACAAATTACCGCTGACATTGATTCCGTCGCTCAGATAGAAAGTCAGATTAACGAGGTTAATGCCAACTTAAATGATATCAATGCTCGCTATAACAGGTTGCAGAGCCAACTTGGGATGACTTGGCAAGAAGCATCCGCTGTGAATTCCTTAAGCCAATCCGTCAGTCTGCAAGAAACCTTAACTCAGCTCCAGAAAGTCAAGGTTCGCCTCGCGCAACAAAGCAACTTGTTGTCGGATAGTGCACCCCAAATTATCAGTCTCAAGGAAGAACAGGCAGATTTAGACGCTTTGTTGAGACAGGAAATAGCTAGTACCCTAGGTCCTCAACATGCTGAGTTGGCTGGAAAAATCAATATTTTAAGATTAGGCAACCTAGAACAGAAGCAGGGACAGCTTACGGAGTTTGCCGATCTAGGATTACAAAAAGAAGGTTTAGAACAAAAATTAGCCTCTCTCCAAAGCGCCTATAACAATTACCAAAAAAGGTCGAACATTTCCCCTCAGTTACAGGAACAGCAACGACAACTAGAGCGGAAACTTAAATCCGTGACCCAGAATTATGAAACTCTATTGAGTAAGGCAAATGAAGTTGGTATTCGCCAAGATTATAAAGTTGACAAAGTTCGAGTCATCTCTGGGGCAGCTTTAGCGGAAGATCCCGTCAATCCTGATGGTAAGGCGATCGTTGCCGCAGGAACCATGATGGGGCTATTGTTTGGTACAGCGTTAGCTTTTCTCTTAGATCTCAAAGACAATACCATTAAAAATACGCGAGAAGTAGAAAGCATGTTTGCTTATCCTCTCCATGGAGTTGTGCCCGATTTGAGTCTGGAGGGCAATAACCAGCAGCTTCAGCTGCCTGGAAGTGAAAGGGGAAATCTGCCCGAACAGGTGGTGAGCGAGGTATCAATGATGCCCCTCAAAGAAGCCTACCAAAATATTCAGGTCAATCTCAATCTCCTCGATGGTAGCGCCAAGAAAAAAATTATTGCCATCACTAGCTCTGTTCCCCAAGAAGGGAAATCATCTGTGTCGGCGAATTTAGCGGTGGCGCGATCGCAATGTGGTCAAAAGATTTTGTTGATTGACGCAGACATGCGCCGTCCCACCCAACATCACATTTGGGAAATTTCTAACCAAACAGGTTTAAGCGAAGTTTTAAACGGAAAATCTCCCTGGTCAGAGACAGTACAAAGTGTGATGCCTAATCTAGATGTTTTGACGGCAGGGTCGATTCCCACCAATCCCATCGCGCTATTAGATTCACCTGCCTTTCTCAATTTTATCGCTGAGGTCGATCAAGCATACGATCAGATCATTTTTGACACACCACCAATCATTGGCATTGCCGATACAAAAATCATTGGCAAAGCGGTTGACGGCTTCTTATTTGTCGTCCGTCCGGGAGTAGCCGACTACAATAGTGCTACGGCAGCCAAGAAAACCTTAGATAGTACTGGTCAAAAAGTTTTAGGGGTGATTGTCAACGGCGCTGATATGAGGCAAGAACCTTATCATTACAGCAGTTATTACTACACTAGCAAAAAATAGAATTGAATTTTTGAGTTAGCCAAATTGACTAAAAGAAAGCATGAAAATATCAATTCGTCCTTGGGAACAGGCTTTTGTCATAGCCTCCCTGCTGTTATTGTCCCAAGGATTTTACAGCCTGGTATTAGGTCCATCAATTGGCGGTGATGAAGGAGATACGGAGAGTGCAGTGCTGCGTTTTGCGTTTATCTTGATCTATCTCATTACCTTTGCTCTTTTGGGGTTTCGCTTACCCAGAACCCTTGCTTATCTCAAAACTAATTTGTGGTTATTGTTTTTAATTGGGCTGACTATCTTTTCGGTCTCTTGGTCTGACCTTCCCATTGGGACTCTTAAAGAAGCAATTTCTTTAGTTGGTTCTAGCGGCTTTGCCCTATATTTTGCCTCCAGATTTAGTTTCGAGGAGCAGCTTAAAATATTAGGCTGGAGCTTTGGTATTGCCCTATTTTTTAGTTTTATCTTTGCTTTAGTCATTCCCACTTATGGAATTATGCCTTCTGGTGCCTGGCGGGGAATTTATCCCCACAAAAATGGTCTGGGGGAAAGTATGTGTATCAGCTTTCTCACTTTCTACTTTCTATCCATTTCAGCCAAAAAATATCGAACATTATGCAAAATCTGCTGCTTACTCTCAGTTGTAATCATACTTTTGGCTCAATCTGGGACATCTTTAATTAGTGTCATATTTATTTTTACCACTGCTCAAGCACTAAAACTAGTATCTTTTAAATCTAAGCAGAGTGTTTTGGCAATCCTTCTCTTGTTGATCTTCATTGCCTTATCGCTATTTTTCCTGATGATCAATTTTAATACCTTCCTCAATACCTTCGATAAGGACATTACCCTCACAGGAAGAACTCCTTTGTGGTCAGATCTTTGGGGTTTCATTCAACAAAAGCCCTGGTTGGGGTATGGATTTGGTACTTTTTTCTCTAGTGGACACCGAGAAACCGCTACAATTTGGACAATGCACGACTGGGTTCCACCCCATGCCCACAATGGCTTTATTCAAATTTGGCTAGACATTGGTTTGGTTGGACTGGTAGTGTTTAGTATTAGCTATTTCGGTTGTATCTTTAATGCTTTATTTAAATATTTATCATCTCAAGACCTAAAAATGTTTTGGATTTTTCTGCTTCTACTTTACACTGTCTTTTTTAATCTAACGGAAGTATCTTTCTTGAGTCAGAGTGAGCTTTGGATTCTTTCCATAACAGCAATTTACTCCATGAAAACAACTCCGAAAATTAAGCCAGTTGATTAATGCTCAAAAAAAAAGTCACCACGCAAGTTCAGCAGCTAGTTAAAAGTGCCAGGTTTCAAGATTCCCTCGCACTCTTTAAATCTTTTATTTTACAGTTGTTGATTCAAGGAATTTACTTTGTAATTCTAGCCCGTACCTTTGCTCCTAAAGCTTATGGAGCTTATATCGGCATAGTCGCTATAGTTTCTGTGTTTATGCCTTTTGCCAGTTGGGGCAGTGAGCAAGTCGCAATTCAGAATATTGCTCGACAAAGAAGCTTATTTCGAGAATCTTGGGGAACAGGAATTCTCAAAACTTTGATTTTTGGATCTCTATTCATCAGCTTGATTCTAATAGTTTATAGTTTTTTCCCCATCCCAGAAATTTCTATTTATGTCGTGTTTGTTGTCGCCTTAGCTAATTTAATCTTTTTGAAATTAAATGACCTAGTTAGGGATAGTTTTGTGGGGGTTGGACTGCTTAACTACACAGCGAAAGTAATGTTCTTGGTTTCACTAAATAGATTTTTTGGCGTTTTAGTTTTAATTGTTCTATTTGATCATCCAACGATTTTAGAGTGGACGATTCTTTATTGTTTTGCTACCTTTATGGCGGCGGTGATCTCTACTCACTTACTCATAAAACAAGTAGATTATCCGCAGTTTACTCTATCAAAGGTAAAGCAGGATTTAAAATTGGGGTTCTCCTTTGCTGTGGGAATTTCTGCCCAAAGTATCTATAACGATATTGATAAATCCATGCTGGCTAAACTATCAACTTTAGAATCTGCGGGGATTTATGGTGCGGCATATCATATTCTCAACGTCTCCTTTACGCCGATCTTGTCTTTAGCGATGGCTTCCTTTAGAAACTTTTTTCAGCAGGGAGTAACCGGCATCAAAGGGAGTTTTGAACTGTGTAAAAAGTTATTACCTATGTCCTTAGGTTATTCCCTACTTGCCATTGCAGGATTAGCAATTTTTTCACCTCTGATACCTTTAATCTTAGGTGTTGAATATAAGGAGTCAGCAACTGCCCTAATCTGGCTATCTCCCACCATTTTCTTTAGAACTATGCATTTATTCGCCGCGGATACTCTAACAGGAGCAGATTTGCAAAAGGTGAGAAGTGGCGCTCAAGCTCTAGTTGCAGCTATTAATGCTCTACTTAATTTGCTCTTGATTCCTCTATATAGTTGGCGTGGTGCCATTGGTGCCACAATTATCTCAGAATGTCTATTAATGGTTATTTTGTGGTGTGCGGTTTATTTTTATGCTCGAAAACCTGTTTTAAGTTGATATTTTTTAGCGAATCATAATATTTTTCCAAAAGACTCAATTTGAACCAAAAAAGAAAAATGTTACCTCAAAAGCTGTTTTCGATGATGACTTAATCGATATATACACATTAAAGCGCTATTTTGTTCACAGTAAGCAAATTATCTAGATCTGTTAATGAATATGGTAACTACAAAGCAGCCTCAAAAAACATACTGGAAATATAGCTGGGCAAAAAATATTGATTCCTATTTATTAGACTTTCCCCTAGTTCGAAATATTCTGCGGGGAGCATTTATTAAACTGCAATCTAGTAACAATAGCCGCAAAATAAAAGGTCACAATAATCAAGTTAGTGTTGATCAGTCTATTTTGAAAAATACCTGTATTGATATTCAGGGTAACAATAATACTATTGAAATTAAATCTCAAACAATTATTGATAATTTAACCTTTCATATTCGAGGATCTGGTCATCATATTTCCATTGGTTCCAATTGTCGATTTAATGAAGGAGGAACAATTTGGGTGGAAGATGAGGGCTGTCGCTTAGTGGTGGGGGATAATACCTTTATTCTCAAAGCCCATATATCTCTGACTGAATCCAATTCATCCATAGAAATTGGTGATAATTGTATGCTTTCTTCCGATATTGATATTCGGAGTGGTGATTCTCACTCAATTATTGACCTCGCCACTGGTGAACGAATAAATTACGCTAGTAGTGTCAAAATTGAAGACCACGTATGGATTGGTGCCCACGCCAAAATTCTCAAGGGTGTGATCATCGCCAAAAATAGCGTGGTGGGGATGGGGTCAATCGTCACGAAGAATGTTTTGAGTAATACGGTGGTGGCAGGTATTCCCGCTCAGACTGTCAAAACTAACATCACCTGGAATTCAGAAAGAATTTAGCTTGTCTTAGACTCAGACATGATGTCTATGGTGACTAATTGCTAACCTTGAACACCATTCAAGGGTTCAAAAAATCATCAAAAACTATAGTTGTCGATCTTGTTAATCTGTTAATCTATTTAGTCAATGTCAGAGACTCCCCCAAAAACAAAACTGAACGGTTTATTTATTGTCTGGAAAAAATATCAGAGAAGACCTGAGGTTTTGGCTTCTCTCTTGAATTGTGAACTAAAGTTTTTACCGCATTTATTTAGCAGTAAATTTCTCCGTCCCCTAGATTATCTATTGAAACTAGTAGTCAATCTGCGAGACATTCTGCTCCAAAAACCTGATTTTGCGATCGCCCAATGTCCTCCAACCTTCAGCGCGCTGCCGGCATTGATCACCAAAACTCCTTATCTGATTGATGCCCATAATCCTTTGTTTCAGGTGGAGATGTGGCAAAAATTACCTCTTGCCCAAACTATTTTGGGTAATTCTCTGGGGATCATTGTTCATAATGCCGAGATGTTTCAGCTAGTTAAGGGTCTATATCCTTCAGCCGCTTTGTTTACCATTTCCGATCCGATTCAGGCGATTTCCCTGCGGGAACGCTCCGCGAACGCCCTGGCAACCCCACAAAAACGTCAAGAAAAACAGATCCTGGTCATCGCCTCTTTTGATCCCTGGGATGAACCAGTGGAATTGCTCATTGAGAGCATGAAAGAGTTGAGGGAATATAATTTTGTGATTACCGCTGATGTCAATAAATTGGATGCTGCCACCGCAGCTAGCTTGCAACAGTTAGACAATGTAAGATTAACGGGTTTTCTAGAGACAGCAGATTACCATCAGGTATTATGTTCCAGTCTGGCGGCTTTAGTGCTCACCACCAGCGATGCAACCCAACCGAGTGGTGCTTGTGAAGCTCTATCGTCTGATACTCAATTGGTTATTAGCCGAACTTCTTTGACAGCAAAACTCTTTGGAGCCTGGGGGACATTGGTAGAAAATGAACCAGCATCAATTGCCCAAGCAATCCGCTCTTTATCAGTTCAAGAATTGAATTTAGCGGATTATCGCCAAAGCTGGAATATGTCAGTACAGCAGGAAATCACTCGACTGTCGGAGTTTATCGAACAACAGGTTGAACAGCCAAAGAAAAAGTGAAAAACACCAACCAAGGATTTTGGCTTATGTTCATCAGCTCAGGCGATCGCATTCTCGGCTAATTTAATAAATTACCATTTGACTAATCGTAAGACTAATTCAAACATTTTGCCTAAAGAAACAAACACTATTGAAGATTACTCTAACGCTGTAATCACACAAGCGCTGATTTTAATATACTTCTGTTTTTCACGTAACCCTGAAGTTTAATTCTTCTAGCAGATCTATATTTTTTGATGCTAATGAAGTAACGAACTGACATTACAAAACCTACTACCCACCACCCACTACCCAAATTGTGCCATTTAAAAAGGGATCTAACATCAAATGCCGATCCCTTTTTGGTTTATTTTTTATTTATTTCTATCTAAAGGTAGATTATTTTATCTGTTTAACGAATGTACTCTTTTAATATGCTGTTGCGGTTGGGGTGACGCAGTTTACGCAGAGCCTTAGCTTCAATTTGACGGATACGTTCACGAGTAACATTAAATATCTGACCGATTTCTTCTAATGTTTTCATGCGACCATCATCCAAACCATAGCGGAGACGTAAAACATCCCGTTCACGGGGGCTAAGGGTATCTAATACGCTTTCTAGATCTTCTCTTAAGAGACTTTTGGATACCTGATCCTCTGGAGTTTCACCGTCAGCTTCAATAAAATCGCCCAAACGAGAGTCTTCTTCTTTGCCGATGGGTGTTTCCAAGGAGATTGGTAATTGAGCCGATTTAGCGATGAATCTGAGCTTCTCAATGGTCATTTCCATGCGGGTAGCAATCTCTTCTTCCGTAGGTTTGCGCCCTCTTTCTTGAGAAAGTAATTTAGTAGTTTTTTTAATACGAGAGATAGTTTCATAAAGGTGAACAGGAAGGCGGATGGTGCGCGACTGGTCGGCGATCGCTCTGGTAATTGCCTGTCTAATCCACCAGGTAGCATAGGTAGAGAATTTATAACCTTTTTCATGGTCGAATTTTTCAGCGGCCCTAATTAGACCAAGAGAACCCTCTTGAATCAAGTCTTGGAACGATAAGCCACGGTTCATATATTTTTTGGCGATCGACACCACCAAACGGAGGTTAGATTGCACCATTTTATCTTTAGCTCGGCGACCAATAAACAAGCGACGACGGAATTTACGGTATTCCATGTCGACTTCTCTTGCCCATTCTTCATCAGTAGCTTCTCGACCCAAACCATCTTCCAGACTGTCTTTGAGTCTTTCTAGTTCTAGCAAGTCAGCAATTTGACGCGCTAATTCGATTTCTTCTTCTGCTCTGAGGAGGCGGATACGACCAATCTCTTGGAGATAAATACGGATAGAATCTTCAGTGTAGGGCTTTTTTCTACCACGTTCAGCACGTTTAGCGGTGCTAGCTTTTTTCTTTTGTTTGGCTGCTGGCTTCAAATCAGCACTTTCTTGATTTTTGCTACTATCTTCTTCGATTAGGCTCTCCCAATCGTTTCCAGGATTGACGATCGTTGCTAGAACTTGATTAGCTTGGGTCATGCCGTTTTCCTCTTGCTCCTTCAGTGAAAAAATAATAATAGTTTGGGTTAAGTTTAGTTAAGCTGCATTTAACTATGTGTCTAATTACACTTCATGCTGATCTTGAGTTTTTGGAGGTATCCTTCTACTCAAACATATTGATGATAATCAATTTAGCCTTGAATGACATTAATTGTCTACTGAGTAGTATCAACTAGGAAGTTGCAATCGTTTCTCGATTTTAGCCTTGATTGTTGTGACTTTGGTAAAGATTAGAAAGAAATTTGAGCATATTTCTCTAAATTTCATAAAGAGAACACGAAATTTTCTTAAATTGCATGTCTTTGGCATTGTAGTTAATTTAACAAAAAATGACACGGATTAACTTTTGGCGCTAAAAAATACTTGTTAAAAATACTCGACACAAAATAAATCGTCAAAAATTAATTTTTCCTGAAAAATCTTAGATAGTCCTCTCTAGAAAGACGATGGAGATACGAGGAGGATTGTCGATTTGTCCATAACAGTTCAGTTAGAACCAAAAAAACATGTAATTCAATTGTTTTCGAGAGAAATTATGGCTGACCAATGAAGAACTAAAGTAACCATGAGGAATCACAAGATAAGATACGTACATTTGCTTACGAAATTGCTCTGGCCTTTTGAAAGTTGTCCAGTCTTTGATTAATAGGCTTAAATTCTTCTTTTGAAATAATCGCCATTAATAACTGTCATTTCCTGCCATGATTTAGAATTGGTTTAAGAAGATGTAGGGAGAAAGATGTCACAAGATAGTCAAGTTCAGATGCCAGAGGCGGAAGCTCAGGAATTAATGAGATCGCTACTCCATAAAGAAGGTAGTTGGGTTGAATGGGGACAGGGATGTCAGCAGTTACAAAAAGCCGGCTACAGCACCCAAAGAATTTTTGAAGACACAGGGTTCCAAAATAGTCAGCAAAATTTAGTAATTGTGGCTTCCCAAGTATTTGATAACTTAGTTAAGGCGGATGTAGCTCCTGAAGTTTTAGACTATTTTAGAGGTCCTCGTAGTGATGTTCTGTATGAATTTCGTGTGCTTAATCAACAGGAACGAGTAGATGCCAGCTTACTAGCTTATAACAAGCGGATCGACATTGATGGAGCGGTATTGATCTCCAAAGCCATCAAGGATGTTGCTCGTATGTCTCAGTTGCCAGAAGCTTTTACCAATCATCCTGGAGATTGGGTGGCTTATTTAGCTTGGAAACGAGCTAAAAGTCAAAAAGATCTGCAACAGCGATCGCGTTTAATTGCGCAAGGATTAAAATTTGCCCACTCTTCCACTGCAAGAGAGGCGATCGAACAGTTATTAAGCGACTTTAGCGTCATTAACTCTGTCTCTGAACCCTTGTTACCTCTATATCGCATGGAGCTAGAGGAAGAATTACCGCGGATAGTTCCCTTGGCTGGCTCTTATCCTTTGAGTTCTCAAGATATCTCAACAGTAGACCAGGTAGAAATTCAAGGCTCATTTAGTCAGACTAAAGCAAACACCGGTGTCTATGTACCGATTCCTGGTTGGCAAGTTGTACTTAAGGCAAAAGATCCTGTGGGTTATTTATGTCCAAGTAATCTTTTGCCTAGGTACCTGGGGGGAAATGTAGAAGAGGTTCTCGTGATTTTGGATCGGGAGAATCATACCTGGGATGTGAATAGTTATTTTGTCGTTGAGATCGCAGGAAAATTAGAGCTACGCTGGTCTGAAACTCCACCCTCAGATTCAATTGTCGGACAGCTAGTGATGATTTTGCGTCCTAAGAAAATTCTCGACGAGAATAATCTGACTGAGCCGTGGCAAATGGACGACTAAGATATTAGAGTTCGCCCTACGGGTTCGACAGTTTGCGACGCGAAGCTAGTCCTTTAGGGCTCAACGGGGGGAACCCCACAACGCAACTGTCTCAGAGTTCGGAGTGCGGACTCTAACTATGCCCTCTACATTTGTCTTTGTAAGTTACTTTGTGAGTTAATACAAAGCTCGGCAACCTCTCCCATGGTTAAGGATTGCATTTTGTTTTGAGCATTAAGCTTTTGGTATGACTGGAGAACTTGCTCTAAAAAGCGGAGGTTTTCTCGTAAATCGACTCCAAAATTATGGGGATGCCACCATAGATGATATACCAGTCCTCTCTTGGCGGCATACTCCAGCCCTGAGGTAATACGACGTAAGCGCAGACCATCTAAATACTTAAGCTTGGCTGAATAGGGACGCAGAAAACGACTGGCAGGAATATTGATCGGGTATTCAGCACATAAGTCTGCCCAAGAGTAGCAATTTTGACCAGTTAAATTTAAATAGATATCAAATAAACGTAAAATTCGTTTAAGAGATACACCACCACCCGCTTCATAATTATGATAAATGGAGCTAGTTTCATTACCCCGATAACAGTCGATACCACACTCAGCGATCGCTTTTAAGTAAGCTGGATTGTATTGATTGCGCGGAAATACTAAGCTGTTGGTATCTATATTGGCTTTTTTGGCTATGGCGATCGCTGCACGGAGATCTGCTTTAAACTGCTCCTGAGTCTGTCCTGTTTCTAAGCAGTAATAGTGAGAAAAAGTATGAGTGCCAATTTCTTGTCCTGAATATTCCTTAATTAACTCAATTACATCTGGACAAAAATGTAGTTGTTGATTACGCTCTTTCTCTAAAGTGGCGACGTATTGATAGGGATTGAGGTTGGACTGATGATAGCTAGGTATTTGCTGGGGAATATTTTGTTTTAACTGCTCAGCATCATCATAATAAAGGAACCCAACCGCCGCCCAAGTAGCGTTGACTTCATATCTTGCAAACAGTTCTAAAATTGCAGGTACTGCCTGGCGAACTCCTTCTAAACGTTTTTGATAATCCCGCAGGGAAATAACATCTCGCATTCCCCAATAAAGTTCTAAATCAAGTGAAATGACGAAAGTTCCTCGAAATGAATCATTCATAATCTAAAATTACCAAATAAATATTTTAATTAAACTCTTGTAAAATTTGTAAAATAATTTGAAATAAATTGTAGTTGCAGAATAATATCACAATTAAAATCAAGAATATAGAACTCAAAATAAACTCTTAAAATGCGTTGCTCAATCTAAAAAGTTTGATCAAATATTCGTAGAAATACCAGGAAATACTAGTTGCTATCCGCTTTAATAATTGATAAATAATCATGTTACTCATTGTAATTGTCTGACTTTTCAGGCAGAAAAATAATCCATTCCCCTGAGACTTCGGCGATCGCACCTCCTGGAAGAGTAGAAGTACGGCTTTTATTGGGAGCAGAGATTAAATTAACCACGGCTTCAATCTGCTCAAAGTTTGGTTGTCGAGCCATGACGGTGGGTAAAAATTGGCGGATAGCTCGGCGTTGAATAGCTAAGGGGAAATTCTGGAAAGATGAGCGATGCAGGCGATCGCCTTGCCCTGCGGTCTGAAGTAATTCTTGGGCTATATGTTCCAGATATTCCACATCTGCTCTTAAGATCTCTGCGGTCTGTGCCAAGGAATTTTCCACTTGAGGATTAAAACCCTTCTGTAGATAGGGAATTAGTTCTCGACGAATGCGGTTGCGGGCATAGCGATCGCTATCATTAACGGCATCATGCCAGATGGGTAAATCGAACTGCTGACAAAATGCTAATGTTTCTTGGCGATCTACTTCGAGCAGCGGACGTATTAACAAAATTTCTGGGGTCAAAAGGCGTTGCCAAGTCAGAGCGGCTAATCCATCTGCTCCAGCACCACGAATTAAATTGTAAAGTAGGGTTTCGGCGCGATCGCTCTTGGTATGTCCTGTGACAATATAAGTAAAACCTTGTTCTTGGGCAATTTCCCCTAGAGCTTGATAACGCCATTTTCTGGCGGCAGCTTCAGTTTCTGATAAACCCTGAGCAGTTTTGAGGTATAACGGTAATTCCCAGTTTGAGGCGACCTGACTTACTCTCTGGGGGATGCCAACATCCGTTGACCACTGATGGTCACAATGGGCGATCGCCAACTGCCAATGCCACTTAGAGCATAAATCTAGGAGCAATCTACCTAAGCATAAGGAATCCTGACCTCCAGATACCGCTACTAAAACTTTAGCCTTAGACGGTAAAAGCGATCGCTCAATCAAAGTTTTATGTAACCTAGCATGGAGGGGAGTCCAATCAATTTTACTCATATAGCAATCCTGCTTTTATTTGGGAAAACAATTTCTGTCCTTACCTAATCCTCCGAAAATTTATTAAAAAGAGCCTTGTGCCTTACTTTCTATTTCTAGGTTAATAGCTCAAATTAAGATTATTCTTGTAGCCAAAGACTATAAGCCATGGTGATTATTTGGTGTGATTTTAGGTACACTTAATTATTTGCACCATGGTCATAGCTTGATACTGACGTAAAGATTAAATGAAGGAATTTACATAAAAAAGAGCCATAAGTAATCATATATATGTAGTTACTAGTACCAGAAAATACGGAGAAGATTCTCTGCCATTAGAAATGTCTAGTAATGTTATTTTGTAACTTTTTAAATTATTTTTTATTATGATTCGTGTTTTATTAGTTGACGATCAAAAAATGGTCAGGGAAACCTTAAAAGTTTCTCTAGAAATGGAAACTGATATCGAAATCGTCGGTACAGCCAATAATGGCATTGCTGCGATCGAACAGGTAGAGATACTCCAGCCAGATATTGTGATTATGAATATGGAAATGCCTGGTTTAGATGGAGCTAGTGCAACCAAACAGATCACCAGCCGATTTGTTCATACTAAGGTTTTGATTCATACGTCCTTCGATAATGATGAATACATCAGTAAATCCTTGGCCATGGGGGCAAAAGGTTATCTTTTAAAAACTGTTGATACTCAAGATCTCGCAGGAGTGATTCGCAATATCAATAAAGGCTACACCCAGATTGCCCCTGGACTATTAGATAAATTGTTGATCAGTACCGATGCGGGGGTGGTAATCAGCAAGTTAGAAAGCTCAGTAGCGGCTTATCAGTCAAACAATGGCACCACCATATCTACTGCGTTACCAGCACAAAAGTCTATTACTAATTTAAAACTTGTCTGTCGCCAACAACAGGAAGAAATTAGTAAACTACGTCAGAGTCTTGATAGTAATCAAGAAGAGTTTCCCATCATTAAGCGGCATCTTTCTAACCACAAAAAACAACTCTGGCTGATATCTCTGGTTTGGCTAATATCTTTGCCCTTACTAGGGTTATTTCTAGCGAAACTAAATCAAGAGACTAACCAGCTTCAGGCAGAAGCCGCCGATTTGAAGAGTAATCTGGAATCAACGGTACTTCCGAGAGAGAGAGTGGGATTATACGGGGAATTTAGTCTCAACGGTATTGCCCAAAGAGTGGCAAAAGCTTATGAGCAGGATGCACAATTGAAAAATGTTTCCTCAGTTTATGTAGCACAAAAAGATGACGCCATAATTCTTTTTGGAACTATTTCTGATGCTGCTCTTTTGAGGCGGATGGAAAATATTGCCAAAGCAGTAGAAGGAGTAAAACGAGTTGATAGCAATCAAGTAGCCATTCGACCTGATTTAAGAGGCAATCTTTTAGGCTCAAGAAGATAAAATCAATAAAATCAATTTTAAAGATCAAGGCGTTGGCAAATTCTGCACCATTCTGCACCAATTTTCTGAGCCGACTCTTTGAGCCAATTTAAAAAATGGTCATAAAATTTGCCGTTAAGCAAGACAATGCAGTAACTTGTGAGTATTAAATATTTAAAATTCAAAGTAGAGACGGTGTTGTGTCTAAAAACTGGTTAATTTCTCTGATAGCTTGTGCTGGTATTTCTAGCTTCTCTTTGCCCGCGGGAGGGCAAGCTGTATTGCCTTATGTCCCTCAATTAGATTCCAAAAAACTTGAAGCACAAGGATTGCAACTACTTCAAGATGCGGTACAGTTAATTCGCTTCCAACAATATGACTTAGCCTTACCTAGAGCGGAATTAGCCACTCAACTCGCCCCAGCAAATTATGATGTGTGGTTTATTCTTGGTAGTCTATATGTCCAGCAAGAAAAAGTCGATCAAGGGATTAAGGTTTTAGAAAAAGCAGAAACTCTAGCGCCTGAGAAGGAAGGAATTTTGTTTCGTTTAGGGGACGCTTATTTTCAAAAAGGGGATTATGAAACGGCAAAAGAAAAGTTTGAAGCGGGATTAGAAATCAAAAATGAATCTCCCGATCCTCTGTTTAGCTTAGGCAATACCTATCTCAAGTTAGCTAAATTTGATGAGGCAATTGACGCTTATGAAGAGGCTTTAGCGATTGAAAAAACGTTTTGGCCAGCGCTGAATAATGTGGGGCTAGTGGAATATGAAAAAGGCGATCGCAGTCAGGCAATTGCTAAATGGGAATCGGTAATCAAAGTAGATGCTCAACAGCCAGAACCTAAATTAGCCTTGGCAGTAGCACTGTTTACCGAAGGAAAAATGGATGAAGCAATTAAGTTGGGCAAAGCGGCTTTAAAATTAGATGGTCGTTATGCAGATATTAAGTTTCTCCAGGAGAATCTCTGGGGAGAACAGCTAATTGAAGATACTCGCCAATTTCTGAACAATCCTCAAATGCAGGAAGCAGTCGCCAATGTTGAGCAACCGACAACGGAAAACTTACCCCTAGGGGAAACAGCTCCTACTCCCTAAGCAAATTTGAAAGCACATTTCACAAGGATTTCTCCCTCAAAAGACCCATCCTGAAGATGCTCTAAAGCCCTGTCATGACTGCCGTATCAAGCTGCCATATCAAATAGCAAGAACTCGCTATTTAGCTCGTCGGAACTGTTTTTTGGGTTTCCTGCGACAATCGCGATTTCAGTTTCCTCAGTTATGGCAGCACCATCTCCCGCCTGGAGCAATAGTTCATTAAGTTTTACATCTCCCTTCACTACTTGTACCCATACCGCCCGCTGTTCTGGAATTTGATAGGTCAGGCGATCGCTTTTAGTTAAAGAACCCAGATAAAGATTTACGTCTTGATGAATAGTTATGGAGTTATCCCTCCCGTCCCGTGAGCCAACCAGGGTTAATTGTCCATGTTTGATCTTTGAGCTAAAATTTTTCTCTTCATAGCTCGGCTCTAGTCCTGTTAAATCGGGTAAGATCCAAATCTGAAGAAAATGCACCGGATTAGTAGCAGAAGCATTAAATTCACTGTGCCTCACCCCAGTACCCGCAGACATTCTTTGCACATCCCCTGGGCGAATTACTGAGCCGTTGCCCATACTGTCTTTATGTTCTAACTCCCCTGCCAGAACATAAGAAATAATTTCCATATCCTGATGTCCGTGGGTGCCAAAACCCTTTCCAGGCATTACCTTATCTTCATTGATTACCCGCAGACTAGCAAAACCCATCTGCTCGGGATCATAATAATTGCCGAAGGAAAAGCTATGTTTGCTATCTAACCAACCAAAATCAGCAACACCTCTTTGATCTTGGGGACGAATTGTAATCATTTGGTTTTACCTCCTTGTCTTAGATATATTTATTCTAATTTGTCTTTTAAACTAAGACAATATGATATTTAAGAGACATATTGTATCGATATTTTCTACAATCTATTCTGATAATTTTATGGATAAGTTTGCCAGTATGAAAGCCTTTACTCAGGTAGTACAGTCAGGAGGTTTTGCAGCGGCAGCGAGAAAAATGGGACTATCGCGATCAACAGTGAACAAGTTAGTGATTAACTTAGAGAATGAATTAAATGTCCAGTTACTACAAAGAAGTACCCGTCAAGTTAACCCCACTCCTACAGGATTAGCTTTTTATGAACGATGTCTGAATATCTTAGGAGAAATAGAAGCAGCGGAAGTTGCAGTATCCGAGCTACAGACTGAACCCAAAGGAACCTTGAAAATCAATGCGCCGATGTCTTTTGGAACTTTGTATCTTGGTAAGGCGATCGCCAAGTTCGGCGCTCAATATCCAGAATTACAAGTACAGTTAACTCTAGATGATCGCTTTATCGATCCCATTGCTGAGGGGTATGATGTGACCATCAGAATTGCTCCGCCAGAAACCTCCCCTAGTTTAATTTGCCAAGAGATCGCTCCTGCCCCCAGAGTTCTTTGTACTTCTCCAGATTATCTAGCAAAACACGGTGTGCCAAAAGCTCCTCATGAACTAACAAAACATTCCTGTTTACATTACGGACAAATAGTTACAGGCAACCAATGGCAATTAAATCATGACGATCAAGAATATCAGATAACAGTCAAGGGAGTACTCTGCTCCAATAACGGCGAAGTATTAAAGGATTCTGCGATCGAGGGTTTAGGGATAGCTTTACTACCTACTTTTATTATTAAACGGGAATTAGAACTCAAGACCCTAGTGATTGTTTTACCCGATTATCAACCGCCAGCGATCGCTCTTTGTCTGCTTTATCCTCTAAATCGACATTTGAATACCAAAATAAAACTGTTTGTCGAGTTTTTTAGCAACAAGTTTGGTAAAAGTTTCTAATTTAATTGGGAAATCTTTTGGTTAAAACCCCACTTTAAATCTTAAAAGCGATCGCTTTTGAATTCAAATCAACAGAAAAGCGATCGCTTTAGTTCTAAATTAAGCAACTGCATCTAGCTTTTCAGGAGTAGTCTGCTTAAATTCTTGCTCTAATGCCAAAAACTCAGCTAGTTGTGCTTCAATCTCATCACGGACAATTTGACGATACTCCAAGAAGTGTTCATTGTGGGCGCACATAGTCAAATAATGTTCCCAAACACCTGGGTTATGACGAATGATGCTAAACAAATGATGCCAAAACTTCCAGCGGGTATCTCGTTTAAATCCCTGTCGCCAGACGACAATTGCCAAGGCACGAAGATCCACCCAGGTAGGCAGACTCCCCGGGGCTTGATGTTTAGGAGTACCCAACTTGAGAAAGCAGCGATAGACCCGATCTAGATACCTTTTAGGTTCGTATAATGTCCAGAAAGTCTCAATGTATTCTTGGGCAATATCTTCGATGGGGCGAGTGGGCACAAAATTCATCAAGGTAGTTTGGTTGATGTCTTTTCTGGTATTGTCTCGTAAACGATTTTCCTTTTCTAAACGTTCCCACAGAGCAGTCAAAGGTAAAGCTTGAAGCATTCCAAACATAGCAGTGGGAATTGCTGCTTCTTCGACAAAATCAATTATTCTGGTGCCGGCGCCTTTTTTCTCATTATCAAAACCAATGATGAATCCTGCCATGGGACGCAATCCCGCCCGAATCATCTTATCTACTGTATCAGCAAGAGAATTGCGGGTATTTTGAAACTTTTTAGTTAGCTGAAGACTAGATTCATCCGGAGTTTCAATGCCTAAGAAGACCGCATTAAAATTACACTGCACCATTAACTCCATCAATTCTTCATCCATAGCCAAATCAACAGAGGCTTCGGTATTAAAGTCAAAGGGATATTGATGGTCTTCTTGCCAAGTCTTCAATTCTTGGAGGAGAAGCTTAACATTCCGCTTATTACCAATAAAGTTATCATCCACCATAAAGACGGAACGTCGCCAACCTAATTCGTAGAGATAGTCTAATTCTTTGAGGAGCTGGGCTGGATCTTTAGTTCGGGGTTTACGACCATACAGTACGATAATGTCGCAGAACTCACATTGGAAGGGACAACCGCGAGAAAACTGCACTGACATCGAATCGTAAGCATCAAGCTCCAATAGATCATAACGAGGTATAGGAGTGATGGTCACATCAGGTTTTTCAGCAGAGCGGAAAGTGCCGCTAGTTTCTCCTCTGGCGATCGCCTCAACAAATAAGGGTAACGTAATTTCTCCCTCATCCAAAATTAAGAAATCTGCCCCCGCCGCCTTGGGTTCATCGGGTAAGGATGTAGAATATGGCCCACCCACAGCAACTAATTTATTTCGTCTTTTAGCTTCGGCAATTTGCTCCAACATGTCCTGCTTCTGGACAATCATGGCAGAAAAAATGACCACCTCTGCCCATGCCCATTCCGCTTCCGTCACGTCACGAATATTGCGATCAACCAGCTTAAATTCCCATTCTTGAGGCAAAATAGCTGCTACGGTCAGCATTCCCAAGGGGGGTAATAATACTTTGCGATCGACTAATTCGAGGATTTTGTCATAAGACCAAAAGGTTTGCGGAAAAACGGGATAAATTAATAAGGCACGCATTGAAAACTAATCCTCACATTTGGGACAATACATTTTGGAGACTTCATTGTATATGAAGGTAATGTAATCTGTGTTTTTTAGCTATTTATTGCGCGGTGTGGAAAGATGACAGCGATAGATTTAAGCACATCGCTGGAGAACCATATAGGGGCTATGTAGAGCGATCGCTTTCATAGTTGCGAGCGATCGCCCACCTTTAAAGCATTCTTCTTTTAGAAGAGTTAGTCAATAACCATCCTCTTAGCACTTCTGCTACACTCCACGCCTGGGCAAAACAACCTCTGGGGGTAAATGGCACATCCCCATCAAAAATCTCGCTGATACTGCCAATACAATCATCCTGTAAATGATCTGCTATTGGTAAAAGAAAACTATGAGCCAGTTTAGGATTGTTATAGACTTGCAGATGAGCCTGGACAAAATGACCAATTAACCAACCCCAAGTAGTTCCCTGATGATAACTACCATCTCTTTGTAATTGATCTCCTTCATAGATTCCCACATAATTGGCGTGTTCAATAGATAAAGACCGCAATCCATAAGAAGTCAGTAATTTTTGTCCTACCTTATCTACTATCATTTTTTGTTGTGATGGTTCTAGGGGCGATCGTGTAAGGGCGAACGGCGGTTCGCCCCTACAAGGTAATGACACGGCGAAAATTTGATTAGGGCGAAAACTAGGATCGTTGCCATTAGGAGAATCAATTACGTCGTAGCAATAACCACCCTCTTCGTACCAGAATTTAGCGAAATGCGATCGCGTCTTATCTGCCATTTCCTGATATTTACGGTCAGATTTATTCAAAATCTCTGAAAAATAGACCATACAAGTTAACGCATTATACCAAAGGGCATTTACTTCTACAGGTTTGCCGATGCGGGGTGTAACTACCCAATTTCCTACTTTGGCATCCATCCAAGTAAGCTGTACCCCCGTTTCGCCAGCATAGAGTAAACCATCATGATCCATTTTGATGTTGTAGCGAGTGCCTTTGAGATGCCAATCAATAATTTCAGTTAGTAAAGGAAATAATTCAGCCAGTAATTCTCGATCGCCTGTGGCTTCATGGTAAGCACGGATCGCCTCAAAGTACCACAGAGTAGCATCTACAGTATTGTATTCAGGAGTTTCGACCCCATCGGGAAAGACATTGGGTAACATTCCGCGATCTACATACTTGGCAAAAGTGCAAAGAATAGTTTTGGCAATGTCATAGCGCCCTGTAGCGATGGTTAATCCTGGTAAGGCAATCATGGTATCTCTTCCCCAATCAGTAAACCAAGGGTAGCCCGCAATAATTGTTTTTCCTGCGGGATTATCGGTTAAGGGGCGATCTACAATAAACTGATCTGCTGCTAAAACCAACTGTTCAATCCATTCTGGGGCAGTTTCTAGTTGATTCTGAGCATAGAAAAGACTAATTAATTTTTGTTCGTGTTGATGTTTTTCATGTTCTTGTTTGCCCTCATCCCATACTTCTTGCGTACTAGCAATAATAGTTATCGAATCTCCTGGCTGTAGGGTAATATTGCCAATGGCAGCAAGCAGATGATCTTCGTGATCGTCTAAGCCTCGATATTTTTCTACTGCTAAGGCAAAATTTCGATACCAAGTATTTTTGATTGACCAACTAAAGTTATGGTTTTGGCTGCTTTGGGTCGGCAATAAATATAAACTTGCAGCATCAGTAAAAGCTTTAATCTTTAAGCCTTTCTCTCTATCAGGAGCGATCGCAAAAAGCGATCTACCTTCAGTTTTGCTGTGATGATCGCGATAGTTAACTAATGCTTTGAGAGACAAAGCTAAAGGCTGACTACCTCGCAGGTAGGTGTAGCGGATATAAGTGGTATTTTCTCCCTGCTGCATCCAGAGTCGTTTTTCCAGTAACCCATCCGCAAAAGCAAAATTCCAAACGGGGATTGTCCCTTCTAAATAAAAACTTTCGATATTTAGATAACCTTGGGGGGCAACTGTGCCATCTGCCCAAAGATTAGCGGCTAAATCGTAAGATTGCCCGTTGTAATTAACAGTTTCGTCCAGTTTTGTTAGAAGTAAAGTTCTGGCGACAGGGGGGTTTAAGGCTCCGATCAGTAAACCATGATAGCGTCTAGTCAATACACCAGATATTGTTCCTGAAGCATAACCGCCAATACCATTAGTAACTAGCCATTCTCTCGATTTGGCGATCGCCAAAGGCGTGGCGGAGCCAATCGCGGAGCGTTCCCGAAGGGAAATCGCCAAATTATTACATATTTCTCGCCCAAACTTAAGATTCATGATTTGTGTTCTGTAGATCTTTTGCACGAATAGGGAAAACAAGTATCTGATTTTATGCTTCTCAAGTGCTATTCTCTAATCAAAATCAACTCAGAAAATTTCCAGGAATTCTTTTGTACCAAGCACCTAATGGCCCAGTTGTAGCCGCTAGTTCTCCAACTTCTCCCCAGGCACCAGCATAATCTCGCCAACCCTGTTGCGACAAGATTTCAATATTTTGCGATGTGTCCCACACATAACCGCCTCTTCTGGTCTTATCAGTACCAAATTTACCAAATAGACCTTCTTGAGGATACATAGCATGGGTTCCCAAAGCAGCATACACCTGTATCTGTTTTCCATCCGTCTCTAGTCGATCTAGCTTGTAACAAGTTCTTTTGCCGTGAGCAGTGAGAATAGCACCAACCAATTCACCGTCTTTCGTTACTGCGGTGTAATCTTCCCAATCACCTTGGTGGCTGAGGTCAATTCCCACTAGAGAAGGGTTATAGCCAAAGAAAAACCAATATTGGTGGAAAACATAACCATTGTCTGCATCTAGCTGAAATAAATAACAGGGAATGTTTCCCGTTGGGTTAAAATTCCCTTCCGGCTTACCATCGGGTTGAAGAAATACGTTGCCGCTCTTGCCTTTATTTTTATCTTTTGGTCTTCGATTTGTCTGATCTTGATTTAGACCAAACTTTTTCAGAACCTGGAGCGGCATGTCATAGTATTCTGGAGCCTTTTCGTTCGTTTCAACCCACTTTTCTGAAATTTTATTGTATCCATAGTCCTTTGCTAGTCCAACATGCAGACGAAAACGAGAAATTGCGATGGTAGTGCCCTGAAGGAAAGGAAGAACTAGGGAAGTCCAAGTTTTAGCCGCCTGGTTGCATTGTAGTGATGAATAAAATTCCAGATTGCAGCTATGTG
>JBJOPG010000016.1:0-47195 GCA_046050865.1 Cyanobacteriota bacterium
TTTTGGTCAGCAAAGATTTAGGGTTTTAGAATATGTCCGCGAGAAGCCCTATCGTGTCGGCTTAGTGGAATGGATTGAGGATCAACCCGCCACCGAAGATCTTGGTCCTATGGCAACAGAGGTGGAGGAGTTACTAAGAGATGTGGTGCACCTTTCTGCTAAATTAACCAGTCAAAAAATCGAACTTCCCGATGATCTACCTAGTTCTCCCACAGAACTATCCTACTGGGTAGCAAGCAATTTATATGGTGTCGCCTCAGAACAACAGGCTCTATTAGAAATGCAGGATACTCTAGAGCGCCTGGAAAGAGAGCATGAGATCTTGAGTTCTACCCGTAGTCATTTAGCCGCCAGAACCGCCCTCAAAGATGCTTTAGAGGATTAGACTAGTTCGGAATTCGGAATTCGGAATTCGCTGATTTAGTCTGATGTTTAAGACGAAATGTTAACAACTAGCAATTCAAGAGCCTGAGAAAATCCAATTCACAAATTCAAATTCACACCAGAGCTAGAACTAAGCCGATATTGGTAAGAGATTATAATTTCCAAACACTCTCAATACTTCCGTACAGGCTGATAAATCAGCTAATGCCTCTGTTATCTGTTGATCATGGGAACTACCTTCTAGATCGATAAAGAAAATATACTCCCCTAAAGAGCGCTTTGAGGGACGAGATTCAATTTTGCTCAGATTGATATTTCTACTAGCAAAAATTTCTAAGGCTTTAACCAACGCTCCCGGGGCATTTTGAGGCAAACTAAAAGCTAAAGCCAAATGACTGCCCTGCAAGATTAAGGTCGCCATGTCATCAGACTCATCGCTGGAGGGAGAACTTACAATCCAGAAACGGGTGCAGTTGTCGGGGCTATCTTTGATATCTGCTACTAATAGTGGTGTTTCATAGATTTTAGCGGCTCTGGGGGCAGAAATAGCCGCTGCGGTTAGATCCTCCTTTAGCAGCTGAATTCCTTCCGTAGTAGATTTCGTCGGCACAAGTTGTACCTGAGGCAAATTGTTTTCCAACCACTGCTGACATTGTGCCAAAGCTTGAGGATGGGAGTAGACGGTTTTAAGCTCCTCTAGAGAATTAGCATAGGATAACAACCCATGAAAAATCGGTAGGGTTAATTCTTGGTGTACCTGAAGTGTCGGTGATCGCCAGAGGGTATCCAAAACTACCGTCACACTACCTTCAATGGAATTCTCAATCGGTACCACTGCTCGATCAGCCTCCCCCTTAATGACGGACTGCATTGCTAAAGGAATACTGGGATAAGGTTTCAAGGTTGTCGATAGCTGTTGATTGTTCGATAACCAAACTGAATATGCCAGAGCGGCAGCTTCGGAATTGGTTCCTGTAGGGCCAAGATAAGCAAGAGACAGCTGCATAAAAACTATAACTTCACGACATAAAAGTATAATAAAAGTAGCATTTGTTCATGTGTAAACTAGATATCCATGAAATGTAACTTAAAATCGATCAACAACTAGAGAACTTCAATAGTTTTAGGCAATGTACGTAAGTTTTAGCGCTTCGGAATCGGTTCAGATATTAGTCGAAAACAAAGCAACGCCCATCCAACACTATCTCCGTCAACCAGCGAGATTAGTCAAGGCGATCGCAGAACCCCAGTTTATTAAACAGATATCTGATGATTTATATGAACTAAAGATGCGACCGATCAACTTTATGGAAATATACCATTTTCAGCCAATTGTACAGCTTAAAGTCTGGTCTGGATCGAGAAGTAGTGTCTATTTGAAGTCGGAAGGTTGTCAAATCAAAGGGATTGACTATATTAATAATCGTTTCACCCTGAAGTTAAAAGGGGTTTTGTATCCCCACCAACAGAACGGACAAACTACCCTCGAAGGACAGGCGGATCTAGAAGTGGGAGTCGAATTGCCTACTGCTTTAATCTTTACCCCAAAAGCATTTTTAGAACGTACAGGAAATGCTCTACTTAAAAGTGTTTTGGGTAGAATGAAGCAGAAATTAATGACTCAATTGGTACAGGATTATGTTGCTTGGGCATCCCAAGAAATTCAGCCTGAGATCGAGTCTGCCGCTAAACTAACCCCTGATTTGGGTTTTTAGTTGTTGCTAATTTCTACTATTCTACTAATTTCTCCTGACAAGATTTAAAAGAGCGACGGTGTTCGGGGGTAATTCCCGAGCGAGCGATCGCTAAACGATGTTTAACTGTGGGATAGCCTTTATTCCGTGCCAAATCATATTCAGGATACTGAAGAGCCAAGTTAGTAATTAGTTCATCTCGCCATACTTTTGCCAGGATACTTGCCGCCGCAATTATTGGCGATCGCAAATCTCCTTTGATTACCGTTTTTTGCGACAGACTTAAATTGGGGATGGGAAAATTACCGTCTACCAGGCAAAGATCAGGAGTCACAGGTAAATTCAAGACAGATCGCCTCATTGCCAACAGAGAAGCTTGCAAAATATTTAGCTCATCGATCTCCGCAACAGTAGCAGAGCTAACTTGCCACCCTGTGACCAACTCTTTGATGGGCTGAATCAATTTTTGCCGTTTTAAAGGGGACAAGGTTTTACTATCTTTGACCCCTAGCTCAATTAGCTGAGGTATAGCAGAGATTGGCAGGACAATTGCTGCTGCTACTACTGAACCAAACAAGGCACCTCGACCGACTTCATCCACTCCAGCAACCAAAGTATCTTGAGTAGTAAATTGCGTCAGTGCTGTCAGCAAAGAATGATCAAAATCAGATTTATTCACTGATGTTACGTACCTGTAAGTGCTTGAGAGGCTATGTTATGAGGACTTGGGGACTTGGGGAATCAATCCTCAATAACTATCCCTACTTCCCTACTTCTTTACTTTGAGGAACGTCGGTTATTCATAGGAATGTAACATAGCTCTCTATGAACTCCTCTGATCTCTAAATCTTCGCTTCTCTGGGAGCGGATGAACGACGACGACGACGGCGACGACCATTTTTGACTTCTCCCTCTTCTGCCTCTTCCGTCTCTTCTGTTCCTTCTGTCTCAGGTTCTTCTATGGCTTCAAAAGTTTCTGCTTCCACTGTTTCTTGCTTGGTTATTACTGCTGGTAATACTGATTCAAGTTCCTCTAGCACTTCTTGCTGAGTCAATACTTGACCCAATGCTTCAGATTCCTCTAAAGCTTCCGCTTCAAGGTCAGCTTTGACCTTAGGTTTTTTACCTCTAGTTTTCAGTTTCTTACTGGTTTTGCCTGGTTCTGTTTTGCCATTACCAGTTGTCTCTATTGCCAGTTCCTGTTCCGTTAGTTCTTCTCCTGGCTTCTTCACATAGACCAAAACCGATTTTGGATCTGTGGCGGCTTGGTCAGCATACACCAGAGGCGAAACTCCCATCAAAGCATAAATTTCTTGTTCAAGATCGTTCATCTCCACAATAACTTTTTCCAGACTCGCCTCATCTCGACGGGGCGATCGCGATTGAGAACGAGATTTACGTTCTTCCTCGTGATTATCGGTCGCCTGATCTAGATTTTCATCATTTGATCTAACTTCTTGTTCGATCAATTCCTCCTTAATCAAAAGGTCATTGCGACGACTGCGACGACGGCGGCGACCATTGCCATTGGCACCTTGCTCTTGATAGTTGGGGTGATTAATTAAATCTGCTGGTTGTTCCCCATCATCATCTTGCCCGACACTAAGGGGGGTATTTTTAGTCCCAATCGTGATTTTTTCTGGTCTTTCAGTAGGGGCAGAAATCACAGGACGAATACTATTGACTGGTTCACGTAGGAGGCTGGGGGCAACCATCGGCGACATTTCTAAGGCTTCTGCTTCTTGTTTCCCTGGCAAATGAGCAATTTGACCCAAACCACCACAGGTCTGACAAGCCTGACCGAATAACTCATAAACATTTTTGCCTTGGCGCTTACGAGTTAGCTCCACTAAGCCAAGCTCCGATAATTGGGCTATTTGAGGGCGAGCTTTATCCCCTTTAAGACTGTTGTTAAAGTGTTCTAGCAACTTAATTTTGTCTCGATGGGAATCCATATCGATAAAGTCCACCACAATTACCCCACCAATATTTCTGAGGCGTAATTGACGAGCAATTTCTGTGGCAGCTTCGGTATTAGTCCACAATACTGTTTCCCTAGAGGTTGCCGAACGGGTGAAGGAGCCTGAATTGACATCAACAACTGTTAAGGCTTCGGTTGGTTCAATGATGATATATCCACCAGAAGGCAATTCCACTCTAGGTTTCAACGCCTCTTTAATGGCAGCATTGATGCGATAGTAATCGAGAATTGGCTGGGGTTCTCGATGATAATCAATAAACACTCCTTGCGGAGAACGCCCACTACTCCAGTTAGCCAACTGCTGTTTGATTCTTTTTACCCCTGAGGAGGAGTCGATCATAATGGTGTTAACTTCGGCAGAGTAGGTATCTCTTAATACTCGCTGAATAAAATCATCATCGCGGTTGAGCAGGACAGGGGGTTTGGCATAGTTTGCCTGATACTGAATTGATTCCCACTGCTTTTGCAAAAATTCCAAATCTTCCATGATGGCTTCTTCGGCTTTGCCATCCGCTTCCGTTCTAATTAATAAGCCCATACCAGGGGGTTTAATCAGAATTGCCAAGGCCCTAAGACGACTTCGCTCATTTTCATTGGCAATACGACGAGACAGTTTTACTCCCTTGCCATAGGGCATTAAGACTAAGTAACGACCAGGAAGAGTAATGTTACCTGTCAGTCGAGGACCCTTATTCCCCGTCGGCTCTTTCATTACCTGAACTAAAGCTTTTTGCTGAGGGGCTAGTAGCTCAGTAATGGCAGCAGCATTTCTTTTCAGACGCAAAGGACCTAAATCTGTAACGTGAATAAAACCATTGCGTTCACTATTGCCAATATTCACAAAGGCTGCATCAATCCCAGGAATCACATTTTCGACTGTACCAAGATAAATGTCGCTTACCTGTTGATGCCCCGTAGCAACAATTAACTCTTGAATTTGTTCTTCCCAGAAAACCGCCGCGATGTGGTGTTGTTCTGCAATAATTATCTGTTTTGGCATTAATTTTCCTCAAAAATTCTGTTGGCTAATTATCAATAAGCCTGTCTTAAAACCACACAATCCATTGATTGAGAAATGGTTGATTATTTATTTTCTGGTGATGATCAAAGCAAAAACCTAACGAAATAGAAATAAACTAGTTTCCCCCAGATATCTAGCTATAAACTGCTAAAAATATCATAGGCTAAATTTATTTGAGCATCTTTGCTGATGAATTCGGCTATTTACTTGTTTGATGCAGAACTCTAACTCTGCTCATTAATTCTCGTCAAAAATGTGGTTAAACTAAACCTTTAAACATTCTTGGTTCAGAAGTAGTCAAAACGATTACCTCAGACAGCCCATTGAATTAGTTATATTAATTAGTTCTCGACCATGGAAAGCAGTGCTTTTAGGTTGCGTCTAGGGACGCTAGAGTCTCAATAATTTAAGCGTTAAATGCATCCTTACCAGGTGTACATAACACCTCATGCTCTCTGATGTACTACTGAACCATACTAGCGGTTAAGTCTCATAAGCAGAGCTTTTTCAGGCAATTAAACAATGGAGCTTTAACAAATGGAACAGTAACAATCTGCAAAATACGTTTTAATCAAACATATTGCAATACAGTGTAAAAAACGAGCCGATTAATGTCTTTATGGGAATGCGGTCGGATTTCATTTGCTCTAGACAACAGTTGGCTTAACTATTTCTAGGGGCGAAACCAGTTGAATTCTCATTCTTCCGACTACTATTATTACGCGACCGCTAAATTGCTGAGCAGTTATCCTACCAAATATTAACCTGAATATAACCTCGAAGAACAATCTTTGACAAGGTAGTCAATCTTTTCCCTACATCCTATAGCTGAGTATAGCTAAAAACTACCGTGTTATTCAGATGATTGTTAAATTTTGGTTATTTCTTGTTTTATTATATCTGCGATCTGTAGCGTTGCACCAGTTTGTCCGCGAACAGCATTCAGGCGATCGCTCATTGTTTGCAGTTCCTCGGGATGTTGCAGATAGTGGAGAACCAGTTGTGCTACGGTGTCTGGTGTTAACTTGCCCGTTAATTCAGGGACAATCTCACTTCCTGCCCAAATATTGGGCCAAGCAAACAAGCGACCTTGCCTTAACACGAGCCAATTGATCAGTTTGGCAAATATTGTCCCCACCCCCGGTAGATTAGCCAGAATGCCTGGAAGTCCATCCCATGAACGCATGGCATCCAGTTGTTGAGTTGGCAGTAACACAATCATCGGCACCCGCAAGGCGGTCAATTCGGCAGTATTTGCTCCAACAGTAGTCAGGCATAGTTGACAGTTGACTAGGTTTTGGTAGGCGGGGAATTCAGTGATCAGCTCAATTTTGGTTCCTCCAGAAGTGATTAAATAGGGGGAATTAGGTGGGGAGTGCATTAGCTCTGCCGTTATATTTCCCAAAACTGGGAGCAGTGGATTATGGTGTGGACTAGCATAATTACTTAGAGTAGTTAAATCTAAAGTTGGCGCCACGGGAATCATGAAGTTGACTTCGGGTAGCTGTTGCTGAATTTTTTCCGCGATCGCCAAACACAAAGGAACTCCTTGAGCTAGTTTGGCAGGCTTAGAGCCGACGAGTAGACCCACTAGGGGTGCTGACAAATCGGGTTGTGATTGTTTAACCTCCAATGCCACATCCGCCATTAAATCCCCCACCAGAGAAAACTTGGGTTGATAAGACTTAGGGACTTGGGCGATCGCCTTTTGATTCATGGCGGCAAAGCGATCAACAAAACGATACCAACGAGCATCCCATTCAGCATAGATTAAGCTGGAGTAACCTAAACGCTTGCTGATCGCCACGGTATAAAACTGGTCGCCTCCGAGAAATACCACTATGCCCCGCTGATGCCACTGCCAGTTATCTTTTGTTTTGCCCCAGAGCAAAAAAGCCCAAAATTCCGCTGCGGGGAGTACCCGATCTACTTCTTGGTAGCCAGAAGCGATCGCCGCTTCTTTCCCCGTACTATGGGGACAAGGAGACAATAACACCGAAATTCTGATGCTGGCTAGATCATCAGCAAAGACCTGTGCTAAAGCTTTAACCACAGGACGTACCCAGGTTGCCACCTCTCCAGGACCATTCGACAAAATAACAATATCAGTTGCTTGCATTAGCTTAAAGCTAATAGCTTAGAGCTAATAGCTACGTACAGATTACTTTTCGGTTTCACGTTGTACCCTTGTGGTATACTTTAAATCAGCAACGCCTTAAGAACTAGTGACTTCATAAACGAATTTTAGCGTTGCCCAGCTATTGACAGCTAAAGCATAGACATCTTCGTTCGGCAACAGTTCCGCAGCAACGGCACTAGTATTGTGTAAATCCTGCATGAGCGCATTAATCACTTCTAGGGGATTAGTCACGTTCAGAACCTGCTGTTGATCCAGCTTGAAATTTTGCTGACTGGCGAAAGCTTTAAGAGTTTCCGTAAATGGTTGAATCGATAATAAAACATAGAGCGTGTTAATACCTGGGGCTTCGGAAACCTTCCATTTCCAAGAATCCTCACTGGGGGGTAAAACCAATTCTCCTTGGGGAGCGATCGCCATTTCTTCCAATCTAACAATTCCTTCTACCGTAGAGGAGCTGGCTGGAGTATAGAGGGCATTTAGATTGCATTGGGCATCAGTACCTAAGACAATGGTATATAGTTGGCGATCGCCTATATTCCCTAAATTCAGTCTGATTTCAGTGCCTTTGGGAATTAGTGGGACATTGTTCGTCAGTTCCAAAGTCGCAGGATTCGGGGAGAAAAGAGTTTTTTTGGGTGAGGAGAGTTTATTGGTGGCGACTAAGGTTGAGCGTTGCCAGAGGGGAGATTTAATCTCTGGGGTGAGAAGGTTGGCACTGACTTGAATCCTGGAAGAAAATTCATTACTCGTTAACTCTAGCCACTTGGCTGCTAATAGATTATCAAACTGAGGACGTAGACGAGCTAGGGCAACTTTTACCGCTTCTTCCGCTGTACCCGTCGTCTTGCCAATTAAATCGCCCCCCGCAGTGTAAAGACCGTAGGCGAAGGGTTGATTACTAGGATCGGCATTAAGAATATTGGATGTTAATACCGTAGAGTCAATTTCTGTAAAAACCTTGCCGATCAAGCAGTCAGCATTTTGTTCTTTGGCAACTACAGCAGAATTGATGGCAGGAATATTGGCAAGGGCGCTGGTGGCATCGACTCGTTCAATGCGATTTAAATCAGCATCTAAAGCTAAATTCAAGCTTAAATTGCGCTGAAAGATGCGGATCGACTCCTGGATTAACTGTCCGATCTGAAGTGGTTCCAGACTAGATATGGCATCGACTTTAGCAATCAAACCTGTCTTAGACTTGACTTGAAGTTGTGGGGTTAAATCTTCAGAAGTAGATACTAGACTAAAACAGGAATTGATCCCATAGCTATTGATGATATTGGCGGGTAAACCTAAAAGCTTGACCTCAGCATGATTGCTTTTGTCTACTTTGCTGATGATCCCCAATCCATTTGGGGCGTCCCCAAGATTAAAATAATAAGCGATCGCCGATTGATCGGGATGACTGAGGGTTGGCTGTTGTTGTCTGCCCATAACCTGTTCGACACTTTCTGCTGCGCGAGCCAGAGCCACCTGTACTTTATGACTAGGGGTGATGTGCCAGAGGTATTGGGTTAATGCCTGAGTAAACAGTCCGGCGCTAAAACCATCCCAATGTCTTTCAACCGCTATTTGGTTGTTACTGGCAGCAGATAACACTACTCCAGGGAAAGTCAAAAATTTCTTGCTGGGCTTCAAGCCCTTGTTGGCAAAATCATTCTGGAGCTGGGAGAGAAAAACCAACTCCTGGGAACTCAGATTGTCCGCTACTTGGGAGAGGGAACGCCCCTGGAAACTACCATGTCTGCTGGGCAAAGATGCATGAAAACTAGTATCCAGAACAAAAGTGCATTTGGATGTAGATAAAGTTTGCGCTAATACCAGGAGAGTTTCCTGGAGAATATTATTGGCAAAAAGATTTTTTTTGGTAGAAGATAGTCCATCGGCGGGAACAAAGCTATTAGCCAATTGAAAGCTATCTCTAGGGGCTATTCCTTTGTTTTCTGGTATGGTCTTTAGTTCAGCCATCAGGGGCATTTTTACCTGACCTCCATAGCCGCTAAAGTGAAACATTACTACATCATCAGGTTTCGCTTGTTGAGTGAGATGTTCTAGAAAAGCTGTTTCAATATTTTCCCTAGTGGCTTGGCGATCGCATAAAGTTAGCACATCACTGGCTTTAAAACCAAAGCGATGGATCAGCAATTCCCGCTGTAGCTCCACGTCCATGAGACAACCTGCTAGATCATCCTGAGCAGAATAATGATTAATGCCCACTAGTAAAGCTAGTTTGCGACTGGTTGATTGTGCCAGAGTTTGCTGATAGTTTTTGAGGGAAACAGCTAGAGGGTGATGATTTGCCAGAGAAGAAATTCCAGCTTCAGTTGCTCCCCAAGTAAACAAAGCTAGTCCAGCCTGCTGGAGAAAAGTTCGGCGGTCAAGTCCCATATTAGCTACTAGGGTAGAGAAATCTATAAGATCAGCCTATCAATTAATAGCCGGTAAATATCATTAAATGTCAAATTGCTGGTTATGGATAGAGATGGGGAGATGGGGAGATAGGGTAACAAATTGCCTGACTTTGCCCCACAGCCCTAAATCCGCGACGCGAAGCTAGTCCTAAAGGATAAAAATCCCTAAATCCCTAAATCCCTAAATCCCTATAAAACTAGTGATTTTTTAGTTAAGTTATTAACTGATTAACTATCCTTCATTGCTCTAGCTAATTCTTCAGCAACTTTAGGACGAGAAAACTGTGGAGGAGGAGTCTTGCCTTCTCTCAGCAGAGCACGAACTTTAGTTCCCGATAGATGAATTCGCTCTTCTTTCGTTGCCGGACTAGTCTTGGCGGTCGCCATTTGTTCTGTACGGGTACAGTAAAAAGCGTGTTCAAATTTCAGCGGCGTAATGCCTAATTCTTCTGGGGTAAATTCACCAAAGATCTCTTGAGCATCGTAGGTTCCATAGTAGTCCCCTACCCCTGCATGGTCGCGACCAACAATAAAGTGGGTGCAGCCGTAGTTTTTCCGAATTAAAGCATGGAAAATGGCCTCTCTTGGTCCTGCATAGCGCATTGCGGAAGGATTAATTGCCAGTACTACACGGTCTTGAGGAAAATAATTGGCGATCATAATCTCATAGCAGCGCATCCTGACATCCGCAGGAATATCATCACTTTTGGTTGCTCCCACCAGAGGATGAAGAAACAGACCATCAACTATTTCTAAAGCACATTTGATAATGTATTCGTGAGCGCGGTGAATGGGATTGCGGGTCTGGAATCCCACCACGGTTTTCCACCCTTTCTCTTGGAACATAGCCCTGGATGCGGCGGGATCGATCTGATATGCAGGAAACTGAGGATGATCGGCCCGCTCTAATAACCAAATAGGACCAGCAAGATTAATTTCCCCCTGATCGTAAACCACCTTAACCCCTGGATGCTCATTGTCAGTGGTGCGATAGACGTTTTCCGCTTCTAATTGCTTATCATAGGTATATTTTTCTGTTAGCTGCAAAACGCCGATGAAGTTGTCTTCAGGGTCATCAAGACGAATCAGACTGCCAATTGTCAGCGGTTCTGCCACGCCCGATGTCACCGAAAGGGTCACTGGTACTGACCAAGGCACACCACTAGCCAGACGCATTTCTTTGACCACTCCTAAGTAATCATCCTGACCCATGAAGCCGCTAATGGGACTGAAACCACCGATCGCAATCATGACTAAATCGGAAGTGGCTCTTTCGTCCAGCTTAACTCTAGGTAAGGAATCTGCTTTGGTCAAAAAATCTTGTTTTTCTGCGGCGCTAGCCAGGCGATTTATTAGCTCACCACCATGAGGTGCAATCAAATCTGTACTCATAATTCCGTATTCTTGCTTTATATGCTTATCGGGGCAACTGCTTTAACAAACGTTTTCCAACGTCTTAACAAAAACGTCTTAACAAATAATTGGGAAGCTACATTCAAGTTACAACCACAGCATAATTAGCATAGTTGATGTATGCAGATTAATTTTTTGGTATGGTTTCAGCATTACTTGTAATCTTATGATAAGTAAATCATATTTTATGTCCCTTATGAAACGTTTGTCTTTAATTCGATTCTGCCTCAGTATTGCTCTGACTGTATTACTTTTTGGGTTCACAACTGCCAGTGCTTGGGGGATGGGGGGAAAGCAGCCAACTGTTGACCAGCCAGCCCCAGAATTTAGCCTCTCCACCAATACAGGAGATGGAGAAATTGCTCTTCATGATTATTTAGGGCAATGGGTTGTGCTGTATTTTTACCCCCAAGATTTTACTTCTGGCTGCACCATCGAAGCTCGTCGTTTTCAACAGGATCTCGGGGCATATGCAGCGCGCAACGCGCAAATTTTAGGGGTTAGTGTGGATGATGTTGATTCTCATGCGGAATTTTGCGATGCCGAAGGCTTGAAGTTTCCTTTGTTAGCTGATACTGACGGTAAGGTCAGCAAAGCTTATGGTTCTTGGCTGGGTGCCATGTCCCTGCGACACACCTATCTCATCGATCCTGAAGGTATTTTACGGGCTACTTTCTTGGGGGTAAGACCCAGTATTCATAGTCAAGAAGTATTGGCGAGCTTGGATGAATTAATCTCTGCCAGTAATGACTCTAGAAAATTGGCACAAGAACTATCTAGTTCATAAATTGTTTTAGTTACAATGGAATTCCATCAAGATTATTCCTTGCTACGAGCATCTTAAAACCTGAATGAAGTCAATAGTTGGCAAGATTCTGTATAATCGCTATCGCATTGTTCAGCACCTCAGTCAAAATGACTGGAGTACAGTATATCTTGCCGAAGATTTAGCCGGTCACAAGGCAAAAAATAGTGCGGACAATAGCCCTAAACAGTGCCACATTGAGCAACTCCACCCGCAATATAATCATGAAGTTTTAGGGGGGCAATCTTGGCAAAAAGTCTTGAAAACTTTCGTAGCCCAGGGAAATATTCTCACCAAGGTAAGTCAACATCCCCAGATTCCTCAACTATTGGCTTTTTTTGAATGCGATCGCGAATTTTATCTAGTTAGGGAATATATTCAAGGCATAACCTTAGAACAAAAGCTGCAACATAGCTTAATCAACGAAGCAGAAGCCTTGAGTTGGCTCCAGGAAATTTTGGGGGTTTTAGAGTCTATTCATGAATTGGACATGGCTCATCTAAACATTCAGCCCTCCAGCTTAATCCAGGATCAAGAGGGGAAGAAGTTTCTCACCAATTTTGCCGCTATCAAAAATGCCATCTTGTTTGACAATCAGGAATTGAAACGAGTACTTAATCCCGATTTTTTCCCTCAAGGGGAACCTTTACAGTCAGATTTTGCCGCTGATATTTATGCTTTGGGGAAAACCATGATTTTTGCCCTGACGGGGGAGTTATCAGCATCGATTCAAGCTATCTCAAATCAAGTCACCTCTCACAATCTGACCAATTTAAACAATGCTCCCAAGGCAAATATTCGACCTGAGTTAGCGGGAATCCTCAACAAAATGGTGGATCGGGAGCCTGACCATAGCTATCAATCAGCGACGGAAGTGTTGAATGAACTGAATTTTAAGCAACCAAATGTAGTTACTTTTCCTTCCCCCTTTGCCAATGGCTTTCGTTTACCCCAAGCACCATCACCGTCAGTTGTTAAACCTCGTAATCGATTACGAACTCTTTGGGATTCACCTAAATCATTATCATTTGGCAAATTAATTTGGGTTTTAATATCCCTTCCTTTTATTGTCGCTGCGGTGATTATTTTTGTTGGTTTAAATAAAAATTCTGAGGACACTTTTATCCCAGATGCTAAATATACCAATGAAGACTATCAGTTTTCCCTTAAATACCCCCAAACCTGGTCGCAGAGACAAATAGACGATCCGATTACGGGAGAAATTGTCGTTTTTACCTCTCCTAAAGAAACCGATGCTGACCCATTTGTCGAAAAAATTTATATTGCCGTAGAGCATTTGTCCTCTGAACCGACTAATCTAGAGCAGTATCGTCAAACTGTCTTAGAACGAATTAATCAGAGCGGCAGCAGTAATATCAAACTGTACGAAGATTTTCCCACCAAGATTAGCCAAACACCAGCCCGAACAGTCATTTACTCTCGTCAGCAAGGTTCATTGCCGCTACAACAAATGGAATCCTTTACAATCAAAAACAATCAGGTCTATATCGCCATCTATACTGCCGAAAGAGACAAATTCGCAAAATTTTATCCCGCCGTGGAGAAAATCATTAATTCTTGGGAAATACAGTAGTTAGTTTCAGTTGATTTAGCAAGAACTCAGGGTCAGAAACCGACTTGATGAGGATATTTCCTTAGAACTCCTTGCACAATATCTGCAACCTCCTCAGGGGCTTCAATCATCCCCAGATGACCACAATTATCAATTTGGAAAACATTACTATCCTCTGAAGCAAACAGACTGTGAAAACTTGCCAGATGATTGACATATTTAATTTCCATTACCTGATCGCGATCGCCAGCAATAAAATAAACTGGTTGTTGAAGGCGAGAAACTAACTGGGGCAATAAATGGACTTCCGCTTCGGTGGTAGATTCAAGCAATGCTCCCATGGCAGCCTCTTCATCAGCTTGAATAAAATCTATTACCCTTTGGCGACCCCAGGCTAAGGATAAAGGACGTGCCACCATCATGCGGGAGAATACTAAGTTGAGGAGGGGAATACAAGCTAACCATCGGGGTCGAAACTTGACTAGCTGTTGACCTGCGAGGCGAAAACGCTCAAACTCTTCCTTGAGATAAATTCCTCCCCCTGCGTTGAGGCAAATTACTCCTTTAACTACTTCAGGGTAAAGCTCGGCTGCCCACAGGGCAACGCTACCCCCCAGGGAATGCCCCACTACCCAAGCGTGTTTAATGGCAAGATTGTCTAGTAAACAACCCAAATCTTCGGCATAAGCCTGTAAACTGTAACTTCGGTTGCTTGACAAGTCATTTGTGGCTGTGACACCAGAGCTTTGAATCTCAGAACTGGTCAAGGGTGGGGCTAAAACATCTGGTTGAGATTCCCCAAAACCCCTCGCATCATAAATCAAACACTGATATTCAGACTGTAAAAGCTCTACCAATGGCTGCCAATAACGACGACTAAGGAGCCAACCATGGACAAACACCAATACAGGTCTCTTAGCATCGTTAACAGGGACAGTTAGCTCATAGATATGAGGTGTTTTCAGGATAGTTATGGATGGCATTTCCCTATCGTATCATTACAATCTAGCAGAATTCTAGATGTACTTTGATGTAAATTTTACCCTTGAGATTGCTAGATGGTTAAGCTATTTATTTTGCCGTAGAAAACCGAATTGATTCCTAAATCTACTTTAATTTGTCTTGAACAGTGCAGTGACTTATGGATGTAAGTACCTATAGGTAAACATAGAGCAGCAATTGTTTTTATGATCAGAAATACTTTTGGGTAAGAAAATAGATTAATATAACAGACATATCATAAATAAAACCCACAAATCATTAAAGCCACATCGGCATGGTCTTTTGGAAAAAACTATTTAGTAATTCAGATGCAGTTAATACTTCTGAAAGTACTGGGCTCAAGCAAGAACTGTTTAACTTAGACAATGACAGTAGTTCTCAACCTCAGATTATCTTTAGTACAGAGAAAGATATCGATTTTTATGAACTAGAAGAGCTTTGCGATCGCGTTGGTTGGGCGCGTCGTCCTCTACGCAAGGTAAAGAAAGCGATCGACCATAGTTTTTTGGTGGTTTCGATGTGGGAAGTGATCGGCAAAAAGCGCCGTTTGATTGGCTTTGCCAGGGCTACTTCCGACCATGCTTTTAATGCCACGATTTGGGATGTGGTGGTTGACCCTAAGTTTCAAAATCAGGGTTTGGGGAAGGCGATGATGAAATATGCGATCGCTCAACTTCGTAGCGCCGATATTAGCAACATTACCCTCTTTGCTGACCCACATGTAGTCAATTTTTACCAGAGATTAGGCTTTATCCTCGACCCTGAAGGGATTAAAGGAATGTTCTGGTATCCAGATTAGGTAGTGGGTAATAGGTAGTGGGTAATAGGTAGTAGGTAGTAGGTAATAGGTAGTGGGTAATAGGTAATAGGTAGTGGGTAGTGGGTAGTAGGTAACATCAGCGCCTAACGAATAGGATTCCTAATGTCAGAAAGAAACTATTTCCCCTTTCCCCTTTCCCCTTTCCCCTTTCCCCTTTCCCAGCCTAAGCAGATTAATTTGTTTCTTAGGAGTTAACTGATTTATCTTGAGGGTGACTGCTAGATTGTCAAAGCTGCGTTACAATCCGTAACAAAGGTATCATTTGGTTTTTAGCAGGTTTTTAGCATATGACAACGGCTTTAATTACTGGAGCATCATCGGGTATTGGAGAGGCATTTGCCAGGGAATTAGCTTCCAGAAATAACAATCTAGTTTTAGTAGCGCGATCGCAAGACAGACTAGAAAAGTTGGCTACAGAGTTGAATAGCACCTATCAAATCCAAACCACCGTTATTCCCCAAGATTTGACCACCAATGCCGCAGGAAAACTTCTTTTCGAGGCAGTTCAAGCTCAGGGTTTAACCATTGACACTCTGATTAATAATGCAGGATTTGGCGACTATGGTGCGTTTGGCGATCGCCCTTTGAGCAAGATGATGGGGATGGTACAGCTCAATATTACTGCGGTCGTAGAACTGACAGGTTTATTTTTACCCCTGATGCAAGAGAGAAAAAATGGGGCAATTATTAATGTCTCTTCCATTGCTGGTTTCCAACCTCTACCCTACATGTCAGTTTATGCGGCAACGAAAGCTTTTGTGCTGAACTTTAGTGAGGCATTGTGGGCAGAAAATCGGGGTTTGGGGATCAAGGTTTTAGCAGTATGTCCTGGCCCTACAGAGTCAGAATTTTACGCACGTGCAGATTTTCCGAAGACTGCCTCGACATTAAATAACATGACGATGGCTTCCTCAGAGAAAGTGGTGCAAGAGAGTTTGAAAGCTTTACATAAAGGTCAATCTACCGTAGTTACGGGGGGCTTGGGTAATCAAATTATTGTCAATCTACCTAGACTGATGCCCAGAAATTTACTAGTAGATGTTGTGGGAAAACAGTTTAAGAATATTTAGCTATTTATTTAGCTACTGCTTTTGTCTTACTGAATTTTGCTTGAATCTAGAAATTGTCAAGCTCAGGAGTTTTCTCTAAAATCTTAAGAGAAATGTAGTTTTTTTCTACTCACAGCTTATCGCTCAAATACTACAAGTAGGTGCATTAATGTATTTAGTTACTGGCGCAACAGGATCATTGGGGCGTAGAATTGTCAGACAATTAAGAGAACAAGAAGAGCCAGTTAGAGCTTTCGTCCGTTTATCATCTCATTTTGCCGAATTAGAAGATCGCGGAGCGGAGATATTTATTGGCGACCTCAAACTGGAACGAGACATTATCAAAGCCTGTGAGGGAATTAAATACATTATCAGTAGTCATGGTGGTAGAGATGCCCAAGCCATCGATTATCGAGCCAATATTGACTTGATTGATCAGGCGATCGCCAATAAGGTCGAACATTTTGTCTTGATTTCTGTCTTAGGAGTAGATCGCGGTTATCAAGACTCCGCCACTTTTAAAGCCAAGCGGGAAGTCGAAAAGTATCTAATCAATAGCGGTCTTAACTATACAATTTTGCGCCCGTCTGGCTTTGCCAACAATTTAATTCCTCTAGCTGAAAGATTTCGCGACACGGGGATTTATTTTTCGATTGGTGAGCAGCAAAATCGCTCTTCCATTGTGAGTACTGATGATCTAGCGAAAATTGCGATCGCCTCCACTAAAATTGAGGCAGCAAAAAATCGGATCTTTGCTGTCGGTGGCCCTGATATTCTCAAGCGAGAAGATATTCCGCGTATTTTTGCTCGTTTGTTTAACAAAGAGCCAATGGTGATTAATCCTCCCTTGCAACTTTTTGATGGTTTACGCTTTGGTGTGGGAATAATTAATCCGCAATTGAACAAATCCTTGGGAACTCTACGCACCCTCTTAGCTCATGAATTTTTCTGCACTAGGGACGAAATTACTCTTTTGGAATCTACCTTCAATCTCAAACTGGAATCTTTGGAAAGTTTCTTACGGCGCTATGTAGGGTTATAGAGTTCGCAATACTTCTCGTTTAAGCCTTGTTCTTGACCTGAGCTAAAAAATCAACTTGCCAAAATTTTGAATGAACACACTGCTCACTTCCATTAGGAGGTACTGGATATTTTCCACCATATTTATCTTGACCTTAATCACAATTCTTTCCCTCCGACCATTAGCAACTTTGCCCCCTGTACCTGGCACGGATAAAATCCATCATTTTATCGCCTATGCTACCTTGATGCTACCGACTGCCTTGAGAAAGCCGAAATATTGGCTACTAATGGCTTTGGTCTTTATTGCCTGTAGTGGCGCGATCGAACTAATTCAACCATTCGTCAATCGTTATTGTGACTTAAAGGATTTACTGGCAAATATTGCTGGTTTAGTCTGTGGAATAATCATTGCCGAAATTGGCAAGCGTTTATTTTCCCTTGATAGCAAAGCTTCTTGATACACTTAGAGGAACACACCGCCAGAGACTTCAATTCTTTGGGCATTTACCCAACGGTTGTCTTCCGAGAGTAACGAGGCGATCGCTCCGCCAATGTCATCTGGTACACCCGCACGACCCAAAGCAGTCTGGGAGGCAATAAAATCGTTGATTTGTTGATTGTCACGCACTACACCACCGCCAAAATCTGTTTCGATGGCACCTGGGGCGATCGTATTAACGGCAATCTGTCTGCCCCCCAGTTCCTTTGCCATGTAGCGGGTCAATACCTCTATTCCCCCTTTCATGGTTGCATAGGCAGAATATCCTGGCAGGGTAAAGCGGGCTAAACCAGAGGAAATATTAACGATTCGCCCGCCATCTTTAATCATCGGTAGCAGTTTCTGGGTGAGGAAGAAAACCCCCTTGAGATGAATATTCATCAGATGGTCAAAGTCTTCCTCCGTTGTTTCTGCAAAGGATTTATTGATGCCAGTCCCAGCATTATTAACTAGAAAGTCAAACTGTGATGTCTGCCATTGCTCCTGAAGTAATTGGTTAACTTTTGCTCCAAACCCATCAAAGTTTTTTGTATTAGCAGTATCTAGCTGTAGCGCCGCAGCCTTGCCTCCCATCACGTCAATTGCAGAGACAACGCTATTAGCTGCTTCTGCGCTGCTGTGATAGGTCACAATGACATCGACACCTTTTTTTCCCAGAGCTAAAGCTGTATTTTTGCCTAGTCCTCTACTTGCTCCTGTTACTATAGCGATTTTTGCTTTGTTTTCAGTCATTGTTCGATCTCTTCTCTGTGTTTTGATACAAGTTCATCATAATCCCCAATACTTAATTCTTGTTTGCAGCCATCCAGATTCTTTCCAGCTTGCGATCGCGCCATTTACTTTGGCGCGTAATTCTTTGTATTGCAAACCTTTGGGCATCACTACCGCTAATGCCTCCCCCGATAGACGTTCTGGCAAAAGGTGATAGTTGGGATATTCTTGGGTTAAACCAGTCAGGATCGAGCGATCGCTGGCAAAAGCATCAACTTGATTAGTTTCCATTAATTCTAAGGCGGCTTGATAAGAATCGACCCCAATTAAAGTAGCGCTGGGTAGTCGATACTGAATTACGGCAATTGTGGCAGAGTTTTTCAGTACGGCAATTCTTTTTAGAGGGAGGCTATCTATATTCTCAATCTGAGGATTTTTGGTAACTATGCCTGTACCGTCTAGATAATAATAAGGACTAAAATCAACGATCCGACTGCGGGAGGTGGTTACGGCTACTCTGGCGATCGCTATATCCACCTGGTCTTTAAGAACTACCTGCAATCTTTCTTGATTCTTAACTGGTAACAAGGCGATCGCTTTGGAATCCCCTAACAACTCTGCCGCTAACTTATGAGCAATATCAATTTCTAAACCCGCTAAATTACCATTTTCCTTGGTAAAACCTAAAGGACGCAAATTGTTTTTAACAGCAACTTTTAATTCTCCCTGAGATTCAATTTCCGACCATTCCCTTGCCGCTATTGACTTTGAAGTGATTATCAGGAAAGCGATCGCTAAGCTGAAAGAAGATATTGTTGTGATTAAATTAGAAAGCTTATATTGCCTATATTTCATTTTGCTGTTAGGTTGATTCCCTCAAGCAAATTTATCACCATAATGGAAATTTTGTAGAATAACATCAGTTTTGCCCAAATTTTCAGCTAAATAGATAGTTAGCTATGACAGCAAGAGATCTGCAAGTGTATCGAGTTTACGGAGATATTCAGTCTGGTAATTGCTACAAAATTAAGCTGCTGATGAATCATCTGGACATTAAGCACGAGTGGATAGAATTGGATATCCTGCAAGGGGAGACAAAAACAGCAGAATTTCTGCTTAAAAATCCCAATGGTAAAATTCCTGTACTTGAACTGACATCAGGAAAATGTCTTGCGGAGTCTAATGCCATACTCAACTATTTAGCACAAGACAGTAGCTATTTACCTAATGATTCTTGGGCAAGAGCTAATGTTCTTCAGTGGCAGTTTTTTGAACAATATAGCCATGAGCCTTATATTGCAGTGGCTAGATTCATTGCTAAATATCTCGGCTTACCAGAAGCGCGCCGACAAGAATTTGAGGCTAAACAAGTGGGTGGCAATAAAGCGCTGGCGGTTATGGAGCAACACCTTGAAAAAAACGAATTTATGGTCAATGACACGCTAACCATTGCCGATATCTCCTTGTATGCTTATACTCATGTTGCCCATGAGGGAGGTTTTCAGCTTGCCACATATCCAGCTATTGAGTCGTGGCTAGCACGCATATCTAATCATCCGCAACACACCACTATGTCTCAAGCAGGATAGATAGCTCGATTAAACGGTCATCTTAAGGCACAACAGTTAACTTAAACTCAAAGCTAACGGCTAAGGGCTAGTGAAATTGCTCAAGCAAATCTAATACCTGACTAGGGTTTTGAAGAATAATAACCTGTTTATTTTCTTGTTGTTGATACTTGGCTAATTTAGCGGTAATTTTAGAACGATGTACTTGGGGAAAGTTCCAGATATATTGCATAAATTCTCTAGTTAATCTTTCGGGGCAGTTGGCTGCCATATCTGGTCTTGTTTTACCAGGATATTTTAAATATCTTTGGAACACTCTCCACAAACACAAGTAACGATTAAAATCGAGCCAGATGATTGTATCTGCCGCAGCCAGACGGATATCCAATGTACTACCGTAATTGCCGTCAATAATCCAGCTATTACCCTTAATCAATTCCTGGTTTATTTGTCGCCATTGTTGAGCATCAGTTTCCTGCCATCCAGATTGCCAATAATAAGCGTCTAAATGAATTACGGGTAAATCTAGTTTTTTGCCCAAGTTCACCGCTAAAGTAGACTTTCCTGCACCGCAAGAACCGATGAGCGCTACTCTTTGCAGATTCATAATTACCTCTGGATCGTAGATGTAGATAAACACTGTAAAACTCGGCTTTATAGTCAAAACCGAGTCTCTACAAGATTTATCGCCATTCAATTAAACTTTGAATTTAATTCGCTGATTGAGCTACTTCCACTACTTTGGTAAAGGCTTCAGGATCTACCATTGCTAGTTGTGCCAGCATTTTGCGATTTAAACCAACTTCAGCTTGCTTTAGTTGATGAGTCAACTTGCTGTAACTCAAACCGTTCATTCTGGCTGCGGCATTGATGCGAGTAATCCAAAGACGGCGAAAATCACGCTTACGTTTACGGCGATCGCGATAAGCATTACGTAATGCCTTCATTACCTGCTGATTAGCAGTACGGAATAGTTTGGAATGAGAACCACGGAAGCCTTTAGCTAGCTTCAGGATTTTCTTACGACGTTTGCGGGCGACGTTACCCCGTTTGACTCTACTCATAGTTAATATTTATGGATCTTAATCTGGATCTTATTTCAGGGAATGTTAACAACTAAATTTCAAGTATAAATTTAGCTGTAGGGCATCATTGTGCGGATTGCTTTTTCATCAGTCTCATGAACTACTGCCATATTAGAGAGGCGACGGCGAGTACGCTCTTTACTTTTACGCTCTAACAGGTGATTTTTGAACGCCTTGCGACGCATGATTTTCTTGCCACTACCAGTAATACGAAAACGCTTGGCAGCAGACTTTTTGGTTTTCAGCTTAGGCATGAGCTACAGATAATTAAACACAATTTATAATTGTACCTTGTTTTACCTAGATCTCAAGTAACCGCCGATTATTTTGCTCAAGACAATCACAACTCAAAAAGATCATGCTTCCCCATATCCCTATTTCCCCATATCCCTAATTTCCCCACTTCCTCTACTCTACATAACGTCAATTATGCTTTAATGGCGGGGAGTGCTTCTCATTAAGTGTTTTTATGGCTCAATTCACTATTTATATTGCGGTAACTAGTCACGGTTTTGGTCATGCAGTACGAGCAGCGACGGTAGCCGAAAAATTGCAACAGTTACGTCCTGATATTGCCTTGAATTTAGTTACTGTTGCTCCAGAATGGTTGCTCCAGTCCTATATCAAAGGAGACTTTGTTTATCGCCCGCGAGTTTTTGATGTGGGAGTAATTCAAAAAGATAGCCTTACTATGGATCGTCAGGCTACTTTGAGCAAAATGCAAGCTATCATGAGCCGGGAAGCAGACATCATCGAGGAAGAAGCTCAATATATCAAGGAAAATAATATCGGTCTAATTTTGGCAGATATTCCCGCTTTAGCAGCCCCTATTGCTCGCGCTGCGGGGATTCCTTGCTGGATGATGAGTAACTTTGGCTGGAACTTTATTTACCGTGATTGGGGAGCGGATTTTGCGGCAATCGTCGCCTGGATGGAAAACTATTATCATCAAAGCGATCGCCTATTTCGTCTGCCCTTGGCAGAGCCGATGAGCGCCTTTCCTAACCATACCAACGTGGGATTAACGGGTAGTCAGCCTCAGTTCACTAACGATGAACTGCGCCACAAGTTTAACTTAGTGGCACCTGTGGAAAAGACAATTTTATTAACCTTTGGTGGCTTAGGCTTGGAGTCGATTCCCTACGAAAACTTAAAGCATTTTGCCGACTGGCAATTTATTACCTTTGATCGCAATGCTCCCGATTTGCCCAATCTCTTAAAAATCGACGATCAAAGTCTACGTCCTCTAGACTTTATGCCCATCTGTGGCAGAGTATTTTCTAAACCAGGCTATAGTACTTTTTCTGAAGCTTTATGTTGCGACACCCCAATTGTTTCCCTTACCCGGGAAGGTTTTGCGGAAGCTGCCATACTGCTCAACAGCATTCAAGATCACTCTCAACATCAGATTATCTCCCCAGATGAATTTTTTACAGGGAACTGGGACTTTCTCCATCAGCCTTTAGTTGCCCCGCGCAAAACGGAACGTTTGTCGAAAGATGGAGCAACAGCGATCGCCCAAGAAATTTCTAATTACTTTTCCTAAAGCGATCGCCGAAACCAATTAGCTATTTATCTTAGTTACTGACCTTACGTGGGGAGATAGGGAAGTAGGGAGATAGGAAAGTAGGGAAGTAAAAGTATCACTTGTCCCCCAAGTCCCCAAGTCCCCAAGTCCCCAAATCTCCAGAGACTTAACACCAGCTACTTATAAGCCTCCATCCCAGTACAAGAACAAATCAAGTTGCGATCGCCATAGGCGTTATTAATCCTGCCTACGGTAGTCCAGAATTTGTGTTCTTTTGTCCAGGGGGCGGGATAGGCTGCTTGCTCACGACTATAGGGGTGAGACCAGTCGCCGCAGATAATTGATTCTGCTGTATGGGGAGCATTTTTGAGCGGATTATCTTCAGGGTCAATGTCGCCATTGGCGATCGCTTCTGCTTCCTGATAAATGGTCAACATGGCATCACAATAGCGGTCTAGCTGTTCCTTGGATTCACTTTCAGTAGGCTCAATCATTACTGTACCAATGACGGGCCATGATACTGTAGGGGCATGGAAACCAAAGTCCATGAGTCTCTTGGCAACATCTTCCACTTCTACCCGTGCCATTTTTTTCACAGGACGCAGATCGATAATGCATTCGTGAGCCACAAAACCTGACTCCCCTTTAAAGAGCACTGAGTAACAAGGTTCAAGACGCTTCGCTATATAGTTGGCGTTGAGAATTGCCACTTTAGTCGCCTGAGTTAATCCCGTTTCTCCCATCATGGCAATATACATCCAGGAGATCACTAGAATACTGGCACTGCCCCAAGGAGCCGCAGAAATTGCCCCGATGGGTTGAGCATCCTTAGGAGTTGTGGGGGTAGCGGGTAAAAACGGCACCAAATGAGCCATGACACCAATTGGGCCGACTCCTGGCCCACCCCCACCATGGGGAATACAGAAGGTTTTATGCAGGTTGAGATGACAGACATCTGCCCCAAAATCCCCAGGACGACATAAGCCCACTTGAGCATTCATGTTTGCCCCATCCATGTAGACCTGCCCGTCATATTGATGGACGATGGCACAGATACTTTTGATTTCTGCTTCAAATACTCCGTGAGTAGAAGGATAAGTCACCATCAAGGCTGATAAATTGTCCTTGTGCTGCTCGGCTTTAGCCTGAAGATCTTTGAGGTCAATATTGCCATCGCGATCGCATTTAATGGCAACCACCTTCATCCCACACATAACCGCACTGGCGGGGTTAGTTCCGTGAGCAGATTCAGGAATCAAACAAATATTACGGTGTCCTTCCCCTCGCGACTGGTGATACTGGCGGATTACTTGGAGTCCTGCATACTCTCCTTGGGAACCAGCGTTGGGCTGCAAGGAAATACCTGCAAAACCTGTAATTTCTCCTAACCAGGTTTCTAGCTCATTAAATAGTTCTTGATAACCTTGAGCTTGTTCCAAAGGGGCAAAGGGATGAATATTGCCAAATTCTGCCCAAGTTACGGGAATCATTTCCGCCGTGGCGTTGAGTTTCATGGTGCAAGAACCCAAGGGAATCATCGAGGTAGTTAGGGATAAATCCTTGGTTTCTAACTGATGTAAATAGCGTAAAAGTTCAGTTTCTGAATGGAAGCGACTAAATACCTCATCGGTTAAATAGGGGCTAGTGCGTAACTGATGCTGTTGAATGGTTGCGGACTGAAGGTTGATTAATTCGCTAAAATTCTCAGGTAAATCCTGGCTCCCTGCAAAGATCTGCCAAAGATGAACCAAATCTTCCTCGGTAGTGGTTTCATCCAGAGAAATACCGATGGCATTACTGTCGAGCCAGCGTAAGTTAATTTGATTTTGTGCCGCAATTTGCATCAGATCCGCGGCGCTATTTTCTCCAGTATCCACCCGAATAGTGTCAAAGAAGGATTGGTTAGTAACTTCATAGCCTAACTGCCTTAGACCGGTGGCTAGGGTTGCTGTGAGTAAATGAATTCTGGATGCGATCGCCTTAATGCCGGCAGCACCATGATATACGCCGTACATGGAAGCGATTACCGCTAATAGTACTTGAGCCGTACAGATGTTACTGGTGGCTTTTTCGCGGCGAATATGCTGCTCTCTGGTCTGTAGAGCTAGACGTAAAGCAGGTTTGCCGTGCACATCTTGGGAAACTCCCACAATCCGTCCTGGTATTTGCCGTTGATATTTTTCTTTCGTGGCAAAATAGGCTGCATGGGGGCCGCCATAACCGAGGGGCACACCAAATCTTTGAGTACTGCCCACAGCGATGTCTGCGCCAAATTCTCCAGGGGGAGTTAACAGGGTCAAACTCAAAATATCGGCGGCAACGGTAGCTAAAGCTTTGGCTTCATGAACCTGTTCAATAAAAGCCCGATAGTCATTGATGGTGCCATCGGTGGCAGGATACTGAAGTAGTGCGCCAAAAATTGGCGTCGAGAAATCAAAAGTAGCATAATCAGCTACGATAACTTCAATACCGAGGGGAAAAGCTCGGGTTTTAACCACTTCTATGGTTTGAGGATGGCACCCAGCATCAACAAAGAAAGCATTGGCTTTAGTTTTGCAGGCTCCATAACTCAGGCTCATGGCTTCAGCAGCGGCTGTCCCTTCATCCAACAAAGAAGAGTTAGCAATCTCTAAACCAGTCAAATCCACAATCATCGTCTGGTAATTGAGGAGCGCTTCTAATCTACCTTGGGCAATTTCCGCTTGGTAAGGAGTGTAGGATGTATACCAACCAGGATTTTCTAAGATATTTCGCAAAATTACCGCTGGCGTAATACAGTTCGAGTAGCCTCTGCCGATAAACGAGCGATAGACTTGGTTTTGCTTGGCGATCGCCTTTAACTTAGCTAAAGCGGCAGCTTCACTTTGGGCAGGGGGCAACTGTAAAGGTCGATGGAGACGAATTGCTGCGGGGACAGTTTGGTCAATCAGCTCGTCTAAACTACCCACTCCCAAGATTTGCAGCATCTGTTTAATTTGCTGCTCATTTACGCCAATATGTCGTTGGGCAAAAATATCAGTAGATTGATTTGCTGAATTTACAGTAGTTTGAGAGAAAGAATGTTCTTGAGCTGGAGAAATTTGAGATCCTGCTGCCACATTTGCTAAGTTTAAGTTAACCATAAAAGCTTTGAAATTAGATTTTTAGCTAAAAAAAGGGTGGCTTATTGCCAAAATTTGGCTCAACCACGACTACGAGCGATTTGTAATAAATAGTAACAAACTCTACTCCTTTTGAGGAGTAGCCAATTTATCAGTAATCAATAATTTAAGTGACTGCCATATATTCTACGTATATACTTACGAAGAAATTATTGATCAAGTTATCTAACTTGAGTTCGGGTTAAGACAATTGATTGGTTAGGGTAGAGCGTTGCTGGATCAATGTATGTGATTCGACTATTTTTGCTATCTAAGCAAATCAACTAAAAAGCTAATAGCTGATAGCTAAGAGCTAAGAGCTACGTACAGATTACTTTTCGGTTTCACACTTCAAATCAGCAACGCCCTTTATTCTTCGACTCCTTCTACCTGGGCGCGATATTCGCTAGCGGTAAGAGCCTCTGCCAGCTCATCATCAGGATCGCCAACTTTAACTTTAATCAGCCAACCTTCACCATAAGGATCTTGAGCGAGGGTTTCGGGGGCATCAATGGCAGTTTCATTGCGCTCAACCACTGTCCCAGAAACTGGGGGATACAAATCTTCTACCGCTTTAACGGATTCGATACTACCAATCGTTTTTCCCACTTGCACCGCATCCCCAACTTCAGGCAGTTCGAGAAAAACCACATCCCCTAACTGGTCGAGAGCAAAGGCACTAACGCCGATCGTAGCAACTTCACCATCAAAACGAACATATTCGTGACTATCGAGATATTTTAAGTCTTCTGGATATTCTATTTCCATGATTACCCTTCTAAATCGTGAGCAAAAACTAGTTTACAATGAATGACTGATATTCGCTGCTTCCTCTTTCCAGGTGAGCGTCCAACGAATAGGATTCGTAATGTTAGAGAGAAACTATTTCCCTTTTCCCTTTTCCCTTTTCCCTTTTCCCTTGCTATTTACAACCCTCTAGATATCTGCCAGTATTTTTGCACCAACTGATAGCGAAAAGTATACATACTACCTGAAAGGTTATCTTCCTGCACGAGATAATAGTCTTTTAACAACAAACGTAGAACTGTGCGTGCCATCTCCTTATCTTTAGTTTCGGGTTCGCTTTTGAGGTACTGCCAAAGTCGCGTAAAGGAAGTAGCAGGGTTGATGGAGAGGATATCTAAAATTTCTAAAGCATAGGGTTTTTGTTCTTCACTATAGTAGTTATCAATGCGCTCACGATAATGATCCATTTTCCAGAGATTTAAGGAGCTACGCAGACATTCATTAACCGTGTTGGCAATAACTTCGGCATCAATCTCCCGCTCTTCATCTTTAAATTGGTTGATTAAATGATGGATATAAAATGGGATCGAGTCTGCTGCGATCGCTATCTGTTCCGCCGTGTGCTGCAAGTCCTCCACTGCTATATCTTCCCCTTGCAACAGCTTGATGGTTAGCTCCGTCGCATCTTCTAGGGACAGGGGCTGTCCTTCAATGGGGTACATATCGTTAGTCGGATCGTTGCTGTATCCAGCTCTCTGGAGATTTTTGATAATATGGTGTAGCCCAATGGAGCCAGAAAAGATCATCCGCACATCAGGATAAGTTTGACGGAGCGATCGCAAACTATCTAAGACTTCCATGGCGGTTTCATTGCTAAAGTTCCCCAGCATATGGGACATCTCATCCCAAATTAGAATAATTTGTTTATCCTGGAGAGTAACTAAATCTTCGATAGTTTTTGTTAACAGAATTTTCCAGTGTTCTGCGGCAGCTTCTGGAAATTGATAACCATCAAAGTAACTCCCTGTCAGTTGACTCAGATATTCCCGCACCCTTCTGGCTTTACCTGCATCCCGAAGGTAGGTTTCCGTGTCTTGCCAAACTGCTTCGACAAACTCAATCGGCGTTCTAATCCCTTCTAAATCTCGATAGATAGGCAGCATGCCTGCTATGGCTTCGGCGGTCATTTTTTTGAGAATGCTACTTTTGCCAATTCGGCGTTCTCCACTAAAAATTAGGCTTTGCTGTTGGAGACGCGACCAAAGACGTTCAATTAATTCTTCTCTGCCGACAATCTCTTCAGGAGCAATTTGTCCTCCTGGGTTGGCTTTAAAATCTTCTTGTTTAAACTTGAAGCTTTCAATCTGATCATTCCATTCTCTTTCTGGTTGAGAAGCACTATTCCAGTCGAGATCTAATTCCTGGCACAGGCGAATAAAAGTATTTAAAGCTACAGGCTTACAGTTGATAAATTTAGAAATTGAAGAGCGAGATACTTCTAGGCGTTCGGCAAGAGAACGTTGGGTTAATTGCTTGATTGCCAGAGCTTCTTCGACCTTTGGTATCCATTCGCTGTTTAACTGTAAGGAACTACGTACCATAATTGCTTTATTTGTCTTGTTAAGATAAACGCACAAATTGAGCTTGGGGGATGCGTGGGCTTCCCGCGCATATCCAACCAAGCTGTTGAGACTGCTTTAAGCTATCACAAGAAATGTTATTAAACTAAATATTCTCTCGAAATTGTTTATAATCGTTGCTTTAAAACCGCTTCACGGTAAGCTATAAGCTTGCTATAGTATTAGGTCAGCTTTTGTGTAAAAATACTCTTGCAAAAAAGCTGACCGTGGGAATTGAACCCCCACTATGTCTTGTTCAACTTAAAGAACTGGAGTAATTAAACCAGGCTTAGAGCTTATAGCTTTTATTAAGAAGCTGCTTTTTTGGCAGTGGTTTTCTTTTTAGCAGCAGTAGCAGTAGTCTTTTTCTTTGTGGTGGTCTTTTTGGTTGCCGTTTTTTTCTTGGCGGTAGTGGTTTTCTTTTTAGTACTAGTCTTAGTGGTCTTAGTCGTAGCTGCTTTTTCGTCTAACAGTTCCAAAGCTTTTTCGAGAGTTATGGCTTCTACGGTTTCGTCTTCAGGCAGACCGACATTAATCTTGCCATGCTTGATGTAGTTACCATAAGGCCCTTGATAGATGTTAACTGGTTCTTGATCCCCTGGGTGAACCCCTAATTCTCGTAAAGGAGTTTTTTTGCTGCCTCCACGTCCTCGTTTTGGTTGAGCGAGTAGTTCCAATGCCCGTTCCAAGGTTACGGTCAGGACATCATCTTCCTGTTTCAGCGATCGATAGTCTCGTTGTAACTTGGTGTCCTCGGACCCTTTAAACTCATGGACTACATAGGGGCCAAAACGACCCAGAGCCGCTTTAATTTTGCCTTCTGTGCCAGGGTGTTGTCCCAAGAGGCGGGGTAAAGATAATAGTCCCACTGCCATTTCTAGGGTCACATCGTCTTTGGTGGCATCGGTTTTGCTATCCTTTTTGGGGATAGAACTCATTTTGGGTTTTGGATTTTCGTCAGTTTTATCCCCCAACTGGACATAAGGCCCATATTTACCCACCTTGAAGTAGATTGGTTCTCCTGTTTCAGGATGCAGTCCAACTTTTTCGGGGCCCTCTTTCTTCTGACGAATTAAAGCTGCAATTTGCTCTGGATTGAGATCCGCTGGAGTCAAATCGTCGGGAATCGAGACCTTAATTACTTCGCTGGTGCCATCTTCGCTGATTATCTCGATATAAGGGCCATATTTGCCAATCCGAACAGTAGCATCAAGATTTTCTAAATGGATGGTTTTGGCGATCGCTGGTTCGATTTCTTCGGTCTTGACATCAATCTGGGTCTTCAGACCAGTTTCGCCTTGGTAGAATTTTTTCAGATAGGGTATCCATTCCTCATCGCCACGGGCAATTTCATCGAGAGTCTGCTCCATTTTGGAAGTAAACTCAGTATTCACCAAATCGGGAAAGTGTTCTTCCAATAGCGCCGTAACCGCAAAGGCAGTGAAGGTCGGAATCAAAGCTTTCCCTCGCATCTGCACATAACCGCGATCAACAATGGTTCCCATGACGGTAGCATAGGTACTGGGACGACCAATCCCTTCTTTTTCCAAGGTTTTTACCAAGGAGGCTTCCGTGTATCTAGCAGGAGGTTGAGTCTCGTGACCAATGGCTTCTACTTCCTTACAGTGTGGCTTGTCGCCTTTTTTCAGGGGCGGTAAGGGAATCGCCTGATCTTCTAAAGCTGCATCTGGGTTATCTGAACCCTCGACATAGGCACGGAAGAAACCAGGAAAATCAATTTTTTTTCCGTTGGCGCGGAACACAGCATTTTCTACGGTCACATCAACGGCAATCTGCGTCAAGCAAGCATCTGCCATCTGACAAGCGACGGTACGCTTCCAGATCAGGTCGTAAAGTTTAAATTCTCGGTCTTTGAGCTTGGTTTCTTGGGGAGTACGGAAAGATTCCCCCGCTGGACGGATGGCTTCATGAGCTTCCTGAGCGCCTTTACTGGTGGTGCTGTATTGACGAGGTTTGGGACTAAGATATTCCTGGCCATACTTTTGTTCAATACATTCCCGCGCAGCAGCGATCGCCTGGTTCGATAAATGTACAGAATCCGTCCGCATGTAGGTTATAAAGCCTTTTTCATAGAGCTTTTGCGCTACGCTCATGGTTTCCCTGGCGGATAGACCTAATTTGCGGTTGGAGTCAATTTGCAAGCTAGAGGTGGTAAAAGGGGCATAAGGCTTACGTTTAGAAGCTTTTTCTTCCCGATTGGTTACCGTCCAAGTCTGGTCAATCACTCGCTCTTTGAGCTTTTTGGCTTCTGCTTCATTCAACAGCACCACGTCGCGACCTTCGGCGATCTTTCCAGTATCGGGATCAAAGTCGCTGCCGGTGGCTAACCGCTTGCCATCCAGGGTAATTAACTTGGCTTCAAAAGGCTCTTTATTTTGTTCCAAATCCGCCTTGAGATCCCAATAACCCCCAGATTGGAATGCCCGACGTTCTCTTTCCCTCAGGACAGTTAAGCGCACCGCTACGGATTGAACTCGTCCTGCGGATAAACCCCAGGAAATTTTTTTCCACAAGAGAGGGGACACAGTGTAACCCACTAAACGATCTAAAATGCGTCGGGTTTCCTGAGCATGAACCAGGTCTTGATCCACCTCCCGACAGTCTAGTAGAGCTTTTTGAATTGCCTCTTTAGTAATCTCGTGAAATACCATCCGTTTGACGGGTACTTTGGGCTTGAGAATCTCCAGTAAATGCCAACTAATGCTTTCTCCCTCACGGTCTTCATCAGTCGCCAGAATTAGCTCATCTGCATTTTTCAGAGCCGTCTTTAACTCCTTAACGATCTTCTTTTTCTTTTCAGGCACCACATAAATTGGTTGAAACTCATCTTCGATGTTGATGCCCAAGGTCGCCCACTTCTTATCCTTGAAAGCAGGGGGAATCTCTTTAGCAGAGGGGGGCAAATCTCGAACGTGACCCATTGATGCCTCAACTTGATAGCCAGAGGGCAAGTAATTACGAATAGTGCGGGCTTTGGTAGGAGACTCGACAATAACTAATGTTGACATATGAGATGGAGTTAACGGAGTAAGATAGCTGGTGTAGATTTTCGATAGAGACTTTGATATCTGATTCTATTTTTCTAATCTATAGTGATATTCCCTCAAACGACAAATATCTTTTCTGATTAATTGAGACTGAGAATTGGTGCAGTAATAGCTAGAGCAGGCTTTTACCTGTTTTTCACCATAACTAAAAATTAACCTCTAGCGAACTTCCATTGATTGATCCATTTATTAATCAGCCAAAACATAATAAGCTGAAACAGAATCAGAATAGAGAGTTACAATCCTCTTAATAGCTCCTACAGCAATTTTCAACTGTATTTATATCTGACTGTATCTAAATCTATGGATTTTTCTAGCACTGTAGCCTCCCAGCTCCATGCAGCGGCAATTTTACCCGAAGGCATTGTGATCATTACGATCATGGCTGTTCTCGTCGGCGATTTGATCTTCGGTCGTAGTTCTTCCCGTTGGCTGCCCTATCTCGCCCTGTGTGGATTACTCGGTACCCTGATCGCGCTTTTTTTCCAATGGAACAATCCCCAGGCGATCGCCTTTCTCATTCGCTATATTCAGCAATCAGGGACATCTTTGGCAGAGTTCATCGCCATCATGTTAACCGCCACTTTGGGGGGTATGTTCCTCTGTGGAGCTAATGAGTTAACCATGGTGTTTATCTCCCTTGAGATGTTGAGTATTTCCTCCTACTTGTTAACGGGCTACATGAAACGCGATCCCCGTTCCAATGAAGCTGCTCTTAAGTATCTCTTAATTGGTGCAGCTAGTTCAGCAATCTTCCTGTACGGGATGTCCTTGCTTTACGGTTTGTCAGGAGGGGAAACAAATCTTAATACTATCTCCGCGAAGGTGACGGCAATTAATGGTGTGCAATCTCTAGGTTTAGCTATCTCCCTGGTATTTATCATTGCGGGAATTGCCTTTAAAATCTCTGCCGTTCCTTTTCACCAATGGACACCAGATGTCTATGAAGGTTCTCCCACTCCAGTTGTGGCGTTTCTTTCTGTCGGTTCCAAAGCGGCGGGGTTTGCCTTGGCAATTCGGCTATTGACCACTGCCTTTGCCTCTCTTACCGACCAGTGGCACTTTATCTTCACCGCCCTAGCTATTCTCAGTATGGTTTTGGGGAATGTAGTCGCCTTAGCCCAAACCAGCATCAAAAGGATGTTGGCATACTCTTCCATCGCTCAAGCTGGCTTTGTGATGATTGGTTTAATTGCGGGCACAGATAATGGCTATTCCAGCATGATTTTTTATCTCTTGATCTATCTGTTCATGAACCTGGGAGCCTTTAGCTGTATTATTCTCTTCTCCCTCCGCACCGGAACGGATCAAATTAGTGAATATGCAGGTTTATATCAAAAAGATCCTCTCCTGACCCTTTGTCTTAGTATCTGCTTACTATCCCTTGGTGGTATTCCCCCCATGGCAGGCTTCTTCGGTAAGATTTATCTTTTCTGGGCAGGTTGGCAGGCTGGATTATATGGTTTAGTCTTGCTTGGTTTGATCACCAGCGTCATTTCAATTTACTACTACATTCGCGTGGTCAAAATGATGGTTGTCAAAGAACCTCAAGAGATGTCCGAATCGGTGAAAAACTATCCCAAAATCAACTGGACATTACCTGGCATGCGCCCCCTCCAGGTAGGAATTGTCGCTTCCGCAATTATTACTTCTCTGGCAGGAATTTTATCCAATCCCTTGTTTACCTTGAGTGCTAATTCGGTGGCAACTACGCCGATTTTACATTCTGCTGTAATTACTCAAGAAATACCCAAAAGTACCATTCAAGTTTCCTCAATCGAAGATTTACTTAATAAGTAAAATAGGTAAATTGCAGAAATAAATAATTAAATTAGGCTCACTGCGGTGGGCTTTTTGTTTTATTTAACTTCTCTTCTCTGGGATCTTCTATGATCATCAGCATCATAGAACCTCCTGACTAAATCACTGACTAAATGAAATTTTCTCCTCAACTGCTCGCCTTGGCCAACTATTTAGCGGGAGACTTTAGTAATCAATCCCAAGCCATGGAACAGCCCGCTTGGTTTGTTAATCTGCGGCTGTGGATACGTCCAGTACCTATTTTTACCGACGATAGCATCACTCTATTTGCGGAACAGGCTAATATTTTGAACCTCGATCAGCCTTATCGTCCCAGAATTTTAAGGTTACGAGAGCGGGAAAATGAAAATATTGAAGTGGAATTCTATATGTTTAAAGATCTGGCTACTGCTAGAGGGGCGGGACAAAATAAGGATTTGATTGCCCAAATTACCCCAGACAAAATTAAGTTTTTGCCCAACTGTACCCTTAAGGTGGCTACTCAAGAATTGGCTAACGGAACATACTGTTTTGAGACTATTCCCGTAACAGATGAACCCTGCACCGTTACTTATCAGGGCAAGACTTTTCAGGTTTTTCTGGGATTTAAGGCGACAGTAGACGAGCTGTTGACTTATGACAAAGGAATCGATCCTGAAACAGGACAGGGAACCTGGGGGGCATTAATAGGAGCATATTCTTTTAGTAAATTGCAGGATTTTGCTCAAGAGTTGAAGCTCAATCGAATTTAGTCTGATTACCTTGTGGGAGAAGCATCCAATGCGCGGGCGATCGCCTTCCAAGCTAGTTTACGGTTACAGTGACGATCAAAGGGTAGAGTTCTGACAGGGATTCCATCTGGGCGAGGGAAAAATTCTGAAATCCAGGTATGGCGATCGCTAATACCCCAATTTAAAATGCCAATTACTGCCCTTTGACTTAATGCTGCGGCGAGATAGTCTTCATAGATGCTTGCAATGATGCGGTCTCGGATATCCGGTTCTCTGGGTAAACCCTGATCAATCACATCCATTTCCGTAATCAAAATTTTCAAACCCAGATTAGCCACTGCTGCTAAGAACTCCAGAAATTTCTGGGGATTAAATCTATTTTCTCTGCCCGTTAAGTGAGCTTGAACGCCTAATCCGTGAAGAGGAACTCCCTTAGACTTTAAATCCGTTAAGAGTTTCAGCACCGCAGCACGTTTGGCATCGGCTTCAGGGGTATCATAGTCAAGGTCGTAGTCGTTGTAAAAGAGTAGAGCATGAGGATCTGCTTGGGCAGCTGTCCAAAAAGCTAATTCAATATAATCCTGACCGAGCAACTTCAACCAAGGGGTAGACCTCAACCCATCAGGATGTCCCTCTGAAACATTAATGGCTTCATTGACTACATCCCAAGAATGCATTTTGCCAGCATAGCGACTAACCACAGTGTGGATATGCTTTTGGAAGATCGGTCTGGCATTTTGGGCGTTTATCCACTCAGCAAACCAACTGGGTAAAGCATTATGCCACACTAAAGTATGTCCCCTTAGCAAGAGTCCGTTAGTTTGGGCGAAATGAGCTATTTTATCAGCTGGGGCAAAATCGAAGGTCGTGGCAGAAGGTCGTAAATAATCCCATTTAAGTTCCCATTCGGGGACGATGATATTGCATTCTTGGGCAACAAGGTTGGCTAAATTTAGTTCTGTTGAAATTACAGATTGACGAATAGCTGCGCCATAAATCAATCCACGATTAGCCGCACGCTCCCCCAAAGAAATATCTCCCTGAACAGCAAAATTTCGCTGCCGATATTGTTGGAACTTTTGATATTTTTGCCATGGTTGCCGCTTTACATCCCAGATTTTAGCGATCGCGGAGCGTACCCGGAGGGTAATCACTGAAGGAGTTAAACCAATTAATCCCAGCAAGCCTAGTAAGACTGTTCGTCTAGAAATCAAAGTTTTATTCTGATGGTGCATCTAGTTTCAGGTTTCAGGTTTCGGTGTAAGGTTTAAATAGTAACTGTGTTGATAGACGATCGCTTCTAGACTATGAAACTACTGGATAAAATCTGGTTATTGTGGGAAATTCCGTTAGCTTGCTTATCCTTTGTGTTTAATAAGCTAGTTAAATTTGCGATCGGTAATTTGTTTACGGTTTATCTGGCACTGAATAAACAGAAAGCTTCCCAGTGGCGCGTATTGTCGGCAAAGATGATTAAGGCTCCCTTGATTTTGCCTGTGCTGATGACCAAAGGGCCGCGGTGGAACACCCACGCTATCATTGGTACTTTAGGGCCATTTAAAGTAACTGAGGCGATCGCTATTGATACTAAAACTGCTCATCAATCTGCTCGTTCTTGGATTGCAGTCGTGTATAGCTTTCCTGGGTATAAAACCGTTACTAGCCTCGAATCAGAACAGCTAGAACCCGATAGTGATTGGTATACCATCAAGTTGCCTGCGGGTAGATATTCTCTGGGAGTTCGCTATTATAATCGAGCTGAAATCATCAATTACCCAGCGATCAAAATAGACAATCAATTATTTGTTGAACCCTATAATATACCTCCTGATATCAACAAGTATTACAATGATTTAATTAACGCTAAAAATTGGTTTTATTCGAGCCTTCATTACTATATTTTTACGATTCTCAAACTGCGTAACTACCTACCAGAATCTTTTGTGCGTCGTGAATACTTGCCCGTTGGCGCTCCCGCCACCCACTTTGCCTATAATTATCTAGACCCACAGCAAACTTTGGAAATCTCAACTGCTCCTGAAATTATCCAACAGTTTGATCTTTACTTTACCCTTTACGATCGCTCTAGTCTGCCCTTAACTTGGTGCATCATTACCGAAGCAAAATATACCTTAGCGCCCCAGAATATCCAAGGTTATTTTTTAGTGAGAATTCGACCCAAACCTGAGTTTACCGATACTAAAATTAAGGTCAGGTCGGAAATATTGCTGCTAGATAGCTCAACTCAGTGTCTAACTATTGATGATTCTAAGTAGGTAGGCAAATAACCTATAAAATCTGAATCTGCAATTTTCTTCTACTCCCTAATCCCCTAATTCCCCAACTCCCCAAATTACTATTTTCTAGTTCATTAAACCCACTTACTTAGATCAACAATTAAAGCACCCATGGTACAAGCTCCAACTCAGAAAACTACCACAGAATTTAAAGAATTGGCTCTTCTCGCTGTAGATCTGATCCGTCAAGGAGGTTGTGAATATGGCGATATTCGGATTTGTCACTATCGAAACCAAAATTTAGCGGCAAGCGATCGCTCTTTAAACCGCTTGAGTGACAACGTTAGTTCTGGTTTTGGGGTCAGAGTCCTCTTAGATGGTGCTTGGGGTTTTGTGGCTTCTCATCGTATTACTCCGGGGGAAATTACCCGAATTGTTAACCTCGCGCTGGAAACTGCCAAGGGTAGTCGTCTCACCCAACAAGAGCCTGTAAAATTGGTTCCCGTCGAAGCATACCAGGATAAATACACCACACCAATTAAACTGAATCCTTTTGACGTGCCGATTCAAGAAAAAGCTGAACTGCTACTCAAGATCAATGAGCAGTTATTAAGCTATGGCGATCAAGGTATCAAAAAAGCCTATTCTTTTCTCAGTTTTGCCCAAGAAGAGCAAATATTTGCTTCTACCGTAGGTTCAGTAATCGAACAAACCCTATATCGTAGTTATCCTGGCATGGGTTGTACGGCGATCGCCAATGGCGATGCTCAAAGTAGAAATTACGAACGTCCACCCCTCAATATTGGCTATGAACATATTGATAGCGCTGATTTACTAGGTAATATTGAACGAGTAGCTCAAGAGGCGATCGCCAAAACCTACGCCCCAGAATTGACCGAGGATGGTAAAACAACTTTAATCCTCAAGCCAAGTAATCTATTCTTGACTATCCACGAATCTGTGGGACACCCCACAGAACTAGATCGAGTCTACGGTTACGAAGCTAATTTTGCTGGTACCAGTTTTGCCACCACCGACAATCTACACAAATTGCAATATGCTGCCCCCTGGGTAAACTTCGTTGCCGATCGCACTCAACCTCAAGGACGTGGCACCGTCGCCTATGATGATGAGGGAGTCCCGGCACAACGTTGGTATGTAGTCAAAGATGGCATCCTCAACGATTATCTAACCGACCGCGAAACCGCATTTCGTTTGGGTAAAAACAGCAGCAATGGTAGTTCTTTTGCCGATAGTTGGTCGAGTACGCCGATGGTGCGGATTCCCAATTTAGGTCTAGAACCAGGCAAGCCAGAAGACAGTCACACTGCTACTCTTGAAGAAATGATTGCCGACACTGAAGACGGTATTCTCATCGACGGTATTGGTAGCTATTCCATCGATCAACAACGACGTAACTTTCAGTTTGGGGGCGATGCCTTTTGGCAGGTAAAAAACGGCAAGATTACTGGCATGCTGAAAAACGTTACCTACCACAGCATGACTACTGACTTCTGGAACAGTATTGATGCCCTCGGTGGCGAATCCGAACTAGTTCAGTGTGGGACAAACATGTGCGGTAAAGGGGAACCAATGCAGATTGCCCAGATGACCCATGCTTGTGTTCCAGTTAGGGTTAGGGATATTCAAGTGGGTCGAGGCTCGTAATGAGGTTAATTGATCAAGTAACCGAGCAAAAAAAAGTTTAACATTAACGAAGCTCTTTTATCTCAAGCCTCATCAATAATGTGCCGACTATTAGGTTATCTGGGTTCTTCGATTCAACTAGACCATATATTGCTCAAGCCAGAACACTCATTAGTTGTTCAAAGTTATCAACCGCGAGAAATGACTGCGGGATTACTAAATGCCGATGGCTTTGGGATTGGTTGGTATAGTGAAAATCTGCCCAATGATCATCAACCCTACACCTATAGAAATGTATTGCCGATCTGGAATGACGCTAACTTACCTCAATTGGGACGCTATATTAAATCACCATGTTGTCTAGGTTATGTGCGCAGTGCAACTTCTAATCTCTCGGTAGACATTATTAATTGTCAGCCATTTTCCCATCAGAATTTGCTATTTGTGCATAATGGCTTTATCGATGATTTTCGCAAAACTCTTTACCGACCAATTCGTAATGAACTAGATGATTTTGCCTATCAACGCATTGAAGGAACTACGGATTCAGAACATATCTTTGCACTGATCGTCAACGAATTTGAGATCAACCACGAGATCAGTTTACTAGAGGCTCTAGGTAATACTATTAAGCGCCTGATAAAATTAGCCGAGACCGACAAAATTGCTTTTTCTGCTAATATCATTTTGAGTAATGGTAGAGAACTAGCTGCCTCTCGCTACTCCAATCGCGAAGCCAGTCCAACTTTGTACTATCTAAGAGATCATTCCTTATCAGATGGAGTGATTATCGCCTCAGAACCGATGTTTGAGGCTAATTGGATTAGCTTTCCCGAACAGAGTCTCATTGGTGTAGGAGAAAATCTTGAAGTCGTTGTCAATTCAATCTTGTAGACAAGCAGTGGCGATCGCCTTAGCCCAAACGCGATCGCAGACCTTGGACTTACTGACTCAAATTGATGAATCATTATTTTGCTTACAGGTTCATCCAGAGTTTAGCCCCATCGGTTGGCATTTTGGTCATATTGCTTTTACTGAAGCCTATTGGGTTTTAGAACACTTAGCTAATTTATCTCCCAGCTTTCCCCCAGCCTATGAGCGTTTGTTTGCTGCCGATGGGCTGCCTAAGCAAGAGCGTCAAAATTTACCTGCCATAGCAACTATTAAACAGTATCTCCAGGAGGTTAGAAACCAAACTGTAGATTATCTAGAAACTGCTCCTATCCCCAAACAAGAAAGACTTTGGCACTGGCTGATCCAACACGAAAGTCAACACTGTGAAACTATTTCCTTTTTGTGGCAGTTACATCAACAGCAGCAGTCAAATTTAGCCAGTTTGAGTATTACTGGTAATTCTCCGACTGCCATCAAAGTTACTAACAAAGTCACTGAAATGGTCAAGATAACAGCAGGAAAATTTGCGATCGGCAACGATGGAGTTGAAGCTTTGGATAACGAACGTCCTGTCCATCAAATCTTTCTCGACACCTATTGGATTGATCGCCATCCTGTTACCTGTAGACAATATAAACAATTTATGACCGCAGGGGGCTATCAAACGAGAAAATACTGGAGTGCAGCAGGTTGGCAATGGTTGCAGCAACATCCTGTTAATCAGCCGCTATATTGGTCTAACCATGGCGATCGCCTCGACCATCCTGTGTGTGGAGTAAGCTATTACGAAGCAGAAGCCTATGCTAATTTTGTGGGGAAAAGACTGCCGACGGAAGTCGAATGGGAAAAAGCAGCCCAGGGAGCATCCCTACACTGCAATCATGGTCGTTTAATTGGGCATACGATTCCAGTGAACACCTCCACCGAAACCAGTCACTATGGTTGTCAGGATATGTTAGGCAATGTTTGGGAATGGACAGCTTCTTGGTTTAAGGGTTATCCAGGATTTACTCCCTATCCCTATTCAGGTTACTCAGAAGCATATTTTGATGAACAGCATCGAGTTCTGCGGGGCGGTAGTTGGGCAACCAGTAGGGTTGGTCTGAGAACTAGTTTTCGCAACTGGTATCATCCTCAAGTTAGACAGATCTTTGCGGGTTTTCGCTGTGCTATGGACTGACATCCTCTCCCCTTTGCCTTTTCCCTTTTCCCAGCCTAAGCAGATTAATTTGTTTCTTAGGAGTTAATGACCATTTTAATTGAAACATTTTTGTAAAGAAATATGGTAGGTATTATTTTGAATCATCCAAGTTTAAGTAAGATGTCCTAGTTGGGATTAGGATATTTGATTTAAAACATTGATTTAATTTTGATTTGAAATTTATGTCTAGTTGGATTTGCGATGGAGTTCCCAAAGATGGGAAAGATTATCCTGATTTTAGTGGCCCCCACGAACCCATCAGTAACGATTTACCAGACTGCGAATATTGTGGACTACCTCAAGAAGCAATGATCGTCGGTTCCGGTTCAGAAAGTGTTACTCAAATCTTAGGTGGCTCAGGCAATAGATCTAGGGTCATTTTAATCGGAGCAATAGGTGCATTGATCTTGGTGGTCGGAAGCATAGCCTATTTTACGGGTTTTACTAGTTGGATTAATGGCGATCGCCATCTAAAAACCTACGAAGCTGCGATCGCTAGTGGAGATCAGGCTTTATCAATTATTGGGAGCCATAATAATCCCGAAGAATTAACTCAAGCTCAAGAATATCTTTCTTCAGCGATTGTTGAATTGAGTAAAATTCCCCAAAAAGCAGCTATCTATGCAGATGCTGAAGCCAAAATGAATAACTATGATAATCTATCAGTTCAAATTGCTAATAAGTTAAATTCTATTGGCTCAAATTCTGTTGATGATTGGCTTTGTGCGGAAGAACCAAAGCCTAAAAAATGTATTTATTAATCTACATAAAGTTATTAAAATAATTGGAGATTGAGAGTTGAGTCTCTGGAAAAAAGTTAAATTACGTCGACACATTAAAAGACTACTTTTGATAGTTATAAGCTGTTTGTTGGTAGTTGTTAGTAGCCAGGTTGTAATTGCAAAATCATTGATTCCCTCTAATAAATCTAAATCTTTTCAGTTCCTAGGATCAGCAACCTATCATCTTAGTCAAAACTTTTTAGAGTTCAATTTTGGCAGTGATTACTACTCTCAACTATTGGAAGCAGATCGTTTTTATAAACAAGGAAATATAGTAAAAGTCAAACAAATTCAAAAAGCTGTAAAACCAGATTTTCCTCCTGCTGAAGTTTTTCCTGCTCCTCAAGCCGACATCTCACAATTGGATGCAACAGGGCAACAATATTGGCAAACTGCTAATCAAGGGATTAAGGAAGATCCTGTGGAAGAAGAACAGGTCAATACTCGCATCTTTGACCCTTTAGAGAGTCTGGTGGAGGAATATCCCAGTTTTGTTCCTGGTCACATATTATTAGCTAACACCTATGAGCTTTATGATGACGAAGAAGCTGCCCTATCAACCATCGAAACAGCTTCTTCGATGTATCCAGGCAGAGATGATGTTTTAGATGCCAAAATTGCCTTGCTATTGGCTTATGATCAACCTTTAGAAGCTTCCATTGCTGCCCGAGAATTCGCCTATAGTTACCCTGATTTCTCTAAAACGCCAGCTTACAAACAAGCCGCAGATGAGTATTTCCAGGAATATCAAAATAGCGTTAAATCAAAGCTAAAAAAAACGGGCATTATCAGTGGAGTAGGTCAGGCAACTGTAGGTAATGAATCAGAAGGTTTGGCATTGGGCAAAATGCTCTATGAAGGAAATGAAAATAGTGTCGGCACTGCTCTGGCAGAAAACTTAAAATCGCAATCAAATGTAGTTACAAATCCCCAACAGTTGGCATATCTCCAAGATGTTGGTCAAAAATTAGCCGAATTGATGGGGAGAACGGATTTCATCTATGAATTCAATATTATCGAAGACCCCTCTCCTAATGCTTCTGCCTATCCTGGAGGAAAAATATTTATTCATACGGGAATGCTGCAATTAATTGATTCTGAAGCTGAGTTAGCAGGAATCTTGTCCCATGAAATAGCTCATGCGGTTCTCTCCCATGGATATACAGGCATTGCTGAAACTGCCCTAACCAGTGCGGGGGGAGGTATCGCCTCTGGATTACTATCTGATGTACTAGGAGTTGATCAAAAGATTACTAATACAGCTACTAATTTGGGGGGAGTTTTATTAAATAAAGAATTTAGCCGTGATAAAGAAAAACAAGCGGATGTTCTGGGATTGAGAGTTTTAGCTGCCGCTGGGTATTCAGCGGATGGTTTGTATAACGTGATGGCTAAATTAAGTCAGTTAGAAGGAGAATCCAACTGGGCTAACTCGTTGCTGTCTAGTCATCCTGCTTCAGAAGAGAGAATGCAGTATTTAGAAGAGCTAATTCAAACTAGGGGCTATAACCGCTATGGCTATGAGGGTGTTGAAGCCTATCGTCAAGTATTCCCTGATTAAACTATTGCCTGGTAGGGTGTCAACACATGAACAATTATCTTGCTACGATTTTGGGAGCCACTGCCATGGTCATAGTGCAAACCCAGGTGTCTCTAGCCCAAGACTTTAGCACCGTAGAAACCATCGCGGCACAAACTACTGTCAAAATTGAGCCGCCCCTAGGAGATCCAGGATCAGGAGTGATCATTGGCAAAAATGGTAATGTTTATTATGTATTAACAGCCAGACACGTTTTAGATGCAGCTAAACCTGGGGAAGAAGCCTACGTCAATACTTTTGATGGCAAATCCTATCTGGTAGACACTACTAAAATCGCCAAATTACCCAATAATACCGATCTGCTATTATTTCAGTTTCAAAGCGATCGCAATTACCCGATGGTAACTATCTCGGAATTTGATTATCGACTGTATCAAAATCATGACTATGAAAATAATCTAGTTTCGGAGGCTTCTCCTAAACAGTATGTGTTTGTGACTGGTTTTCCCTTAGAAGTAAAAGGACGCATTTTCTCCCACGGTTTTCTTTTTGATAACTCAGGTACAGCTATTTCTTATCAGCCCGATAGTCTAAGTGAAGATAGTTTTGGTGGATACGAATTAATTTATACTAACCTCACCCATCCAGGTATGAGTGGTGGTTCAGTCTTAGATACTCAAGGTCGTCTGGTGGGCATTCATGGCAGAGCCGATGGCAAGAAAATAGGTGAGGAAGATGAAATCATTCAAGAATACTTAGATGAAGTAGGCTCTCCCGTGAGAATCAAGATCGGTCTAAGTTTAGGTATCCCCATTAAAACTTTTTTAACTTGGGCAGCAAATCAGCCTATTTATCAGTACTTAAATATTGAAAGTTCTGCCCCTCTTGCGATCGAGCAAAATATTGTTGACAATTGGCAACCGCCAGTCACAGTGAAGAATCCCCAGAATCCTTATCATTGGTTAGAAAAAGGAAATCAACTATGGCGCATCGGTCGAGTCGCCGAATCTAGAGGAGCCTACAATAAAGCCATTGAATTGAGAGAAGATTTGTATTTGGCTTGGTTTGCCAAAGGTTTTGCTCTAGGTTTTGATGAAAAATACGATCAGGCTCTAGAAGCTTGCGACAAGGCGATTGAACTTCAAGTTGCTCCTTCTCGATATAAATATGATGCCTATCGATGCAAATCAGGAGCATTACAAGCTCTACAACAATTCGAGCCAGCCTTAGATAGTTTGAAACAGGCCTTAGATATCAGCCCTGATAATCCGGCAGATTGGATGGCACAAGGAGAATTGGAATATGCTCTAGGTCAATATCAACCTGCATTAGAATCCTTTAATCAAGCTGACAAACTAAGAAAAGCTCAACACCTCTCTCCTTCTTCTTTGCTTTACAATAATCGAGCTTTAGTACAGCTCGAACTGGGAAATCAGCAACTGGCATTAGCAGATGTTGAAACGGCAATTGGGATTGATTCAAATTACCCAACTGCTTGGAGTACCAAAGGGTTAATCTTGGAAACAGTTGGTCGAGATGAGGAATCCCTAAGTGCTTACGATCAGGCTACTAAAATAGACCCAGAAGATTATACAGTTTGGACAAATAGAGCTTTTGTGCTGAACAAACTGGGGCGGGATGAAGAAGCCCGACAATCTTTAGAAACAGCCTTAAAAATTAAGCCTGATTATCAACCTGCCCAAAATAGCTTAGAAAGCTTAATGGAGAATAATCCATTGCCATAACGATAATGATTAGCTAAATATATCAACTGACCGCAGGAGGTCATAAACCTAATAATTTTGTCTTCGCCGCCTCAAATTCTGCTTGAGAGAGGAGCCCTTCTTTGTACATAGCCATTAATTCTCTTAACTGATTTAAAGATGCTCCATTAGTATCAGCAGTATCAGATGGCGTATTAGGTTGTGGTGTCACGATAGCTGGGGGTTGATGGCTATTAGCTAGATTATTAATTTCTGTTGCCGTAGAGGGTGAATTGTTTTCAGCCGTATTTTCAATGAAAGTCGGTGCAATTGCTGTGTTGACAGTAAGCAATTGATGTTTCTCGATCGCTTGACGCACAATATTTTTTTCTCGGGCATAAATTAGGGATTCTTTGCCACCTAACTTTTCTAGTTCCCTAGCTCTTTGTGCCAAATAATCAGTTAGTTGCTGATAAATCTGTTGTTTTTGGGCTACCGTTGCCGCTGCTTCATAAACAGCATTAACTTGACGCTGAATTTCTTCTTTATCTTCTAAACAAGCCCGAACTTCTAGTACTTGAGGAATTTCTTCCCAATTAGAGGCAAGATCAATATTTTCTAGATCAACAGTCGTTTGACGTTGGTAACGGATAGTCGGCTCTTTAGTGGCAAGGTTGACATCAGAGAAAAGCACCCGAAATGCCCTTGCCTGGACGGTTAGCTGATAAACCTGAGGATCTTCAGGAAAAATATCCCAGAAGGAAACTGCTTTGGTAATATGGACGGGAATCGGCAGTTCTGTGGCTTCACCTTTAAGTTTAGCTCGTTTAGCTTGAATACTTTTTCCTAACCATTCTTGATAAGATCTGCGCAATACTTTCATCCCCTCGATACAACGCAGGGAGAAGCCCCCCATTTCTTGCACAAAAACAATACGATGCCGTTCGTTCTCCCCTAAGGGTTTAAGATCATCAGGTTTGGGAACAAATTGTTGAATTATTGGCAGCATTTTTTGAGCAGCAGGATTACTGGTATAAATTCCTCCTAGCAGAGCTACATTAGTATTTTTGGCTGGTTTGAAACCTGCTCCGTCCAACATTCCTCTGTCCAAAAGCATCAAAGGTTGGGACTTTTGATAAGCAAGACGAACTCGGTCGATGATTTCATTTTCATCATTAAAAGCTTTAAAAAGGCGATCGCAAGCAGCTAGTTCTTTTTTGAGGCGGCTATTTTCGGGGGCTTGTTCGATTACAGTTTTGGCTCGTTCGTAGATAATCTGTTCTAAGTCATCCTGATTAACATCTGGAATTTCCGTTAGATCGAAAAGACGCATGGTTTCATCTGCATTGCGAGTTTCTTGCCACAAGGGACTTGATTGTTGGAGTACATCCTCCGAAACTAAACTGCAAATAGAGTCTATCCCTTGTTCATAGAGGGTTTTACTGCCCTGATAAGCTCCAGCCATTTGTTCGATTAGGTCTTGATATAAACCATTTAGCTCGGTGCGGTCATACAACTTAATACCATTGATTTGCAGAGCATCAGCACTGTCGGTTTCTCTTTTGGCTTTGAGATTAAAATGGTCACGTAACTGGCTGGTTCTTTGTTGAAAGCGATTAAGACGACTTTGTAATAGTTGAAGATGTTCTTTCAAACGGATAATCACTTGTAAGCCTAAAGTTCTGGCTTTTCTTCTGATGGCAGCATTGGCACTACCTTCGATACCCGCCAGAGCAGCTTCGCACAACTGCTCCATTTTTCCTTGTTTGGTAGCACCATACTTGTCTTTCAGTTCATTAATATCCTTTTTGCCATCTTCATACTGTTTGTACCGATTGGTTTCAATTTTGGCTTGTACTTCTTGTTCTCGACGAAATTTCTCGGCAGTGGCTTCAAAGACTTGTTCCACAGTAGTCAAGAATGCTTCAGCGAACTGAACTCCGTAATTGCGGTCTTCTAAAATACGATATAGTTCGGTTTCTAATGCTTGACGACCTCGTTTAATAATGTCATCTCGACTACGATACATATTTTGTAAAAATTCTCCATGAACCCTCTCATCTGGACTGGTTTCCTTGAGATTTTCTGCTTGAAAAGTATCTAGCTTATCCTGAAGATAGGTAGTAAAAGTTAAAATTTTGCCTTTTTCTCGACCCAAAAGGTTGGCACCTTGCAGGGTACATTGCAAGAGATCTTCAGCGGTAATTTGGCTACGAATGCCGTTTAGCCATTGAGCAATCAAAGTGGCGATGGGACGATCCTTCGCAATGGATAAATCAGCAATTAATTCCTGTTCCGACAGTCGCATGCTTTTGAGTAGATCGCCTCTCACCAATTCCAACATTTGAGGTGGTAGTTGGACTGATTCATTGAGCCACCAACTGACTAAATCTTTGGCTAATCGATTGGCTAGACAAGCTCGGATTTGACTGATGGGGATTTCAATGGTGGATAGCCCGAAACTCATAAACTGTTTAGAGTATCCTCTGCCTTTATTGTCTTTTTCGATCCAGGACTTTTTGATATTGTCTCGAATACTCCGTTTATGAGCAGCAAAATCTGAGGTCAGATCCAAGAAAATATTTTGGGCGATCGCTTCCCGTAATTGACCTAATTTAAATTCACTCTCGCCATTTTTGGTACCTACCAAATAAGTAAAATTAAATGGTGGCTCTTGAGAACGAACTTCATCCAGATCACTTTGACTATATCTTTCGTTAAACTCAGTGCGAGGATCAGAAAAATAGCTTAATTCCATCAAAGCGGCATAGCCATTAGAAATCACCCCTTCCCCCACACTAATTCCCGCAAAAGCATTGGGCATGGGAACAATGGCGTTTATTTCTGTACTGCCTTCCCCTTGGAGCCAATGACGTATGCAGTAACCGAGATCGATGAGCATCCCACTTCCCGTCCCGCCAGAAATTGAACCAGTGACAAATACATTAACAGCGTTCCCACTAACTCTGATTTGATGTCGATCATTCATCAGCTTTTCTCGTCCTTTGACCTGGCGGAGAGCTTCCTGGAAAGATTTTCTGATTTTGTCATAGTTACAAAAAAAAGCAAAACGTCCACAAGCTCTGATTTGACCAGCCCCCGCCTCTAGAGAAGAAATGTTCCGTTCTAGTTCTTGGGGAAACCATTTTTGAATCCAGGGAAATTCCCCCATATTCTCCAGTCTGGTGGCAGATTCAGTGCTGCTAACCGTTGCGTGACACTTTTCGAGATCTTTAAAAGGACTGCCTGCTGCCTCAGGATTCGTGATTTTGTAGCCTCGATCTGTATCAATCCAAAGAAAACTGATAATGGGAAAATTATTTAAACTACCGTAGGTTTCTTCCACGAAACGACGTACCCGCGATAAAACTTCAGCTCC
>JBJOPG010000017.1:0-30527 GCA_046050865.1 Cyanobacteriota bacterium
TAAACCGAGCTAACCTTGGATTTGAAGTAATGCACGAACGTAACGCCCACAACTTCCCTCTTGACCTTGCTAGTGGCGAACAGGCTCCTGTAGCTTTAACTGCCCCTGCAATCAACGGTTAAGTTGAACCCGAATTACCAAGCTGTTTAAAGTTTAGTAATTAAACAAGAAATGCTCTCCAGCGGTGGGGAGCATTTTTTTTTGGCTTTTTTTTAGAATGCTTTGAAATTACTGATCTCTCTAAGACAGAGGTTGTCTGGAAAAACTGGTGTTATAAAGTAGAAAGTCGCTAACGTCTCGGAAAATTAAATCAACACTATTATTGGTTTTTATCTATGTCTACTATTGAACAAATCAAGCCAGCCAGTCAAGCAGATGTAATTATTTATGTACCTTATTATTCAAAAAATAAACATAGTTGGCTTCCTCATGCGATCGCTTTATACCGAGGAGCATCTTTAGAAGGGGAACGCCAAATAGAAGGTGGAGAGAGTATTCCGTTTGTTGCTAGTTGGCACGTATCGAAATTACCTTCGGAGTTAACTCGTTGTCGCTTACAATTTGATGGGCAAGCAGAACTCAGCTATGAAGTAAATTTGTCTAACTCAGAGTTTATTGATTACCTAATTGATGTCATCATGAATTTTAAGCGTTCAAAGAAAACTGATTTCCCTCAAAGTTTTTATCGCAAACTACTGCGCTTTGAATAGAATCAAATAAACATAACATCAACCAGGAGTGAGGCGTGGCTACATCTGCTAAATATCTTCTAATAGCTTCTACCGAAGCCTACTGTGGTAAATCGGCGACTATTCTCGGTTTGAGTTATTTAGCTCAAGCCAAAGATATTTCAATTGGTTATGGTCAACCTTTGGCGATTGATTTTAGAGAAAATTCGGCAACCCCCGCCCTAGAAGAGGATGTCAAATTTTTAGCAACAGCTTTGGGTTTGTCAGCCAATCAGGTGAAGCCACCTTTGTTGTCCATAGATCGGCAGATGATCAACCAACGATTACAAGGAGACAATTGTCAGGATTATAGTGAGGCAGTGCGTGAGTATGTAGGACAGATTGAGGGAGATTTGATTTTCCTTGAGGGAACTAGTAATCTCTGGGAAGGCAGTATTTTTAATCTTTCAGTGCCCGAACTTGCGGAACTAGTGGATGCTTCAATTTTGTTAGTAGCCCGCTACCAACCACAACTGTTGGTGGGTAGTTTATTATCAGCTAAAAAATTTCTCGGCGATCGCTTATTAGGGGTCGTCATCAATGATGTGCCCCCAGCCGAATTCAGTACGGCTTCGGAGACAGTTAAGCTTTATTTAGAAAATCAGCAAATCCCGGTTTTAGGGATGATTCCCAAGGATCGTATTCTCAATAGCGTGAGTGTCAAAGAAATTGCCAAGCGTTTAAATGCTGAGGTTTTATGTTGTGCCGAGCATTTAGACTGGATGATCGAGAGTTTGAGTATTGGCGCGATGAATGTTAACTCGGCTTTAGGTTATTTCCGTCAAAGAGAAAATATGGCAGTGGTCACAGGAGGCGATCGCACTGAACTGCAAATGGCTGCCTTAGAAACTTCAACCCACTGTCTGATTCTCACTGGTCGCATCCCTCCAAAAGCAATAATTATTGAAAGAGCGGAAAGCTTGGAAATTCCTGTGCTATCGGTAGATACCGATACTTTAACTACCGTTGAGGTAGTAGACGGTGCATTCGGTAAAGTTCCCCTCCAAGAGGAGATAAAAGTTCGGCAAATCAAACGTCTAATCAAGCAAAATTTTGATTTTGAGCGGCTACTCAAATATCTTGGTTTAGAAGCTGCCAAATCGATTTGATTGGAGTGAATTAAAGGGATCTAATAAAATGGCTCAGATAAATTCTCTGAGCCAAACTAGCAAGGGAAAGAACGTGTGTAGTCTTTAACTAGCTGTTGGTAGATTACTAGTCAGGGTTTGCGGTTGAGGATCTACCAGTAAGGTTCTAATTAATCTTGCTGCCATTTTTTGAGTTAGCCCTTCTGCCACCTGCTGCCCAATGATTTGAGTTTCGGGCTTGGTAATAATTTTAGCCACTAGGGAAACTAGACGAGTAGGGTCAAAACCTGGAGTTTGTTGTAGGATAGCTACAATATTTTTCAGGTGAGTCATGGTGTAAGAATCTTGCCTATACTCTACGGGCGTTTCTTGCACCGCTAGACCAACTCGTTGACGGAAAGCCGTAGCAATATTAAAGAGCGTCCTACGACCTAGACCATCAATCACATTAACCAATTCTTTCGCAATGCGATCGCGAATAAAGATTCCGCGATCACTATATAAGTAATCCAGCGCCTGGTCGACAACTCCATCAAAATCGTAATCTCTGGAGTCAGTAGCATTGTTGAGCAAGTTTTCTAAACGATGCCAACGAAAACCCTCTTCTTTAAATAACAAGTCTTTGAGAGATGCTCGTAATTCAGGAGCAGGGTCGGTCAAGAGTCTTTTCGCAATATAGGGATAAGCTTTACTCAAAACTTTAAACTCAGGATCGACACCAATAGCAATCCCTTCTAAGGTAACCATAGAACGGATAATCAGGGCATAGTAGGCAGGGACAGTAAAAGGAAATTCATACATCATTGCCGACATCTGATCGGTGATGCTCTTAAAGTTTAGTTCCGCAACACTAGCCCCTAAAGCATTGCCAAAGACATTCGCCAAAGCAGGTACAATCGGTCTGAGGTCTGTGTCAGCCGTAAGAAAGTCTAGTTTGACATAATCTTCTGATAAGGACTCAAAATCACGGTTAACTAAATGAACCACTGCTTCAATCAAACCATATCTCTGATAAGGCTTAATCCGACTCATCATGCCAAAGTCCAAGTAGGCTAATTTACCGTTGTCCATCGCCAACAAGTTACCAGGGTGAGGATCAGCATGAAAAAAACCATGTTCGAGTAGCTGCCTTAAGGAACATTCCACTCCAATCTCAATGATATGAGTCGCATCAATTCCCTTTGCCTGTACCGCTTCAATATCAGTCAGTTTAGTCCCGTCGATCCATTCCATTGTCAGAACGCGGTTGCCTGTAAATTCCCAATAAATTTTGGGGACATAGATTTCTTCCATGTAGCCATAAAATTCTCGGAACTTATCGGCATTGCGACCTTCCTGATTATAGTTAGTCTCTTCAAAAATACGCTCTGCTAATTCATCAATAATTGCTCGTAGATTAGAGCGCACCTGCTTAACGTTGTCTTGAACAAAGCCTGCTAATAGCCTCATGATGTAAATATCAAGACTGATCCGACGGTTCAGACCAGGACGCTGCACTTTTACTGCTACTTCTTCCCCAGTTTGGAGACGAGCTTTGTATACCTGTCCCAAAGAAGCAGCGGCAATAGGTTCAGGAGACATATCGGCATAAATTTCTTCTGGTCTTGCTCCTAGTTCTTCCTCAATAAAGCGAAATGCTACTTCATTGGGAAAAGAAGGAATTTTATCCTGTAGAGTCGTTAATTCCGTCAAATATGCTGGAGGAACCACATCTGGTCTCGTAGATAATGCCTGACCGATTTTAATGTACGCGGGTCCTAGCTTGGTCAGAATTCTAATTAGCTGACGGGCTCGTTTCTGCTGCTTCGGAATTGAATTTCCAGTAAAGTTATCCCACCATGCTCCTAGAGCAAAACGGGTGAAGGGAAATAAAATGCCAATTAAACGACTAAAGACCGTCAACGGACGGTTACTATACCGCGCGTTATTAGTTTCCGGGTTATAACGCCAGTCTGCATTAGGCTCATCATAAGCTAATTCAGTATCCGCGTAAGTGTCGATCGTCTGGGATGGGACGGTAATGATGTCTGTTCTAGATAGTACTGTCTCTTGACGCATAGATAGTTTAAAGACTGACGCTAATAACTTTGTTAACAATTGTAACAAGAGATATGTAACAAGAGAGAAAAATAAACTACTCGCTTGGGAAATTAGCCTGTTGTTCTACAATTCTAGGAGATTTCCCTGCTCAACAATTTTTCTTTCAATTTTTTCTCAAACCTTATTGAATAAATAGCGTACAGTCTTAGTTTACAAGTAGTCATGTAAAATTAATTACCTAGTTAAAATCGGAAAAAGGGAAAGGGAAAAGAATTAATCTGCACTTCTACCTTAATCACATGGATAGCTTTTTTCCTGGTTTTTCAAAAATTGTTCGAACCGAACCATTGAACTATTATATTTCAAGAATTATTCGTCATGAAAATTGCGATCGCCCAACTAAACCCTATCATCGGCGACATTACTAATAACGCCCAGCAAATAATTACTGCGGTGGAGAAAGCAGCCCAAGAGAATGTCCGTTTATTGTTAACCCCTGAACTATCTCTTTGTGGCTATCCTCCCAGGGATCTCTTACTTTATCCTGGCTTTGTCGATTTGATGGGTCAAGAGTTGAGGGTGATCGCCTCTCAATTGCCGAAAAATATAGCGGTGTTGATCGGTACAGTAGAAACTAATCTTCACGCGGCTTCTAAAGGACAAAAGCCCCTATATAACACCATGGCGCTCCTAGATGGGGGAGAACTAAAACAGGTCTTCCATAAACGTTTATTGCCTACCTATGATGTCTTTGATGAAGATCGTTATTTTGAACCTGGATCTGAGGCAAATTGTTTGACCCTCGATGGGATTAAGTTTGGAGTAAGTATCTGTGAAGACTTATGGAATGATGAGCAGTTTTGGGGCAAGCGTAGCTATGAAGTAAATCCGATAGAGGAATTGGCACAATTGGATGTGGACGTAATGATTAACCTGTCAGCTTCTCCCTATACCGTAGGTAAACAGAAATTGAGAGAAGCAATATTGCATCATGCCGCGACTTCTCATCAGAAACCAATGCTATATGTCAACCAGGTAGGGGGCAATGATGATCTGGTGTTTGACGGCAATAGTGTGGCTTTTAATAGTGCGGGAGAAGTGGTTTGTCGGGCTAAAGGTTTTGCTACGGATTTGATGGTGGTGAAATGGTCTGAGTTGGTGTCTCCTATTCGAGATTATAGGGAAATACGAGAATGGGGAAGTAGAGATCAGGAAGAAAACAGTAACGCCGAGATATACAGTGCTTTGGTGTTGGGGGTTAAAGACTACGCCAGAAAGTGTGGTTTTAGTCAGGCGATTCTGGGTTTAAGTGGCGGGATTGATTCAGCTTTAGTCGCTGCGATCGCCGCTGAGGCTCTAGGGGCAGAAAATGTTTTGGGGGTATTGATGCCATCGCCCTATAGTTCTGAACATTCTGTTAAAGACGCGATGGATCTGGTGCAGAGATTGGGGATCAAAAGCCAGAAACTAGAAATTCAAGCAGCAATGAAGGCTTATGATCAACTGCTTGAACCGATGTTTGCCGGGACAGAATTTGGCATTGCTGAAGAGAATATTCAGTCGCGAATACGGGGAAATTTATTAATGGCGATCGCCAATAAGTTTGGTTATCTTTTGCTTTCGACGGGCAACAAGTCGGAGATGGCAGTGGGGTACTGTACTCTTTACGGGGATATGAATGGCGGTTTGGCAGTAATTGCCGATGTGCCGAAAACCAGAGTGTTTGAATTATGTCGTTGGTTAAATCGCGATCGGGAAATTATCCCCAGTAATATTATTACCAAACCTCCCAGTGCAGAATTAAAACCAGAGCAACAAGACTCAGATTCCTTACCACCCTACGAAATTTTGGATGACATTTTAGAGCGCTTGATCTGTCAGCATCAATCTTCAGCAGAAATAGTCAAAGGTGGACATGATCCCGAAATAGTGAGGAAGGTAAGAGGGCTAGTTATCCGCGCTGAATTTAAACGCCGTCAAGCACCCCCAGGAATCAAGATCACCGATCGCGCTTTTGGTACGGGCTGGCGGATGCCGATCGCTAAAAGATTACCCATAATATAAATCAACAGTGTTACACAAGTAATCTTTTGTTTCTTTCCCAATCCTCTCAAACTTAATGAAGGGATAATCAGTTGCTAAAGAACCCCCGCGTTGCCTAACCCCAGAATAATTCCTGCTCCCAGGATGTGACCTAAACTGGTAGTTGCCAGTAATTCGGGTAGACCAAATTTATCCCACACTTCAGGTTTAGGGACGGGAAGACTAGGCCCTTGTCCAGAATTTTGAATTGCATAGCGACCAATAGCTATACAAAATAAGTTTGACATGATCATTACCAAAGCTACGGAAGGATTCCAGTCAATAGTGGAAGGAGTAGTGTGAACTGCCAAACTAAAGTTAGATATCATAGTAAATCTAGTTTCCCTTGCTGATTAAATATTTCTTTCGGCTGTGTTTTGTTTATAGGAATTATAAAAATCTCTCTGTCCAAAACGATGTTTCTTTTAAATAATTAACAGTAAGACAAACTTTTACTATCAAAATTTCTGATTAAGTTATTTATAGAGCCAATGCGAGTTAAAATATGCGGAATTACCCAGATTGAACAAGGTAAAGCCATTGTTGAACTGGGAGCAGACAGTATTGGTTTTATTTGCGTCCCCTCCTCTCCTCGATATGTCACGCCTGATCGCCTCAGGGCGATCGCCGATGCTCTCCCACCAGAAACAGTTAAGGTTGGTGTCTTTGCTGATCATGGTTTAACAGAAATCATTTCAGTAGTTCAACAGGCTCATTTATCGGCAATTCAGCTCCATGGCGGGGAATCACCAGAGTTTTGTCGGCAACTTCGGCAGCTAATTGCTCCAGAAATTGAATTAATTAAAGCTTTTCGCCTTAAGTCCACAACATCTCTAGGGGCAACTGATGATTATCTAAATTGTGTAGATACTTTATTACTGGATGCCTATCATCCTCAGATCCTCGGTGGCACTGGTCATACTCTTGATTGGCAAGATTTGGTTCAGTTTAAACCAGCTATTCCTTGGCTACTGGCAGGGGGACTAACTCCCGCCAATATTACCGAAGCTTTATCTCGTTTGCAGCCTGATGGCATCGATCTCTCTAGCGGTGTTGAGCGATCGCCTGGAGACAAAGATTTAGCGCAAGTGGCTCAGTTATTTAATAAACTTCGTTTGTGGCTATAGGCTCTAAGCTCTAAGCTCTAAGCTTTAAGCTTTTAAGAATTAATTTTGATTTTTTAATTATTAGTCGTGGGATAATTACAAACTTGTCAAGTAATTAGCCTCCAATGAAAGTATTAGTAGTCGGCAACGGCGGTAGAGAACACGCTCTCGCCTGGACATTACTCCGTTCAGCCAAGGTGGAACAGGTGATTTGTACCCCTGGTAATGGCGGTACTGCCACCATGTCTAACTGTCTAAATTTAGCGATCGCTGTGGATGATTTTGCGGGCATCGCTCAAGCGGTGGCAGAACACCAGATTGCTTTAGTGGTGGTGGGGCCAGAAGTTCCCTTGTCTCTGGGGATTGTTGACTATCTTCGAGAACGTCAGATTGCTGTATTTGGGCCAACTCGGGCAGGGGCAAAGATTGAGTCGAGTAAGTCTTGGGCAAAGGAGATTATGACCCAGGCAAAGGTGCCTACCGCTAAATCTGCCACCTTTACCGATCCAGCGGCAGCGAAGGTCTATCTCCAGTCGGTTGGGGCACCCATTGTCGTGAAAGCGGATGGGTTAGCGGCGGGAAAAGGGGTGATTGTAGCAACGACCATGGCAGAAGCGATCGCCGCAGTGGAGGAATTACTGACAGACAATACCAGTAAACTGGTAATTGAAGAATTTTTGACCGGCTCAGAAGTATCGGTGTTAGCAGTTACCGATGGTCTGACTATTCGACCTCTCTCTCCCGCCCAGGATCATAAACGGATTGGAGAAGGGGACACAGGCAAGAATACTGGGGGCATGGGGGCATATTCCCCTGTGCCGTTGGTAACGGAAGAATTAAGCTTGCGCATCGAACAAGAAGTCTTGCAGCCCACTCTGGCAGCTCTTAAAGAACAAGGCATCGACTATCGCGGTGTTCTCTATGCAGGATTAATGATTACCCCGACAGGGGAACCGAAGGTGATTGAATTTAACTGTCGTTTTGGTGATCCAGAAACCCAAGTGGTTTTACCATTGTTAGACACTCCCTTGGATGAAATTCTTTTAGCCTGTGTTGAACAAAGATTAGCCCAACTGCCACCGCTACAATGGAAATCTGGAAGCGCAGTCTGTGTCGTCGCGGCTGCGGGGGGTTATCCTGATGCATATCAAAAGGGTAAAGCGATCGCTGGTATTTCCCAAGCAGAACAACAAGGGGCGATCGTCTTTCAGGCAGGAACCAAGCTGGAGGGAGAAAAAATCGTCACCGATGGTGGGAGAGTGCTGGGGATTACGGCGGTGGGAGATACTTTTGCCGAGGCTGTGGCGATCGCCTATAGAGCCTTAGAATCGATTCAGTTTGATGATATGTATTATCGTCGTGATATTGGACACCAGTACAGATAATGTATGAATAATTTTTAGATATTACTGGAGTACTACCCAAGAAAAAGCTATGCATAATACTTAATCATCATCTTGTTTCATAATTGGTACACTATAATTCAAGTAACTTAACATTTATTATCACTACCAAAACTCTTGTTAACTTTTCTGATCAAAATCAAAGAAATCATTGCTCTCTGGTGGTCTGAATTTACCCTCCAGACCAAGCTCATGGCTGCCGCCACCTTGGTTGTTTCCTTGATTATGAGTAGTCTAACCTTTTGGGCAGTCAACACCATTCAACTGCAATCCAATATCAATGACACTCGTTTTGGTAGTGACCTGAGTATTTTAATTGCTTCTAATGCTGCTCCTTTAGTGGCAGAAAATAATCTTTCAGGGTTAGCAGATTTCTCGACTCGTTTTTATCGCAGCACTTCCAGTATTCGCTACATCATCTATGCCGATCAGTCTGGAAGTATCTTTTTTGGCATTCCCTATTCCCAAGCAGAAATTGATAATTCTCTAACCATCGAACGACGTATTTCCCTGCCCGAAAACTATGCCCAAAATAGCGATCTGCCTTTTGTCCGTCAACATCAGACCCCTAACGGTCAAGTAACGGATGTATTTGTGCCGTTGAGTCATGATGGGGAGTACTTGGGAGTATTGGCAGTGGGGATTAATCCTAACCCGACAATTGTGGCGTCTTCTAGTCTGACGCGGGATGTAACCATTGCTGTTTTTATTACCATTTGGGCAATGGTGATCTTGGGGAGCGTGTTTAATGCCCTGATGATTACCAGACCAATTAAAGAGCTGTTGGTGGGGGTCAAAAATATTGCCGCAAAAAACTTCAAGCAGAGAATCAATTTACCCCTGAGGGGAGAATTAGGAGAGCTAATTTCCAGCTTCAATTTAATGGCGGAAAAACTGGAAAACTATAACGAACAAAATGTTGAAGAATTAACTTCCGAAAAAGCCAAACTCGAAACCCTTGTGTCCACGATCGCCGATGGTGCAGTGCTCATTGACCCTGAAATGCAGATTATTCTGGTCAATCCAACGGCTAAAAGCATTTTTGGTTGGGGCGAAAATACGATCGGCGAGAATGTTCTGCATCACCTGCCTTCTGAGTTAACCACTAAGTTAACCAAACCTCTTTATCAAATGATCGAGAGAAAAATTGAAAGCGAGTTGACAGCTGAAGATTCATCAGACCATGCCCAGCAGAAACAACTAGAACATTTGGAACAACTAGAGCAGCATTTAAGCGATCGCGATGAATTCCGCATTACCCTACAAAAGCCAGTCCCCAGAACCATCCGTGTTTTATTGAGCCGAGTTTTAGATGGTGGCAGCGAAAACATCAAGGGTATTGCCATGACAATACAAGATATTACCCGTGAGGTAGAGCTAAACGAAGCCAAAAGTCAGTTTATTAGTAATGTTTCCCATGAATTAAGAACGCCTTTGTTCAATATCAAGTCTTTTATTGAAACCCTCTCAGAATATGGCGAGGATCTGACTCACGTAGAACGCAGAGAGTTTTTGGACACTGCTAACCATGAAACAGACCGACTAACCCGTCTAGTTAATGATGTCCTAGACTTGTCTCGTCTAGAGTCATCTCGCACCTACGATTTGAGCGAAGTTTATTTAACCCAACCCATCGAGCAAACATTAAGGACTTGCCAGTTAAACGCCAAGGATAAAGGCATTGAACTACATCAGGAAATAGAAACCGATCTACCTCCTGTGTTGGGTAATTATGATTTACTGTTGCAGGTCTTGACTAATCTGGTGGGAAACAGTCTCAAGTTCACTAATGCGGGAGGCAAAGTAACGGTTCGGGCTTACCCAACTCCGGCAGAATCAAATACCTTGAATCAAGCCGGAGTCAAAATTGAAGTAGTTGATACCGGCATTGGTATCTCTGCCGAAGATAAAGAAGCCATCTTTGAGCGTTTTTTCCGTGTTGAAAACCGAGTTCATACCCTGGAAGGTACGGGATTAGGTCTTTCCATTGTGCGTAACATTATTGAAAAACATAACAGCAGGGTCTATATCGACAGCGAAGTGGGGGTGGGAACTAGCTTCTGGTTTGAACTACCTATTTATCAAGCCAAAGTTGAGCAGCCTTTAGAGTTACGGGGTAATGGGTAATGGGTAATGGGTAATGGGTAATGGGTAATGGGTAATGGGTAATGGGTAATGGGTAATGGGTAGTGGGTAGTGGGTAATGGGTAGTGGGTAGTGGGTAAAAAGTCAAAAATATTAATTCATGAAGATCGTTTTTTTCGGTACTCCGCAATTTGCTGTTCCTACTTTGAGTAAGCTGCTGTCTGACTCGACAATTGAGGTGCTAGGGGTGGTAACGCAACCTGACAAAAGAAGGGGAAGGGGTAATAAAACTCAGCCCTCTCCAGTCAAACAAGTAGCGTTGGAGCACAATTTGCCTGTCTGGCAGCCTAAAAGAATTAAAAAAGATCGTGAAACCATTAACAATCTAATGGCAACTAAAGCCGACGCTTTTGTGGTGGTTGCCTATGGACAGATCTTGTCCTCAGAAATTTTAGAGCTGCCTCGTCTCGGCTGTATCAATGTTCATGGTTCTTTGTTGCCTGAGTATCGTGGTGCTGCGCCGATCCAGTGGAGTATTGTCAATGGCGATCGCACGACGGGGATTACCACCATGTTGATGGATATCGGCATGGATACGGGAGATATGTTGCTCAAAGCCGAGACAGAGATTAAGCTTCTGGACAATGCTTACGATCTGGCAGAGAATCTGGCTAATCAAGGAGCAGACTTGCTGTTAGAAACCCTAGTTAAACTGGAACAAGCAACTATAACCCCTACCCCCCAAGATCATAGTCAAGCTAGCTATGCGCGCTTAATTGACAAAGATGACTTTGCTCTTGATTGGTCAAAAAGTGCGATCGCCATTCATAATCAAGTTCGGGGCTTTTTTCCTAACTGTTATGCGACCCTAACCGATAAGAAACTAAAAATTAGCGCTACTATCCCGATTACCGCCGACACCATTGATGATTTACCCCCAGAATATAGCAGCATTCAGCAACAGTATGGTGCGTTAGCTTCTCTTACCGGTCAACCAGGAGAGATCGTGCAAAATCTGAAAAATCTGGGGGCGATCGTGCAAACTGGTTCGGGGTTGTTGCTCCTAAAACAAGTACAGCTAGAAGGTAAACGTTCTCAATCTGGTTGGGATTTTGTGAACGGCATGCGGATCGAAGTTGGCACGGTAATCAATTAATTAATTAGTCATGAATTAATCATGCCCAAAGCGATCGCCAAAAAAACTTAGGCAAAGATAACATTCGCCGCCAACGCCAAGGTTCTTGATAGAGACGGTAAGACCACTCCAAATTATTATTTCTTAACCACTCTGGGGCTCGTTCTTTAGTTCCTGCCCAGATATCTAAACTCCCCCCCACCCCAATCCAAATGGCATCGGGACAAAGATGGCGATTTTCTTGAATCCAGAGCTCTTGCCTAGGCACCCCAATCCCCACAAAAATAACAGCGGGTTGTTGCTTCTGTAAGGTCTGTTTCCATGCTTCTGCGGCTGTCCCCGAAACATAGCCATCCTGAGTCAAAATAGATAGACGAGGAAACTGCTCTTGCCAAGCCTTTGCAGCCTGTTCTGGGGTTCCTGGGCTACCACCAAAAAAACATAAAGTGTTAGATACTTCAGATGTTCCGAGATATTCGATTAAAGCTGCGGCTAGCTCGATGCCAGGACAGCGCTGATGTTTACGCCCCCGTAACCGCATATAGATAATTACTCCCGCACCGTCAGGAATTACCAAGTCAGCAACGGTGATAATTTGTTTTAAAGCCGTGTTTTCTTGCGCCATCATGCTCATTTCGGCGTTCAAGGTCACCACGTGAGTCCCAATTTTTTGCTGAAGCCTAGTCACTAGCCAACCTAAATAATTATCTAGCAGATGAACTTGAAGACCAAGAACAGGAAAAGTAGTCGGGGTGGGCAGAGTGGGCAAGTCACTATCTCTAGACAACATAAAACATAAATTTCACTAAAGAGTTTTCAGTTTTCTCAAGTCGCTACTTAAGGAAAGCGATCTTAGCCTAGTTTAACGGCTGTTCCTGTTGCTGTAATTAACGATTGTAACTAGCATGTTTTAACTAACTCTATAGTTAAAGGTGATCGTGACTCAATTTCCTTTTACATTATATGATTGATAGCTATTACTCCGGAGGTTGATTAGAGCTTAATTACATGATGCACTACAATACCTATGATCGATTTTGTGGCAGTTGGTGGGGGAGCATTATCGGACAAACTATAACTCATCAAGCTGATAATCTCTTTACTCAACCTTGGTTGCTAGGGCGACGACAAATCGCCCAACTGCTCCTGGAACAAAAATTAACCATAACTAATTCCTTTGGTGAGGACATTTCAACTCAAGTTAACGGTTTGAAATATAATAGTAGTCTACTAGCTTTGTTACCTTTAATTATTTTTCCACCAGATAAGCAAGATTTGTGCCAAAAACTCGGGGGAAAACATCACTTAAAATCAGCAAATTACTTTGATAACATTTACTGTAGCCAACAAGTATTATTATGGAGCTATTTGCTAGCTACCGTCTTAAATAATCGGTTTAATTCATTGTCTCAAACAGGTCTAATAGAGGAAGTATTAAGTCAGCATCAAATACCAGAAAGTATATTAACAGATAAATTGCAATTAGTTTTTCAAGGAATTCAAAAGGGTAATAGCCTGACTCAAATGGTGGAGCAAGTATCTGCCACAGAGCAGTCTGAGGCAACAGCGATCGCCTTGGCTTGGTATTGTTTTGCCACTACTCCCCAAGACTTCAAATTATCTGTGGGGCGGTCTGCCCGTATTGATGACCACCTTAATTCCAACCAAGGGGGACTAATAACTGCCCTGACTGCCACCTTATCTGGAGCCTACAATGGGATGAAGATTATTTCCCAGGGTTGGAAAACAAAGCCAGATCAAGAACAGCATTTGCATGTAGAAAACCAGCTATTGACCAAATTATTTAAGTCTTGGTTGGGAGTTTATGCTAGGGAGGAGAATTATGAGTCTTGCAATCCAAAGCTAGATGCGATCGCCCTCCCACGATTGATTCAACCACGGCAGAACCTGAAAATCATCTCCCAGTCCTCCTGCTAGGAATTATTAAGCTTAATCTTCTCATCATATAAATATTTAAAGAAACTAAAAACTAGTTACCTATTGTGCTTAATCTATTGAAATTAATCTAATTATTTTAACTATGCTCATTAATTTTGTAACATTTATTCAGATAATCTGCTTTGTTTTACTCGAAATTACACATTTAAGTTACTCCTGAGATTATCAGAGATTACTAGTTTTTTACCACAACGTAATCTCTAACTAAAATTGAACTATGGCGATTGTATAGCTTCTAAAAATCCTCACCTATGATGAAAAGCTGGCGTTTCCTAATCCGCAAAATTGAAGGATGGCAAGACAGATATCAACACCAAGAATTTACCTGGTGGGGAAGAAACTTCCGCCATAAAATTTTAAGCAATCCAGCCGGAAGTTCTAATTTTGGTCAATCAGGCAGAAGGAAAAAACAGACCAAATTGAGAGATTTCGTGGTCATCTTCGCCTTGAGCATTATTGCCTTGACTAGTGTGGTGGGTTATCGATTTTATAATCAGCCCCAATTAACCGTAGGTAAAATTTCGCCTCTTACCATTAAAGCTCCCTTCTCCACAGAGTTTGAAGATACCCAAACCACTCTCCAAAGAAGGCAAGAAGTCCAAACTGGAATCATTCCTATTCTGAAGCAAGATGAGGAATTAACTCAAGAAATTACTGCTAAATTAGCATCATATCTTAAACAGATTGATGGACTGAGAAAAATTGCGGCACCCTTTCCTTTCGCCTCACCCAAAACTCTCTCCTTGAGTAACCAGAAATATATTCGCCTTTGTTCAGAATCGGAATTCAAGGCAGTTTTAGCTTCGGTCATAGAAAATTATGCTGCGCAGACATCCCAAGCGCAACCCCCGCAAAAACCGCAAAACTTAACCTTGGAAAAAAGACCCGATTTTAATCTGGGATTACAAAAAGTAGCAGCAGAACTAAAAACCTATCGAGAAAATAATTCGGCAGCTCAATTTAATAGTTTTATCGCTCAAATTACTTTAACTCGTTATCGCTATTCTCAAGCTTGGGAAAGTATTCCCCTGAGTAATATTGCCCATTTGGAAGAGTTGGACGAGAAGGCTTTAATTGTACTGCTCGATTTGACAGAAAAAGAATGGAAAACCACAAAAAAGATCATTTTGCGGACTGCCGAACGGATTCTGACTCAAGGCATCTCTTTGGGTCTGCCCTCTAATTTACTGGAACAGGCGGTGACAGCTCAACTGAACCCTGATATTCCCGATGTCGCCGAACCGATCGCCTACAATCTGTTACTAGAAACTTTGCAGCCTAACTTAGAAGAAGACCGTAATGCGACCCGCAATATTGCCGAAAAGGCGGCAATGGCGATCAATTCAGTAGTGGTAGAAGTAGAACAGGGGGAGGTGATTGTAGAACAGGGAGAAAAAATTACCCAGGCAGATTTTGTCTTGCTCGATGGTTTTAATCTTAGCCAAAGGGGAGTCAACTGGCGGGGAATCGAGCTCTCAACCATGGTTGTGACGGGAGTTGTTGGTCTATTTTTGTTGATTCAAAGAAGAATTTACTCCTCAATCCGCCATCGTGATTATTTACTGTTATGTTTACTAGCTATTAGCGCACCCTTATTAAGTCTCTTGGAATTTCCCTATACTAGCTTGCCAGCGATCGGACTATTGATGAGCAGTTTTTACACTCCTAGTTTAGCGATCTGCCAGGTTATCCTGGTGACAGTGCTGGTGATGTTTAGCGATCAGACCTTTGGCTCGGTACACCTTTTATCAGGGCTAGTAGGTGGATTAATCACGGCCATTTTCGCTGGTAGATTACGCTCGCGAGAAGCAATCTCTAAATTAGGTATTGCGGTGGGTCTGTCCCAGATCGGTGTGTACTTAATCACAAAACTCATCCTCAGTGCTAGTGCTACCACCATTTGGTCAGCAATTCTCCCCGATGCCATCACCTGCGGTTTATTTGGTGTAGCTTGGGTGGTGGTGGCGATTGGGATCTCCCCTTACCTGGAAAGGTTTTTTGATCTAATTACCCCGATTCGTTTAGCAGAATTATCTAATCCCAACTTGCCTCTACTTAAAAGGTTGGCGACAGAGGCTCCAGGGACTTTTCAGCACACGATGTTTGTTGCTTCTTTGGCGGAGGCTGCCGCCCGAGAATTGAACTGTAATGTGGAATTGGTTCGGGCAGGAACCCTGTATCACGATATTGGAAAAATGCACGACCCCTTAGGGTTTATTGAAAACCAAATGGGAGAGCCGAATAAGCACGATGAAATTGACGATCCCTGGGTGAGTGCCGAAATTATCAAAAAGCATGTTAGTGAGGGGTTAGTGATGGCGAAGAAATATGGTTTGCCCAAAGCCATTCGTGATTTTATCCCTCAACATCAAGGCTCTTTACTCATTGTCTATTTCTACTATCAGGCAAAGCAAAAGGCAGAAGCATTGGAAATTCCTTTAGTGGAAGCAGATTTTCGCTATGCTGGCCCTGTGCCTCAATCTAGGGAGACAGGTATTCTCATGTTGGCAGATGGTAGTGAAGCGGCCTTGCGATCGCTGGCTGATGCCACCCCGAAACAAGCCCTAGCGACCCTGCAAAAAATCTTTAAGTCTCGTTGGCAAGATCTTCAGCTAGTGGATAGCGGCTTAGCCTATGATGAGCTACCCATAATTGCCGAAGTTTTCATCCGTGTTTGGGAACAGTTTAATCACAAACGGATTGTTTATCCTAAAGGAGCATTGGATTTAGCTGCCAGAAATAATAAATTGGCTTAAATTAGTAGAGTTGGTAGATTATACAGATTATGGGAATCAACAAGTTACTGTGAGTCAGCAAACATCATTACAGTCCGCTCAATTAAATCAGGCTCATGCCAGCTTGCAGCAGGCTATTTCTTGGTATTCTAGTTTTCGTCGTCACGGTAATTATGCTCCGAGCGATCGCCTTCAAGGAGCAGTCAAGACTGATTTACAATCCTTGCAAAATGCCTTAGAAAGACTAGATCGCCAAGCAATTAGAATTAGTACCTTTGGTTTGGTTAGCTGTGGTAAATCATCTTTAATTAATGCCCTCTTGGAAGAAGAGGTAGTAGCTACAGGGCCTCTCCACGGTGTAACCCAATCTCTAACTATTTTACGTTGGAACCCCGAACTTGAATCAGGACTGGATGCAGAATTAATTGATACCCCTGGTTTAGACGAAGTGACAGGAGAAGCTCGGGCAGCCATGGCACAGTCCATTGCTCAAAAATCCGACCTGATTTTATTTGTGGTGGCAGGGGATATTACCCGCACTGAATATCAGGCTTTGTGTGAATTGAGAAGTACCCAAAAACCATTAATTTTAGTTTTTAACAAAATCGATCTTTATCCCGATCAAGATCGCCAAAAGATTTATCGTCAGTTACAAAAACTCAATGTGGCTAATAGTGGCAATAGCCTGGAAGAGATTATTTCCCCGCATGAAATTGTCACGGTAGCAGCCAAACCCCAACCAATTCAGGTAAGAATGGAAGCAGCAGACGGTACTGTAACTAATACTTGGGAATATCCCGAGCCTCAAATTGAACCCCTCAAAGATGCTTTAAAACAGATTCTGCAACAGGAAGGAAAATCTTTGCTGGCTCTCAATGCTCTAGTCCAAGGGAGAGATGCTGAATTAAATATTGCCCGTAAAACTATTGAATTACGTCAATCAGAAGCCCAGGAAATTATTGCCAAATATGCCCGCTATAAGGCGATCGCTGTGGCGGTCAATCCGATCATTTTTGCTGATTTACTTGGAGGGTTAATTGCCGATTTAGCTCTGATTAGAACTTTATCCAAACTCTATGGTTTGCCGATTACCACCTTTGAGGCGGGCAACTTACTGAGAAGAATTTTAGCCAGTGCCGGAGGCTTATTGTTAGGGGAAGTGGGCAGTAGTCTATTTTTGAGCGTGGGCAAAAGTGGTGCAGTTTTAAGCAGTGGCTTTGACAGTGGGGGGGCAATTGCCGCTTATCTGGGAACTGCCAGTGCTCAGGGAGCGATCGCCGGCTACGGAACATTTGTCATTGGTCGGGTGGCGCAAGTCTATCTCGAACAGGGCTGTACCTGGGGTGAGCTGGGCGCTTCTACTCTCATTAAACAAATTTTGTCTCAAGTAGAACCAAATACGATTGTTTATCGCTTAAAACAAGAATTGATGCAGCTTTAATTTTTAAGCTTTAATTTTTAAGTTCTAAGCTTTTGAGATATTTTTTATTTTCTTTGCGTCTTTGCGCCTTTGCGCGAGATAAAATTTTTTCCTAACCTTTACTTCGACTTCTATATCTACTTAGCAGCTTGCAAAATTGAACGAGCAAAGTCGATCGCCTGGGAGAAAGTAGTTACTTTGGATTCGATCTGGGCTACCTGAATCTCCGTTAATAATTCCCCAATCACCCGCGAAGGCTTGAGGTTTAATTGGCTAATCAAATCATTGCCTGTGACTAAACATTGAGGATGAGCTACTGGGTCTGAGGGCTCTAAATAACGCTCCATCAAAGGATCGATGATGATACTCGGGATGCCTAAGGCGATCGATCTGGCAAGTAACAGAGGGAAAATATTTTTAACTTCTAAAAACCAAAAGTACTGTTCTCGTAAGCTCATGGGCTGAGTCATCTGTTGTAATCCAGACAAGTATTTCACCGTTTTAGCCACGGCTCTAATCTGATTCGTAGCATATTTCAAATGAGTTAACTCTGCTTGTGCTGTAATGGGTTCGGTGGCAACCATAGCCGATAATTTAGCTAAGATAGCCCACTGCGATCGCTCTAAAGCTGACTCATTGCCCAATTCACTAGTCAATTCACGACAAATTTCAAGTCCCCTAGTCACAGCTTTTAATTTTGCTAAATCCACTTGATCGCTGTGGGGCAACCAGAAATTCAATAAACCATCGGCGATCGCTGCGGCGAGCCATTGATCTCCGTCAGGGGCAGTCAGCAAATAATTCAATTCTGCCTGAACTCTTTCCGCAGCCATGTTTTTTAATAAAACAACCCGATCAGCGATCGCTTTTTTTGTCTCGGCTTCAATTGTAAAATTTAGCTGTGCCGCCTGACGATATGCTCTTAACAGTCTTAGGGGGTCATCCTCCAGGTTCTTAACCGCTACCATTCGGAGGACACCCTGCTCCAAATCTGCCAAACCCCCCAAAGGATCGACAAGCTGTTGTGACTTAAGATTGTAGGCGATCGCATTAATCGTAAAGTCCCGACGATGCAAATCGGTCTCTAAACCTACTCCTTGTTGATCCGCCAGATCCAAAGTTCCTTGGTCAAATACCACCCTGGCAATACCTCGCTCCTGATCCAAAACCACAAAACCGCCATGATATAAACTAGCAAATTCTTTAGCGGTGGCGATCGCCTCTCCAGGCACAACAAAATCCAAATCTAGAGGATGCCGATAACGTTGCAACAGAGCATCCCTGACAGAACCCCCTACCAGATAAGCATCATCAGGCAATTGAGCTAAATCCCCAGGAAAATTGACCTGGGCTAGATACGATTTTATTTTGGTTATGCTCATCTAAAACTTATTTGACTAGAATAACAATTAAAGCATTAAGTCTCGTGAGAAGAATATATCTAGAGCAAAATCATGTGTATCTGTATTAACTGCCACTATGTAGATCGCTGTCAAACCTATAACGCAGTAGAAACCCAGCATCAACAACCTCACTTAACCGAATCCCCCTCCTTTGAACCCAACGAACCCAGTATCAACGTCAATATTCGTACTGAGGGAGACACCATTGAAATGGAATGGGATGTGGTCGGCTGTCAAAGCTTTGTTCAGGAAACTGGCAAATGGGCAAGTTTGCGCCCTGGGGAAGCGGTCCCAACCTGAGAGGGCTTAGTCCTGGCTATAAGCTTTTTTTAGTAATCACTGACACATTGACACTATTACTAAATTCACGTCATCATAGAGGATAATATTAATCTTTGTTAAGACGTTGAATGTCATTTGAATTTTTCTCGTTAGACACTCTACAAGAACTGGCCCGCCTCTACGGTTACTGGGCAGTGTTTGTCGGGATTGCGGTTGAAAACATGGGGATTCCGCTGCCTGGTGAAACCATTGTCATTGTCGGGGGTTTCTTGGCAGGGAGTGGTGAATTGAACTACTGGTGGGTTTTGGGTAGTGCGATCGCTGGGGCAGTTTTAGGGGATAATTTCGGTTATTGGGTTGGTCGATTTGGCGGCTGGGAACTTCTAGTTAAAATCGGACGTATTTTCCGTTTGCAAGAACAGCAACTTGAACAAGCCAAAGATCGTTACAGCAAAAATGCAGTGCAAGCTGTTTTCTGGGGTAGATTTGTTACTTTACTCAGAATCTTTGCGGGTCCCTTGGCTGGGATTACTCGGATGCCCTACAAACAATTCTTACTTTGTAATTTGGGTGGTGCTGCGGTATGGTCAACTACTATTGTCAGTATTGCTTTCTTTCTCGGTAAAGCGGTGTCCTTAGAGGAAATTGTGAGTTGGGTAGCTCAAATAGGTATAGTGGCGCTACTTCTAGTCATTGCCTTACTTTGCGCCCCCTTAATTTGGGAATACGGACAGAAAAAATTCTTTGCTAAAGATTAATGCTGTGACTAGTTTAAGTTATGAGAATAGAACACTGAACCCTTTCCCTTTAACCTTATGCAAAGCGTTATCCTTTAGGATTTCCCAATCTTCACAAATCAATGAGTTCGCAACACCAGTTAACTGATTAAAGTATCTTTGGCGCTTTTTGGTAGCCTTTTTCTGTTACCTTGACTGATGGCAGTATCAGATTGCTCCTGGTTAGAATCCGATTCAATTTTGAGCAAAATTTTGGGGCCAGATTTCGCTAAGCGGACAATCATCCCATCAAATGCCGCTGTATGTTCAACTCGTTCTCCATCAATATAAGTACCATTAGAGCCTATATTAATTACTTCCCAACCGCCATTCCCTGACTGCCTAATCTCAACATGGTGGCGGGATACCACCGCACTATAAAGAACTACTTCATTATCGGTAGCACGACCGATCTTAATACTCGGTTCATCTTTAAATTCCCAGCTTTGAACCGCTACTGATTGTAGAGGATGTAATAAAGTTAGTGTAATCACAGATTTGTCTTGGTAAGGAAAGTTGATGGTCTAAAATCTCAAACAACAGCATTTTGCCTTCAGTAGACTCAAGAAATTTTCCGCATAACGCATTTTAATTAATAAAATACAAACTAGATAATTCTCATAGTCCCAATGGTAGCTGATGAAAACAGTAGTGTCTTTATATTTGATTCAATTAGATTCAAAAACCGTCAAAAACTATAACAGAAGGTAATTAACTAACGCCAGTTCTTATTTTCCAAGTCTCTAATTTGACGCTCTAGGCGATCAATCCTTCCTCTCAATTCGTCCATTTCTGCCTGACGAGGCACTCCTAAATCTTGGAGCATATTCTTCATTTGCCGCTCTGCCTGTTTTTGCATACTGTCGGAACCAGTATTGATTTGCGACATGAGGTCATCAACAAAAGATTTTGCCTGTTCTGGGTTGATTTTGCCGTCTTTGACCCACTCTTCGCTAACTTCTCGAATTTTTTCTGCGACTAAGGAAGTTGTCCCTACTCCCAACATCATTAACTGTCTCAGCCAGTCGTTATTATCCATCTGGTAATCTCCTGATTTTTTCGTTGCCCTAATTTAGATCGTAAAATAATCCAATATAAATATTATCGATCTTTTTTACTATTAAGAATTGTATGGTTATTGAATGGCTTGAGTTTAATGTGGGTGCTGATGAGCGAGAACAGTTTATTCAACAGGACGAAAAAATTTGGACAACTGCTTTAGCTAGCTATCCTGGATTTTTGGGTAAAGAGGTCTGGATTGAGCCTCAGGCAGCAGATAAAGTAATTTTTGTGATCCGTTGGCAAACTCGCGAACAGTGGAAATCCATTCCCGTGGAAGATTTAGCTAAAATTGAACAGCAGTTCTCTGCCGTGATGAGGGAAATGAAGATTGATTACAAGATGTTGGCAAGCAAAGAATATCAAATCCGCAAATTCCCCTCGAAATAATTAACTGAATTTACGCAGATAACTAAGATTGTTTAGGGAGGTAGGGGGATACTATTCTTTGTAGTGATTGTCTTGAAAGACAAATGCTAAGATTTTTAATTAAATGACGAAGCACGAGGCACAATCAAAAGTCAGTTTTTGAGACAATTATTGATAAAAATATCTAATCAATAGAAATTAAATACAATGTCCAATTTAGATCAAATTTTAGATGAGGCAATGAATTTGCCACTAGAGCAAAGAGAAATATTAATACAAATATTACAAAGACGAATGATTGAACAACGTAGAGAGGAAATTGCTCAAGATGCTAAATTATCTTTGGCTGAATTCAGAGAAGGAAAATTAAGAATTCAAACTGTTACAGAGGCTATTAGCGAACTAACTAATTTTATCGCTTCTTCAGAATCTTTTTCTTGGACAAGGTAACCTTGAGATTTTTTCTGTGCAATGTTTTGAATATCTTCCCATTTAGTGGGAAAAATAACAGTATTTTGATATTGATATTGAATTGCTTGTTCAATTAATTGTGTTAACTCAAAAGCTTTATCAAAAGCAAGGTCGTATTGTTTATTAAACTGAAAATTGCAAGCTTCATTTAACGGTTGTGTAAATTTATCATGACGAACTAGTTGGGGGTCGCTACAACGTTCGCAGTTACGACAAGGTTCGCTCAAAAACAAACTTTTCCCTATGTAATTACAGTTGCTACATTGCGATAAAGGAGGTAAATCAGGCATTTTTATTTTTCACTCCTATTTTTGGGAATTTTTAGCTCAAAACTATGTTAATTGCAATATAGTTTAATTGCCAAGTGTGATTATAATCATCACGCTATTTGAAGAGATCGCATTTCCCATTGCATCAAACAGGCAATCGCACTAGGTTTCAACCTACGGATCGCGTTAAAATTTAATCTAGTCTGACTTTTAAAAAAGCAAAAATATGCAACTTCAGCAAACAATCAAATCTTTCATTCGTACAGGAGAACAAAGCGGTTATATTGCCGAATGTTTAGAAATCTCGGTTGTAACCCAAGGAGAAACTTTAGATGAGGTTGTTTTAAACTTAAGAGAGGCTGTTTCCCTACATTTAGAAGATGAAAATCCAGCCGAGTTTGGATTGATCGATAATCCTTCGATTATAGTTACATTAGAGCTACAGCCTAGCTATGCCTAAGCTTAAAAGATTGTCGGGTGCAGAAATTATTGCTATTTTGAAGCAGTTTGACTTTGAAGTTTATAGCCAAAGAGGAAGTCACGTTAAATTGCGTCGAATTGCTATATCAGGTAAAGAAACTTTAACAGTTCCCAATCACCGTCAATTAGACACAGGAACTTGTCGATATATTCCTGAATCAGAACTATTTCGTTATTTTTATGAATAAAAAAATAGAGAGCGATCGCCGTTAGTTAAAGGCTTAAGTGAAACAGCGATCGCGCCTTCATAGCATCGGCAAGATTTACATTTAACCCTGTTTGATCAATCGGTTAATTTTGCCCACCGCGTTAAAATACAAGCTTCGTAAGAAGAAATAAGTAATCAAAAATGCTTAGTTGTCCCCGGTGTCAAAAGCCTGTAGATGCTCAGGCACTTAATTGTCCTTACTGTGATAACCCGTTAAAAGCTTTCGGTCATCCTGGTATTCCGCTATATCAGTCAGGGGATGGTACCAGCTTGTGCGATCGCTGTACTTACCATTTGGACGATACCTGTAATTTTCCCCAACGTCCTAATGCCAAAAGCTGTACTTTGTTTCATGATGCTTCTACTCCTGTAGTGGTCGCCAAAGACATTCCTCCTAGTCGGTTAGGTTGGCGAGGATTTAAAAACTGGCTTTATCGCTATCGGGGGTTAATGGCGATCGCCGTATTAATTTTTATTAGTGTAATTATTGTCTTGAGTTCTAGCTGATTCTTTTCGCCACCTTAGCAATAAACAAATACTGGAACTCTTTTATAGGCTGGAGTACCAGAATGGCGATCAATTTTGGCGGTAAAAATAGCATTCACTTCGGGATAGAACATCATTGCTGCTCCCTGGCGGATTGCGCCAAAGATTACTTCCACATTGGTCAATTTGCCCGCATCACCCTGGACGGTAACCCGTTGATGCTCTAAGAAACCAGCTGTTGATCCGTCTTGGGGATTCATTAAGATGCAATTACGGTGAGGCATTCCTCGATAATAGTCTCCAGTTTGGTAAACAACGGTGTTATGTTGACCGTAGCTCCTGCCCGTACCCAAAATCAGGATAATTCCTGGGGTTGATTCTTGGATGCCAAAATCTGCTTTGCCAGGTAAATCCAACTGAGGTAATGGGGTAGGGAACATCTGTGCTTTACCTGTAGGTGTGGCAAACTGAGGTTGCTGAAAAATTCGCCCAGCGATCGTAAACTCTTGTTCAGTGCGATCAATTTCACCAATTTTTTCGTAGCCTGGGATTGTTTGGGCAATTAGTTGACGAATATATTTTGGATCTTGGAGTTGGCACCAATTGACAGGATGTTTGCCCAAGACTCGATCAGCAATTTTCGTAATTAACTCCACTTCGGAAATCAACTTCCCCTTCCTCAGATGAGTTTTTCCAGGATCGTTAAGCCGAACAAAATTATTCCCCGATTCCGTAGTGGTTCGATGGGGATTTTCAAACCGCGTAAACACTGGCAAAATCAGGGTATTCTGCTGTGCCAAGCCATGAAAATGTCCTAAGTTTGGTTTGGTGGCTACGTAAAAAATGGTTTCAATGTTGCCCAAAGCTCGTTGTGCTTGTCGGGAATCTGGATTGGCGCTATAAAGATTTCCCCCTAAACAAAATAGAGTGTCCACCTCTTGCCGATCCGCCGCCGTAATTAAGGCTCTGGTGTCATAACCAGGAACCCGACTTAAAGGACGCTGGAGTAGCTGCTCCAAAGCTTGCTGAATCTCTTGCTTGAGGTTGATCGTGACTCCCATGGAACCAAATCCTTGAACATTAGAATGTCCCCGAATTGGCATCGTACCGGCACCTGGCTTACCGACGTTACCCGTTAACAATGCGGTATTGGCAATACTGCGAATGTTATCCACCCCGTTTTCTTGTTGGGTCACTCCCATCGCCCAAGCAAATACTACCGCCGTAGAAGTACCGATTATTTGGGCAGCAGTGGCAATGTCAGCTTGATCAATACCACAGGTAGAGGTAATAGTCTCCCAAGAAGTGGTTTGAGCCTGGTGGATGATATTTTCCCAATTGTCGCTGTAGTTTTGCAGAAAATCGAATTTGACTAAATTTTGTTCGATCGCCGATTTTTGGATACCGACAAATAAGGCGACATCACTACCAGGAATTGGCTGCAAGTACAGAGAAGATATTGCTGACCCACCTCCCAGCATCGATTTGAGGGGAAAAGCAGGAGAAGCAAACTTGACCAAACCAACTTCGATCGCTGGATTGATGATAATCACTTTCCCCCCGCGATCGCGCAGTTTAATCAACTCATTCAATAGTCGGGGATGATTGGCTGGGGCGTTAGAACCAATTAACACCAAACAATCCGTATGTTGCAGGTCGGACAAACTGACCATTGATGTGCCAGAACCAAACATTTGCTTCAACCCTACCGTCGAGGCAGCATGACACAAATCGGAACAGTCTGCCAGGTTATTTGAACCAATCCCTCGCACCATTAACTGGAGTAAAAATGCCGCTTCGTTTGATGATCTGCCAGAACTATAGGAGGCGATCCGCTGGGCTGGTTTGCGAAAGGCTTGTTCCGCAATGTCATACACTTCTTCCCAGTCAATTTGGGTGTAACCCTTACTGCCAGCCCGCAAAATCAGAGGATGAGTTAATCTACCTAAATTATTAGCGGCTTGGGAGGTTAGTGCCTGAAGCTCCTCTAGGGTATATTTTGTATCAAAACTAGTCCCTGGCTGTAGCTCTGAGGCGATCGCTTCGACACTTTTAGCACAACGCTGTAATACTTGCCCGTCTTCGTTAACAAAACCCCCTTTTTGTCCCCCTGTTCCCCAAGCACAAGAAAGACAGGCACTTTTATGGAGCAATTTCTCCCAAATTTTTACCCCATCGGCAGAAACGGTTTTTTCTGCCCAATATTTAATTACGGGCATGCCACCCCCTACCTTTGGTGTTTCCTCAATGCTCATAAACTCACCTCAAGCTAGTTTATTACCCAAGCAGATATATCTACTTAATTAGAGGATAAGCAAAGCGGCATCAAATTTCCACTCTAAAATGGAGTAATTAAGAGCGACATTTAATTAAGCTAATAATTCCAAGAATTTAGGGAAATAAATTGATTGGCTAAAGGAAAAGTAGCTGACTCTAAATTGGCGATCGCCCGAACAATATCTTTAAAGCTCATGTTTTTTAAGGAATTAGAACTACGATAAATTGCGAAAACACCTAAGTGAATTGAGTTGTTTTCATGAAGAATCTCAAAATCATCGCAGTTATAAGTCAGTAAAATACGATTAGTTTTCTTGGCATAATTGAAAACAATGGAATCTGGCTGACTCATCAATCCAGCTTCGTTAACTGTAATTACATCATGACCAGCTTGTCTTAATAATTTAACTAAGAGCTTATCTTGAGCATCTTCATCTATTAACAGTTGTAGGCTCAAAGCTAATTCCCTTTGCTTCTAATCGACGACGTTCTTCTTCTGCTTCATTTTCTAGTAATTCTTGATTACTCTGGCAGTAAAGTATTGCCTCTTCCACTACCGCTAAAGGTAATTCCTTATTTTCTGCTACATCCTGGGGGGTTAGTTCATTAACAACCATATCCATCCAGACGGTGAAAGCTCTCAGTTTTCTTCCCTTGACATAAAGCTGCTGTCGCCAACTCTCAGGACGCTGTTCTAAGTATTCCCATTGGGTTTTAGCTGAATTAGTCATTACTTTGTACTATGAGCAACTAATCAGTATTATAGACCGATCGAGATTCGATTTTTCTCGGCTTAGAGCGATCGCTTTCGTCGGATGCACTAGAAAAATTATTATTATTGATTAATCAAATTTTCTTATCCAAGCGGGCGGCTGATTCCAGGGCTGATTTGTTTCTTGCCCTTTGAGCATATTGCTGCAATTGCTCGGTATCCATGCCACTCAGAATACTCAAATCTTCCAGCTCAATCCCGCGCATAAACATCTCGACACACCAGGTTTGTCTAGCTTGGTTGATTCCAGGAGATTCTCCTTGGGGGGTAATCAGATCGTTCGTTAGATTGCGCCACATTGTTTGGATCTCCGCTGCACTGATAGCATCACTTGCATCATTAATAAAAATTGCTGGCTGTTCGTCCCTGCGACTTTTCAACCACTGAATTAGGGGATTAATACTGTTGGAACCATAACGAAAGCCCATTACCCATTGATTTAAGGGAACTTGCCGTTCTTGACCATAATTCACTTGGAGGATATGTTGCTGTGGTTCAATAACAGAATGCGATCGCTCTAAGTGCAAAATTTCCGTTAAAGATAAACCCGCACCAAATAGCACATAAACCAGAGCAAATTCTTGCCGCCCCATTCTCTTGGCTTTTTTAAAGAGCGATCGCACTAGACTAGCAGGTAAATCAGCGATTTCTGCCGTCTCCACCTGTTGCTCAACTTTGACAATACTAGTTTCATCGACCCCAGAGTTGTCTGAAGTAAAACAACCCTGTAAAAACAAAGTTACGAGACTTTCTAAAAAGTTTTTCTGGTCTGACCAATTAATATAGCCTTCTGTACTTGACTCCACGATAAAATAGCCGATCAGCAAAAAATTCAACAGATTGACGATTTGCTCCGAAGTTAAATCGCTGGCTAAATTTTCTTTGGCGATCGCCTGCTCCAAATAATCCGCTACATAACGATTTGCCTCGCTTAATCCCTTACCCAAAGCGATCCTATTTTCCACAGGGTAATTACCTGCTTCGCCGACCATGGAACGCACTAGGTCGGGGGCTTTATTCAAAGTTCGTAAACTTTCTTGAGCGTATTCTTGCAAAAATTCGGCGACACTATCTTTGTCATTCGCCTGTTCAACTAAGGCATGAACTAATTTGGCAAAGACTGCTGAATCTTGAATCACCGCTAAAAGCAAGCGGTACTTGTTGCCGAAATTCCGAAACAATGTTACTTCGTTCACCTGCGCCCGCTCCGCAACGGCTTTAGTTGTAGTTTCGGTTACTCCTCGTTCGGCAAATAAATCTAAGGCAGCTTCAATTAAACGTGCTTTGGTGGATTTTTGGGGAGTAGGCATAAAAGGTGCGCAGCGATGGGTAGGCAAACCAGGATAAGGGTCAGATGTTTCCTAGACCTTATTTTGGATCTTAACTATTGCTATGGATAGATGACCGTTGTTGATAATTTATGATAACCATATTGCTGCTAAATCACTCAAACAGTATTTATTTCAACTACTAATTTCTGTTTTGAGCAGACTGATTTGTCGCTACACATCAGTTTAAAGCGAATTAGAGAAAAACAATGTAAGTACCACTTGCATTGTTGGCTAAAGATTGTTACACTCGGATATGTAAGCGACACTTGCAATAAGGTAAGAAACTCTGCGATGCCCGACAGCTTAAGGGAACCAATCGAGTTATTGAGCCTAGTGAGAGTCCTACAGATTGCGAGATCAACGTAATCGCTAAAGCTCCAAAGCTCTATAACTTTAAAAATTTTAGGACGAGTTTAGTAATGACACAGCAGTTAATTGCTCCCAAGAACCAGATATCGGCTCAACCAGAAGAAAAACTTCAGCTATGCTGGGTAAACATTATTTTCTTTGGTGTTTTTCATCTCATCGCCTTATCCGCACCTTGGTTTTTCTCTTGGTCTGCTTTAGGAGTAGCAATTTTCTTTCATTGGCTCACCGGTAGTATCGGTATTTGCTTGGCATATCACCGTATTTTGACCCACCGTAGCTTGGAAGTTCCCCTGTGGCTAGAACGGATTCTAGTTACCTGTGGCGCTCTAGCATTACAGGGTGGCCCAATTTTCTGGGTTGCAGGACACAATCTCCACCACGCTCACACCGAAGACAATGACAAAGACCCCTACTCAGCAAAAAGAGGTTTTTGGTGGAGTCACATGGGTTGGTTGATGTACAAGCAAGATAAGTATTTCGATTACGATCAATATAAAAAATATGCTGTCCGCGCTGACCGCGATCCTTACTATCGTTGGTTAAATAAAAACTTTATTCCCTTACAAATTGCTTTAGGTCTGGTTTTATACGCTTTAGGTGGTTGGTCTTGGGTAGTTTACGGTATTTTTGTCAGAGCCGTAACCCTCTGGCATTGTACTTGGTGTGTCAATAGTGCCACTCATTTCTGGGGTTACAAAAACTTTGAATGTGAAGATGGTTCTCTTAACCTTTGGTGGGTAGGTATTCTAGCTTACGGCGAAGGCTGGCACAACAACCACCATTTCAATCCCCGTGTCGCTAAAGCTGGTCAACGCTGGTGGGAAATTGATGTTACCTGGTGGGTAATTCAAGTCCTACGGGTTCTTGGGTTAGCCAAGAAAGTCGTATTTTAAGTCAATTGATTAACAGTTTAATAACCTTGAGCGATCGCTTTACCAGAAGGCGATCGCTTTTTTTATTACTCAGGCGGTGAGGCGGATGAAGAGGAAAACATAGCAAATAACTCTTCTCCTGTCATGGTCTTTGTTTCGTTAGCAAAAGCATAATATTGGGGTTTTTCTTCAATGAAAACTTGAAGATCGAAAACCAGACCTTCATCATGCTCTAAGATTCCCACGGGGATATAGTAGTGCTTATTCTCTTTCAAGCGATAAAACAGATGAGTACCACACTGATTACAAAATCCTCGCTCTGCCCATGCCGAAGATTGATAAACGCCAATATTTTCTTCCCCAGAAAAACTAACATCACCATCAGATTCCACTCCCAGTAAAGCGCCGCCACCCCATTTACGGCACATACTACAATGACAAGCTGCTACATGAGGTTTAAGGCTGCTGGAAAGACTTACTGCTCCACATAAGCAGCTACCCTTAGCCATACTTACATCAGACATTTTGATTACTCCTTTGACATTTTTGACATTTTTCCCTTTTCCCTTTTCCCCTTTCCCTTTTCCCGATCTTCACAAATCAATTAAGTGCATAACATTAATCACTAACGTCGATATTCAGGAAAACGAGTTTTACACCCTCGATTAAGAAAGCCATCTAATCCCCAAGCTGAACATTCAATGGAATAAGTTTTCTCTGGATCAGAAGCCAAGGTGTAGTCACAGGAAACATAACTGTTGCCATCGGTATCCATCTTTTGACACCTCGCTCCGTTGACTTCTTGTTTGAGTACGGAAGAAACATAATCATTCAATTCTCCCTCAGCAAAACTGCGTCCGAAAAAGAATTGTCCCACTACTCGACCCACCGTCAGAAAAACCAAACTAACCGCCAGGAGGATGATAGAGGCGGAGATAAGAATTACAGAAAGTTTGACTTTATTCATCTGCTGTTTTTGCAACTTGTTATTGGCGATCCGTAACACAATTGGTAAATTCTCGGTAATTCTATCTTATTCTGTTTGGCGATCGCGATCTAATGGCTGAGGTTAAGAAAAAGAAAAAGGGTTTGCCGTGAAAAACCCCTATCAAAACTCAAAGCGATCGCCTAAATTATAAGTTTTAATTGTTAATTATTTTCAGTAAAATTTAGCTTTTTTCTGTTGGAATAAAATCATCATTTAAAATTTGTTCTAGAGAATAAGGGCAAATAATAGGTATATGGGCAATATTTGACTTGAGTATCGCTTCTTTTCTAGCTCTGGTATAAATAATATTTAATTCTTGTTCTGCGTAATTTTT
>JBJOPG010000018.1:0-36025 GCA_046050865.1 Cyanobacteriota bacterium
GCTGCCAGCAATATTTGTTGTTCTAACCAATCGGCGTTGGCATCCGAGGATAAACATTGGGTAGTGTAAATCGGTTTGATGATCTGATTTGTATTCTGATCAGGGGAATTTCCCTCTGAATCACAGTTGGAATCACAGATTAATAATGCCCATTGTCGCTCATTGCTTGATGACGATGGATGATGATAAAAATCAGCTTGCCATATCTTCATTGCCTGTTCCCTGTTCCCTGTTCCCTGTTCCCTGTTAACTATTTCAACCAAAAAATTTATTGAGCATTATTTACTGCCTGTAGAGCGATCGCTTTTAATTGCGCATAATTAACTTTGCCTCGATCATTGCGAGGAATACTCGCCACTGACAGCCAATGCTTAGGTTGTTTATATTTAGCCAATTGTGATTTGATTTGTTGCTTAATTAAGTTTAGATTGTTGGCGACGGTTAAGGGAACATAGATTGCTGTAACCGCTTGTCCCCATTTTTGATCGGGGATGCCCACCACACAGACATCCTGAACTAATTTAGTTGCGTAGATTACAGCTTCAACTTCCGCAGGAAAAACGTTTTCTCCCCCGGTGATGATCTTCTGACTATTTCGACCCAACAAATGCAAATAACCCTCCCCATCAAAATAGCCCAGATCATCAGTCAGAAATGATTTTGGTGCAGGAAATAGCTGGGGATAGTAGCCCAAACAAAGAGCAGTGCTGTTAATCTGAATTAAACCTGTCTGATCTCTTATCTGATCCCTTACATAATCTGTTTGGGGATTAGCGATCTCTACCTGGGCGTGGGGCAAAACTTCACCACTGCTATGGTTACCAGCTAAAAAGTCTTCAGGCTTGAGGGTCACGACTCCCGAAGCCGTTTCAGTCATGCCATAGGTCAGGGCGAGGGGGATCTGATATCCTCTGGCAGTCTGTAAAAGCGATCGCCTTGGGGGAGCGCCTCCCACTAATACTGTTTTAAACCCCTGTAAACAGTTAGGAGTAGATGCTAGTAAAAACTGTAGTTGAGTCGGTACTAAAGAAACAAAGTAGGTGGATTTATCGAGCTGGTTTAACTTGCTGGCAATTAATTGATAGGGACAAATAACTAAATTACCTTGAGTTAACAGCGATCGCATCAACTGCATCAAACCACTCACATGATAGAGGGGCAAAGTACAAACTGAATTTAGCTGAGAGCAATCAAAGAAGTCGGCAAAGCCTCTAACTGACTCGGTTAACGTCTGCCAACTGTGCATGGCAAATTTGATTTTTCCTGAACTTCCACCCGTGGGAATCATAATCAGGGACTGCGCCCTCAATTCCGCGTTGGCAATTAAATTTGGTGGATGTCGCGGTATTGATTTTAGTTTGACAATCAAAGATCTAATGGCATCGTCACCCAAAATTAAATCAGGTTCAACTAAGTCTAATACTTGTTGCCATTCCTGCATCTGCCAACCAGGATCGCAGAGAAATAAATTCACCTCCGTAATTACTCCCGCTAAAAAGGCAGCTATAAATTTAATTGGCTCAGTTTCAACAATAAAAATAGCTGTTTTTTTTCCTGTTTTTTTCTTTGACTTTTGAGAGCATAACCCCACCAAAGCAGATATTCTCTCTAATCTGGCATCAATTAGCTGCTCTAGTTGCCTATTAGGGTAAACATTTACTGCTTGATTACGATCTGGCTCATAGCACCATAACCAATTTTGAGTAGTCGATGATTTTAAAAAAGGTTTTAAATCTTTTAAATAGCTGAATGGCTCATAATTCATTTTTTAAGCTTTTTTGATTAAGCTTCGTAATGCAAATCAAAATAACAGGTTATTAAACAATAATTCACTGATATACCTAGAATTATATTACGAGAAAACAACTATTTTATCCTTACAAATACTTATAGTTTGTAAATTTCTGACCAAGAAAACTATGTGTAAAAACCAATGGCAAATCAATTAATTTGGCTCAGAATTAAAGTAATAGATGTAACTAAGAGTAGGTTTTAAAACTATGTTTGAACGTGCTACTGCTTTCTCCGCAATTTTTATTTTTATTGTCTTTGGTATGCTGGGGTCAAAATATCTCAACTTCATGGAAGCAAAAGCTCAAGATGCCTCGACTTCAGTAACTAGCTCAAAATAATTTGTTTAATTTGCTTTTTTTACTCGCTTATTTGCTCTAACTTGCCAGAGAGAGGGAGATGAATTTTTATTGTCCCCCTTCCCTTTCCCCTTTCCCCTTTCCCCTTTCCCCTGTCTTTAAAAAGTAACTACGCTGCGAATCGATTCTCCTCGATGCATTAAATCAAAAGCCTCATTTATTTGTTCAATTGGCATCGTGTGAGTTACCAGATCATCAATATTGATTTTTCCTTCCATGTACCAGTCCACAATTTTGGGGACATCCGTCCGACCTCTGGCACCACCAAAAGCGCTACCTTGCCATACTCTGCCAGTAACGAGCTGAAATGGACGAGTACTGATTTCTTCTCCTGCCCCTGCAACACCGATAACGGTAGAAACTCCCCAACCTTTGTGACAGCATTCCAAAGCCTGACGCATCACCTTAACGTTACCGATACACTCAAAACTATAATCCGCACCGCCTCCCGTTAATTCCACGAGATACTCCACGAGATCGCCATCGATCTCTTTGGGGTTAACAAAGTCAGTCATGCCATAAGCTTTAGCCATCGCTTCTTTGGCGGGGTTGAGATCTACCCCGATAATCTGGCTAGCACCTACCATTTTTGCCCCCTGGATCACGTTTAAGCCAATACCTCCTAGTCCAAACACGACTACATTTGCTCCAGGCTCAACTTTGGCAGTATTAATTACTGCCCCCAAACCTGTTGTTACCCCACAACCAATCAGACATACCTTATCTAATGGGGCATCGTCTCGAATTTTAGCCACCGCAATTTCTGGCAAAACAGTATAGTTGGCAAAAGTAGATGTACCCATGTAGTGATATAACTTTTCGCCATTCAAGGAAAATCTACTCGTGCCATTGGGCATGACTCCTTTACCTTGGGTTGCACGAATTGCTTGGCAGAGGTTAGTCTTCTGACTTAGACAATAGGCACATTGCCGACATTCTGGAGTGTAGAGGGGGATTACTTTATCCCCTGGCTTGAGGCTAGTAACCCCTGCTCCGATTTCCACCACGATTCCTGCCCCCTCATGTCCTAGAATGGTGGGGAATAAACCCTCAGGATCTGCTCCAGAAAGAGTATAAGCATCGGTGTGACATACTCCCGTCGCCTTAATTTCGATTAATACTTCTCCCTCTTGGGGTGCTTCTAACTGCACCGTTTCCATCCTCAGAGGTTGACCTGAAGCAAAAGCCACCGCAGCTTTAACATCCATGCTTGTTTTTCCCAAAATTATTAAAATTATTAGTGATTCAGTAATGCCTAACCAGGAAAATCTTAGCTTAATTCAAGATCGGGTAAGTATTTCAAGTTTTTACTAAACTTTGCAGCATGTAAATAAATAACTTTTCTATAAACTAAATTAACTAACTAAAGATGTATTAGGGTGTGATTAATTATTAGGACGATCAAACAACAATATCAAGATTTTAATAATATAGTATGTCAGCTTTTTCTTCTCCAGAAAATACCAGTCAGATTAGTCAGAATTGTCTATCAGCAAGATTAAAAATTGATTATCTGTTAGATTTACAAGAGCTTGAAAAAGATGATATTCAAGATGTAATCAACGGTTTAAAGCAAGAGCAAAAATCTCTACCTGCACGTTATTTTTATGATCGTAGAGGGTCTCAACTATTTGAAGATATTTGTCAGTTAGCAGAATATTATCCAACTCGTACTGAAGCTAGTATTCTTCAAGAATACGCCAGGGAAATTATCAAGCAAACTCAATCAATAGAGTTAGTTGAATTAGGTAGTGGTAGCTCCACTAAAACTCGCTATTTACTAGATGCTTATCAAGAGTTAAATATTCCTTTATGCTATATTCCTGTTGATGTTAGTGATAGCATCCTCCAAGCAAGTGCTCATAATTTGTTAGCTGATTATCCCCAGCTAAAAATACAAGGTCAAGTAGCGACTTATAGCCAAGCATTACAACATCTGAAAAACAATTCTTTAGGCACCAGAATAATTATTTTTTTGGGGAGTAGTATTGGGAACTTTGATGCTATAGAGTGCGATCGCTTTATCGAGCAAGTCACATCAGCTTTAAATCCTGGAGACTATTTTTTACTCGGTATCGATTTACAAAAACCCGTTCACATTTTGGAGGCTGCCTATAATGATGCTCAAGGAGTGACTGCCGCTTTTAATCTCAATATGTTGCAACACCTTAATCATCGCTTTGGGGGGAATTTCAATTTAGACTTATTTGCTCATCAGGCAATATACAATCAAACCGAACATCAAATTGAGATGTATTTAATTAGCCAACAGCAGCAGACTGTTAGTCTATCTGGTTTGGGTTTAACTATCAACCTAGAGCAAGGAGAAAAAATACTGACTGAGATCTCCCGTAAATTTAATTTGGCACAAATGGAGCAATATTTAAGCGATTTCCCTCTGGGAATGCTTCGCAATTTGCACTTAATCAAAACCTATACCGATCCTCAGCAGTGGTTTGGCTTATTACTAGCTCAGGTACCAAAAGCTTAAAACTCACAGCTTATGGCTTATAGCTTTTGTTAACTTTGTACTTGAATTCCCTTGGTAACTAGCTTTGTGACCCAAAATTTTAGTTGTGGATCGAGTATTTGGGTTCTCACCTGCTGTTGAACCGCGATCGCCTGGGCTTCGGATTCACAGAGGGCAAACACCGTGGGGCCAGAACCTGACATCATGGTGCCTAAGACATTCTGAGCAGCAAAGGCAGCTTTTAGTTCTGCCACTAGAGGATGAGCGGGTAAAACTACTTTTTCTAAATCATTGTAAATTAATTTGCCAATTTCCGAGTTATGGTGATGGGCGATCGCTTTGCATAAAGAGCCAGAACTTAATTTAGCAGTGCGTGATTTCACCTCTGCGGTATCGGATACATAAGTATCGCTGTATTCTTGTCGATAGGTTTTGTATGCCCAAGGAGTTGAGACACTAATCTGGTCATATTTAGCCAACACCACCCACATATCTTTTACAGGGGGAAGATCGTCAAGTTTTTCCCCTCTACCTGTGGCGATCGCCGTTCCTCCAGAAACGCAAAAAGGAATATCCGACCCTAGTTGAGCCGCAAAATCCTGTAATTCAGGTTGAGTTAAACCCAATTTCCACAGCAAATTAATTCCCACCAGTACTGCCGCCGCATTTCCCGAACCACCAGCCAAACCTGCCGCCACAGGAATATTTTTCTCGATTTTGATATTGACACCGCCATAGTTAGCATACATCTGAGGAAAGCGATCGCACATCAACTGAGCAGCGCGATATGCCAGGTTGCTCTGATCTGTGGGTACTTGAGGATGATCGCAGTAAATCTGGATCTTTTGCGTATCACTAGATTGAATATTTAGCCGATCTGCCAAACCAACGCTTTGCATAATCATGACTAACTCATGAAAACCGTCAGGGCGATCGCCAATTATTTCTAAGTAAAGATTAATCTTGGCTGGCGCAATTAAGGAATAAGACTGCATATTACTATCAAAATAAATAATCTAAATAATATCTAAAGAAGGAATAAGGGGAAAGGGAAAAGGGGAAAGGGAAAAAGAATTAATCTTTTATTCATTCAAGAGGGTTACTGATCCAGCAGATGGGCTTTTGCTACTTGGGGCTTGCCCCAGATCACGGTTTCTTGTTTGTAGATCACCATCCCTGGTTTTGCTCCTTTGGGTTTATGAACGTGTTTTGGTTCCGTATAGATTACGGGAACCTGCTCGCTTTCTCTGGCTTGACTATAGTAGGCAGCTAAGTTAGCGGTGAACTGGAGATCTTGTTCTGACGGTTATTTCTGCCGATCCAGATCTCACATCCGGAAGGAGCAGTCAAGCGGTAGGGTTGAGAGTCTTGATCTATCTTGCGATCGCTTTCTTGTCGTTCAGCAATGAGATATTCCTGTTGAATTAATTCTTCTTTGATTTCCACTAAAGCCTGTAAATCTTCCGTACGGCCAGTATTTTCGCTCTGGAGTTGATCTAACGAGGTCTGTACCTGGGATAAATAGTCAATCTCGCTATCAACGTCTGCCAGGAGAGGAACCACTGCATCCTTAGCCCGTTTGAGCTTTTGGCTTTGTTTATAGATATATTGAGCATTTTGGGCGGGATTCTTTTCGGGATTAAGTTTGATTTTGATCGGTTCTCCTGTTTCAAAGTCTTTGAGGGTAATAGACTCCATGCCTGGCTTTAATTGATGAAGATGAGCCATCAACAAGTCTCCCTGGTGACGATAGTGATCGGCATCGGCTGATTGTGCCAGGCGATCGCGAAACGTATTGGCTTTGACGTTAAGCTTTTTGAGGAGGTTGATTAACTTTTGCTGGAGTTGATGGTGTAATTGCTGAAACTGTTGGCGGTTTACTGCTTGAGTGTAGTAGCGATTGAGTAGATTTTGGACATTCTGTTCTGGGGTGGTTTTGTTCCAACCTAAGACTGTGTACCCATCTGCTAACAATCCTGGAGAAAATTGCTGTTGTTCGATAATCTGTAGCCACTGCTGCCAATAGTTAAATAATGCCTGCCAATTTTCTGGGGTGAGGCTGTCGGTAGATTGCTGAGGAGATAAACCAGCGGCGGTCGCTATTTCGGTGGCAACTCGGGGACTCAATCCCCGATAGGATTTCAGTAACTGATTTTTGAGCTGACCAGGAACTAAGCTTACTCTTTCCTGCCAACGGGTAAAAGATTCTTCTAGCTTGGGAGTTGTGCCCGTGAGAGAAGGGGGCAGTTCGTAGGGCTGACCTGTTTGGATCGGGCGGACACTGGACTGGGTGGAACTAATTTGTCTGGCGGGGGTAACAATTTGCTGGGCACCATCGGTCAAAATGACATTGCTATACTTCCCCATAATCTCAACATATAAATGCCACAGGGGCGCTTCTCCTGGACGCTGGGCAAACTGAAGATCAATAACTCGTTCCCAGGGAGCGATCGCCTTAATTCCGGTGAGGGCTAAACCCTTAAGCTGATGCCGTAATTGGTCGCTAAAGGTAAAAGTGTCTTTGATCCGTGGGGGAGGATTTCCCAGATTAATCCTCGCTGCTTCAGGATGCCAGCAAATCGTTAGCCAGGGCTTGGCTTTAAGGGTACGGAGAGCTAGAGAAATCGTAAAGCGATCGCTTTGATAGACCTGTTCAATCCGCGCGGGAATCCAATCTCGATTTAGTTCGCTACAGCTGGCGATGAGGGTCGTATAATCTACTGGTTGCATAATTCTCGAAACATATTCTCAAAAAACGAGGTTAAAAACGGCAGATCCTAGATCAAGCTCGAATATTATTGTGATTTTGGCGACAAATTCCAGAGATTATGACAAAAAGCTAAATTTTCCTTAAATAGCGTCGTTTATGTCGCTTTTTCTTGTATGTTAAATGGTAAAACTATAATATTAAAACAATATTTTCTAAAATTTGGATCTAAAAAATTTGAATCTGAAATTTTGTAGTTTAGCGAGAAGTAATCTTAGAAGTTGCAAATGAATAATTATGGATATTCAGTTAATTAATATTGGTTTCGGTAATATTGTTTCAGCTAATCGTATTATTGCCATTGTTAGCCCAGAATCTGCACCCATCAAAAGAATTATTACTGAAGCTAGGGAAAAGAGTCTGTTAATTGATGCTACCTATGGTCGTCGTACCCGTGCTGTAATTATTACTGATTCCTCTCATGTAGTACTTTCGGCAATTCAGCCCGAAACTGTGGCAAACCGCTTTGTCGGCAGCAAAGATAGTAAGGAATCCTAGCATTGTCACCCAACTAGATTATCACTAATGTCAGTCGAACAGCCAGGTAAACTCACAGGTAAACTTATTGTGATCACTGGGCCTAGTGGAGTAGGGAAAGGTACTTTAGTTAGCCTCCTCCTGCAACGTCATCCTCAATTAAGGCTATCCATCTCTGCTACCACCAGAGCACCCCGCCCAGGAGAAATAGATGGTGTTGCCTACTACTTTTTGAACCAGAAAGACTTTGAAACCGCCATTCTCAATCATGAACTGCTAGAGTGGGCGGAATATGCGGGAAACTACTACGGTACCCCCAAAGCCCCAGTCGCAGAACAAATCGAACAAGGCAATAATATTTTATTGGAGATTGAGGTGGCAGGGGCAAGGGCAATCTCTAGCATTTTTCCCGCAGCCAGACGTATTTTTATCCTACCTCCCTCCATTGAAGAGTTGGAAGCCAGAATTAGAGCCAGAGGCACCAACTCCGAGGAGTCTATCGCCCACCGGTTAACTATTGCCCGCCAAGAAATAGCTGCTCAGGATGAATTTGACTTTGTTATTGTCAATGACGACTTAGAAAGAGCGATCGCTAAATTAGAAAGTGCTATTTTCTCTACATGATTGCCATCACCGAAATTAGTAGGTTTAGAATACGATCATCAAAAACGAAGGTGCGTAACCTATAGGAAACACACCCATGGTGCTGCTACTTTACCTGTGAGTCGAAACCTAAGCATTTACCCAGCAAAATCTATTCTTCGTTATCCTCTTCCTCATCTTGAGGATAGACAAAACTGTTAGAACGTCCAGACAAAACTGATTTACCTAAAGACAAGGCTTTTTGAGCCTCGACTGCCGCTTTGCGCTTCCAAACTGCTTTACGACTATCACGTTTGGATTTCGAGGTTTTCTTCTTGGGAACTGCCATGATGATTTCTGTTAAAAAGACAACCTTACTATTGTAATGGTTCTGTTGGCAAAAGCTAGAGCATTTGACCAGGAAATACACTCATCCCACCAATGGACTGGGTTTCATCCGCAGCAGTGGAGTCCAAAAACTTTTGATGAACAATTGCACGAAATTCTTCTAAGTCAGTTTGCCAGTGTTCTAGAAAGTTAATCATCTGGGTCATTCTATTGGATGACTCTTTTGCTTCTACCCTCACACTGTAATTAAAGCTACTTGAAAACAGAATTGCGGCGACAGGAGCAGTTTGAGGTTTTTGGAGGTTTGCTTCCGAAATATTGATGGTCAGTTGGCATCTGTCTAGGCAATACAAAAGATTAACACCTGCTTGTACGGGAATTCTGCCTATGTGTTTCCAAGCACCTGAACCCAGTAAAGATTCGGTGATAAATTGACGTACTGCTTGGGGATTATGGGGAAAAGGAATTAATATTTTAGGATTAAAACTAAAGCCAATATATTCGGCATGAGGCATCTTTTCTAAATATTGGCTCGCTACCTGGTGAATAGTGACGTCTGCCGTTTTTTTGTTGCTCAGGGATTCACTGAGGTTGATCGTGCGGGGTTGAGCGTTAATGCCGACACCATTAGTGAAATTTAATTGAGCAAAATTAGGATTTAAGACTGGTTGTTGCGCTAATTCCCAATCCTGGGGAATAATGCCACTAGATTTGAGGAAATCTTGACTCATCATCGATGGAGCTAAGCCCTGAGCAGCAATGGTCAAAGATATTTCTTCCATAAATTGAGTGACGCTGGGTGAATTAACTGAATTCATTACGGATGATGTTACATCTGTGGTTATCATGAGGATTTAGTCAGCCAATAATGCCATTAAGTAGGTTATTGAGCCATTTCCTCAGAAAGCGATTCTAAGTCATGAAATAATGATAAAACATAAAGTATTATCAAAAAACTCACCAGAAAATTTTACTGCTTTCAGGGAAATGACCACAAGTTAATTTGCCCAAAAAAGCAGAGAAACTCACCATTCTTTATGATCCCTCTAACCCAACTGAGCGGTAACCCCGCCTCGACATAACAACCTGATTTTGATTAACCTGATTTAACTGTTTATTTGGTATTCAATTGGATCGTAATTGGTTTGGTGCCGACTCGTTATTACCCTGGTGATTGCTCTGATTATTACTCAACGGTTCTGGGGTGGTACCTTCGGTACTAATTGATCTTTCTTTTAGTACTGCTACTGCTCTGGCGTATTGAGGATCGGCTTTGGTTGCCACTAAAGCAGGGTTACTACTGAGATTAGTTTGATCGGCACGGGTTAAGTCCACCTTGATATCGGGAGCGATACCTTTTTTGTTGATATCAACCCCGCTAGGAGGATAGTAATGAGCGATGGTCACCGCTAAACCAGAACCGTCGGAAAGGGAATGAACTGACTGAACAGTTCCTTTGCCATAGGTACGACTACCAACTACCGTAGCTCGATGATTTTCTTTTAAGGCTCCTGTGAGAATTTCACTGGCACTAGCAGAATAGCCATCGACTAAAACCACTAAAGGTAAGTCAGTTAAGGCTTTGCCATTAGCAGAGAATTTTTCATTACCCCCTTTGCGATCAATGGTAGAGACGATCGCCCCTTTCGCCATCCACATCCGCGCAATTTCTACCCCAGAGAAAAGTAAACCCCCAGGATTGCCCCGTAGATCTAAGACAAAGCCAGATGCATTTTGTTTAGTGAGATCGGCGATCGCTACTTTCATCTGCTCCGCAGCATGGGAGCTAAATTCATCTAGCTTGATATATCCCACTTTTGAGCCTTGCTCTTGATTGAGGTTATAGCTCACCGAAGGCAGTTCAATCTGCGCGCGGGCGATCGCCACTTCAAAGGCAGGTTTGTTTTCACGGGAGATTTTCAGCTTAACTTCTGTCCCAAGTTCACCTTTGATTTTTGCAGAGGCTTGTTCTAGGGTCATCATTTCTGTAGATTTGCCATCAATACTAACAATATGATCCCCTGCTTTTAATCCTGCCTCCATAGCAGGGGAATTAGGAATTGGCTCAATTACCGTGAGCTGCTTAGTTTTTTGATTAACCCCTAGCTGAATACCGATTCCTGATAATTCACCTGAAGTTTGACTGGTTAAATCGGCATATTCTTCAGGATCGAGAAATCTAGTGTAAGGATCTCCCAGACTTTCGAGGGATTTACGAATAGCCTGATAAGCGGATTGCTGATCGGTATATTGTGCCTTGAGTAATTCTTGCCGCTGGATCTGCCAATCTGTGTGATTAAAATCTGGGTCGACAAACTCCCCACTGACAATTTGCCAAACCTCATCAACAACATTTTTCGGGCTGTCTTCCAGAGTTGCAGAAGCCGGAGACGTACTTTGAGAAAATAGGGCGGAAGTGATTGTCAACGCAGTAACAAGCTTAAGGGTTCGGGAAACATAGCCTTTTTTTTCATTAACCGCTTTCCAGATGATATTGAAACGTTTAGCAGAATAATTCATGAGCAATAGTTATAAGAAGTAATTACAGTTAGGCTACTAGAAATAAATATACAAAGTAAGCATTTTCTTTAAATGGTAAATGATACAAAAATCTATTTCTTCTATTATGTATAATATTTCGCTATTGTGACGGATAGAAGCTTGTAGTACATTATCTTTAACATTGTTTTCAGAAATCTAGTTAAATCTATTTTTTATAGCGATGAATTGGCAGCGATGAAATCAAGCAAAATTTGACGATGAATGTCCCCCAGTGGTTTATTAGCGATCGCTCTAGAGGAATAAGCAAATCCCTGGTGAATCTCTTCGGTCGTCAATAATTTAAGATCCCAGCCTTCGTTTAACTCCAATTCCGTCACGGGAATGGTCAGGGGGCAAGAAAATATATGGCGCAGATAGTTACCTGTTTGACTCGAACGGAATTTGGTCAGTACAGGAGCTGAATAATTGATTTCTTCCACTAATTCCCTTTTAAGAGCAATTTCTGGCACCTCCCCAGGTTCAATATGCCCCCCAAAAAAGCCCCACACCCCAGGGTAGACAATGGTAGGAAGATCATCCCGCAACTGCATCAGATACTTTCCATCTTGATAAATAATGCCGATGGCGACGGAAATCAATTGAGTTTGGGGAACCTGATTCATAAAATTTAGCTTATTGTTTTATTTATTGTGTTGACTGGGTTATTGTGGAAGATCAACGGGTCGCTCTAGCTCAACTAGATAAAATTCTCCCAATTCTTGTTCTGCCAGAGGTAAACTTTGATAGGCAATTTTGCCCTTCAGGTTAATCTGTTGATTCTTTTGGGGCAGAGTCTGGGTTGTTACCACCCAAATCTTGCCTGTACCATCTTCCAGTTGATATGCTCCATTGTCTAAAAACGGCGCTAAATGCCCTACTTTTCCCGATAGATAAACTGTTTTACCAACTTTTTGGGGTGAAACTGTTTCTACTTCAATTAAAGGAGATCGACAACCCACTAAAGTTGCTAGTAATGTAATCCACAGGCTAGTTTTCTGGAACTTAACGAAAATCGGTCTGAATCTCAAGGGAGAAATTAACATTCATTTTGCAAGAATTATTTGGTTGCAGTTATTTCCCTGCCAGCGATCGACCTCCAGCTTAACTTTTTTGATTTTCTTTGATTGATTTTAATCATCTAATTGCTTAACTGTTTGATATCTTATGTCTGAATCAAATCCTTGTCTCCTCGATGGTAAAGCCCTCGCGAAAAAAATTCAGTTGGAGCTAAAAGAAACCGTAACTCAGCTAGAACCAAAAATTGGTCGTCCCCCTGGTTTAGCCGTATTAATGGTAGGAGATAACCCTGCTAGTGCCGTTTATGTGCGGAATAAGGAAACAGCTTGTCAAAAGGTGGGAATTGCCTCTTTGGGTCAACATTTCCCTGAAAATACAACTCAGGAAGAACTAGAGGAAGCGATCGCTCGCCTCAACCAAAACGATCACGTAGATGGGATTTTGGTGCAACTTCCTTTGCCGCCCCACTTGGATTCCATCGCCCTGCTTCACTGTATTGATCCTGATAAAGATGCCGATGGTTTGCACCCTGTCAATTTAGGTAAGCTAGTCCGTGGCGAATCAGGTTTACGTAGCTGCACCCCCGCTGGGGTAATGAAACTCTTGCAAGAATATGCTTTACCCATAGAAGGTAAACACGCAGTGGTAATTGGCAGAAGTATTCTAGTGGGCAAACCGATCGCCTTAATGTTATTAGAACAAAACGCTACCGTGACAATGGCTCATTCTCGAACACAAGATCTTGCTGCTGTCTGTCGCTCTGCCGATATCATTGTGGCTGCGGTAGGACGACCAGAAATGATTACCCAACAGATGGTCAAACCAGGGGCAATTGTAATTGATGTGGGCATTAACCGAGTAGATCTCGGGTCGGGAAAATCAAAGTTAGTAGGTGATGTGGCTTTTGCATCAGTATCAGCAGTAGCCAGTCATATTACCCCTGTCCCTGGAGGAATTGGCCCGATGACGGTGGCGATGTTGTTAAGTAACACTGTGGACAGTTACGCTCGGAAACTGGAGATAGGGAGTTAGGGAGTTAGGGAGTTAGGGAGTTAGGGAGATAGGGAGATAGGGAGTTAGGGAGATAGGGAGATAGGGAGATGGGGAGATGGGGAGATGGGGAGATGGGGAGATGGGGAATTAGGGAGTTAGGGAGAACAAATCAGTTGAACTTTGCTGTAAATCCCCAAATCTTGGTGGCATCAAATGATGACATCAAAAAGCCTGAATCCATTCTTTAATTTCATACTCAGTCCAGATTCCGTTTTGCCAATAAGGATCTGATTCAACCAACTGACGAACCGAATCTTCTGATGCTGCTTCATAGATACCAAAAACCTTGGTATTATCTTTAGTGGGGCCCAAAGTTATTAATATGCCCTGTTCTTTTTGACTAGTAAGACCAGCTAAGTGTGCTTGCCGAAAAGGAGTACGCTTTTCTAGCGCGTTTTCACAATAGCTCCCCCACAGGATATACTTCGACATAATTGTATCTGCTCAACAAACTTTTAACAAAAGCATTCTAAAGCTTTTCAATTCCCTCAACGCATACTAATCTAATTTGATGATCTGTAATTAATTAATTTTCTTAATTTAAAAATACATAACATGACTAAAGCTGTAGTGAAATTTTCTTCAGAAGACTGTGGGACTTGCCACAAGATGTCTTTTTACGATGCTAAGGTGGCTCAAGAATTGGATCTGGAGTTTATTGATGTCAAGATGCAGGATACTCCTACCTATCGTAAATATCGTCAAATTTTGATGGCGCAATATCCTGACAAGAAAGATATGGGCTGGCCCACTTATATTGTCTGCGAATCCCCTGATGATGACTTTAAGATTATCGGCGAAGTCAAGGGAGGACACCCTAAAGGTGAGTTTCGTAACCGCTTACAGACAATACTAGAAGGGTAAAGCTAAAGGTGTAAATCTTAGTAAATCTAAATAACAACTAATAGGCTGTTACTACTCAACACTGCCAAGATTAAACAAAAAAGGAACACCTCCTTGCTCTTTGCCCCCCATTACTAGGACTTTAGGCATTTGAGAACCACCTTCTCTCCAGGCTTGAATTGCCTCTTTTTGCAATACTAGTTGACCGCCCTCAGCTTTAAGGGTTTCAGCTAGCAACCTTTGGGCTTCAGCTCTTCCTGTAGCGCGGTTAATATCAGCTTGTGCCGTTTGTTCTGCTTCTTGAGCCACATAAACAGCTCTTTTAGATCTTTGTTCGGCGATTTGTTTTTCTTCTACTGCTTTGGCAAACTCTGGAGAAAAGTCTAAATCGACCACACTGGTATCAAGTACGATAATTCCATACTTTTCTAGTCTTTCACTCAAAGCATCATCAAAGTCTTGCTTGAGTTCATTTCTTTTAGTGATAGCTTCTTCTACTGTCCTCCTAGCAGCAGCAATCTTAAAAGATTCCTGAGTTTGAGGGGCAATAATATTGGAGACAATATTTGCTAATGTTCCTTGTTTTCTACGTATTTCTACCACCTGAATAGGATCGAGTCGAAAGTTAATGGCAAAACGCGCTGATAAATCCTGAAGATCTTTAGTGGAACTTTGTCCTGGCACTTCAAATTTTTGCACTGTCAGATCGTAAGTGTCTATAGCGGAAACAAAAGGTGGTTTAAAATGAATTCCTTCAAGTAAAACTCCATCTTTAGCTTTTCCTAGGATGCTGATTACTCCAGCCTGTCCAGGATTGAGAATGACAAAGCTATTAAACCCAACGAAAAGGATCAACACGATCAAGATGATGGGTATTGTCAGTTGATCGCTTAGAGAAAATTGTTTTTTCAAGTTTTGTTTTTTTTCCAAAAATTAGTTGATAAAGTAATTAACCGCAATCAATCGGATATTTAGCCTTTTTCCAAGCAGGTAAACCACCCAATAGTTCAGAAACTTTTTGATAACCAGCCTGACGTAGTTTGTTCGCTGCTAAAGCAGTTTGCTCGTCTGTTTCTGCATAAACATAAATATCGCGGTTCAATTCGAGGTTAGAGAGAGTAAGATCGGCAGGTTCATCTATTGGCATAGGAATAGAACCCGTTATATGAATACTATTGAACAGTAGTCTAGACCTAACATCAATGATAGTCAGGGCAGGTTTCCCCCAATCAAGACATTGTTTGAGAGTACTAACACTAGACTGATCCTGAATTGGTTTGGGAATGGGAATGAGTTTAGAAAATATAGTCATGAGTTTCCTATCATAATGTTTAGATAATGGCTAAACCTTAAATACTTGCCAAGTAGGTTTAGGAGAGATCGCTTCAAGATTACACAAGCTTCAAGAAGAGTTTGTCCTGGTGTAATCTTGACTAAGACAATAAATTAAATATCAATCAGGGAAAAATTCTGTCCCATCTTCATTTAAAGACTTGTTTAAATTTAGGTTCCATTCTTGCTGGATCAAATGTTGATACATTTTCTCCTTGATCATCATTTGCCGATGTAGCTCAATTAAAAATTCTTGTGCTTGTGCTTGAGACATATGCTGCACTTGAGCAGCAAAGCTTTTGAGCTGAAATTCTTGTTCTATAGATAAGCTTAAGCTGATTGATTGATTCATTACTTGCCCCTGTGCTGGTACTTAAAACGATATTGAGAGCACCTTGCTCATTCCTAGATATTTTTAAAATTGGAACGAAATATCTAGCTCTAGTTTGCTTTAGCTGACAGTAAATGCGATCGCTAATAAGCTGCTAATCAGCAACGTAGCCCCTACTCCCATCAAGAGATAACGTTTTTGCTGTTCTGGGGATGGATAGTTTGCTAAAGACGTAGCAGGCTCGGCGGCATAGTTATTCATGATTCCTTCATCATCAATGGTATAACCAGCTTTCAATGGTTTATGCTGACGTTGATTGATTTCTTCCTTGGTACCTGCTCGTACCTCAGCGGGGATTAATTCACTTCCATCACTAGTATGATGCGCTATTACCTTATCTTCAAGGGTGATGGTGTTGGAAATATTTAATTTGTTCATGGTTAAATATTAACATTTTTTAAAAAATCTTGCCTAAAATACAAATATTTGATAAGAAAAAGTTTTTCAGATGATAAGCTTAATCAAGCTGATTGACCTGAGTTCGACGATTAATATTTTTGAGACATTTCTGGAAAATCAACTTAATTTCACTGATTGTAGTGACGAAAAATGTACCCTTTTCCCTTTTCCCTTTTCCCCTTACCCAAACACCAATAGTTAATTTTGTATTCATCGAACTCACGTTATTGATGGAGCTGGAAGCAGATCAGCATTCTGAGGTTGGATAACATAGCGCATTATCGCTTACCTCGGAAAACCATCGGCACTCCTTTTTTTGGTGCTAGGGTGACACCTCGTCTGGCAGGAATTTCAGAGTCATTGCTATTTAATTCCAAGTCATATTCCGCCACAATTGTTGCCAAGACCAGCTTCAATTCCAACATAGCCAAAGCTTCCCCAATGCAACGCCGTTTCCCACCACCAAAGGGGAAAAACTCATAGGGATCAAATTCTCGTTCTAAGAACCGTTCAGGCTTAAACTGCTGGTGTTCAGGATAGATATCTTCTCTCTGGTGCATGAGATAAATACAGCCCATTAATACCTGTCCTACTTCTAGCTTATATCCCATAAGTTCTGTCGGTTCCAAAACGGTGCGGGGAAACGTCAACATTGCCACAGGATAGATTCTGAGGGTTTCTTTGCACACTGCATCCAGATAAGGCAGCTTGGCGATCGCCATCGGCTCGGGATCTGCTCCCAAACTAGCTATTTCTGCCCGTAATTTAGCTTTAATCTCAGGATAACGGTGCAGCCAATATAATCCCCAGGCGATCGCCGTGGCGGTAGTCTCATGTCCTGCGAGCATTAAGGTCATTAATTCATCTCGCAGTTCGTAATCTTTCATGGCTTCCCCCGACTCATCCCGGGCTGACATCATCAGGGACAGAATATCTTGCCGTTGACTACAGTCTTCGGTTCTTCTGGTGGTAATTTCCTGGTAAATCGCTTCATCAATTGCTTTTTGCTGACGCACCAAGTTTCCCCACGGACTCCAAGCACCTAAATCTTGCTGTAACCAGGGCAAAAACAAAAAGGCAGAAGTGAGAGATGATTCAAAAACATTAGCTAGCCGAGTAATCCGCTGTTTTAATTCTTCAGAGCGTAGCAAAGCCATGCCGCTAGGCATATCGCTATCCTGCAAGCCATACACCGCTTCCATAATCACCTGTAAAGATATTTCCTGAGTGATGTGTCGAGCCGCAAAAGCTTGATTAGGTTTTAATTGAGCAATAATATTCCGTGTCAAATTACAGATTAACTCACCATAAGTCTGCATCCTCTCTCCATGGAACGGGGGGAGCAAGAGTTTCCGCCGTTGCTTATGGCGATCGCCTTCAATCATTAACAGAGAATCATCTCCCACCAGAGGCTGTAACAATCTACTCTCCTTGCTAGAAGCAAAATACTTCGAGCGATCGCTGGTGACAATCTGACGCATTGCTTCGGGATGGTTAACAAAGATATATCCCTCTCCTCCCGTAATATCAGCTAAAAACAGATCAGGAGCTTGCTCCGCCGCCGAATCCATATATTTATCGGGTTGCGCGATCCACTGCAATCTTTGCTTTAGAGATGATTGTTTGAGCTTGGGGATTAATTTCATGACTTAGATTAAGATTAGTTAAGCAAACTGTCACTAAACAGTTTAACGATTATTCCTAACCCTTAACCTTTAAATCGTTTACCAATTAATTCGCCGACAGCAATGCCCGACAATACTGCCCCTTCTAGGTTGGGTGCTACAAAGGCATCCCCGGCAAATAGCAACGGCATTTCTGATACATCTAAATAGGGTTCAGGATGCAAAGTTTTAGGCAGACTATAACGCCAGCGATGTACCTGATACTTAATTACTGGAGAATCTAAATAATCCGCGGCAGCAGAGAGTAATTTGTAGGCAATTTCATCATCATCACTCTCCCAATAATAATCACTAAAACTAGTGCTGGCGTGAAGGGTTACGGCATAACCATCGGGCGAAATGCCCTTTTGATGATTATCTCCTAGCCAAACTAAATATTTATCGTCTAAAGCGATGCCCCCAGGGGCAGGAATACTACTGGGTCTTTCCAGGAGAGCTAATAAAGCGATACAGCGATGGTAACTAACATTTTCCAGAGCGAATCTCACATCTAAGGGCAAAACCATCAAGGAAGCATCTAATAAATCGAGGGATTGAGGGACAGGAGGGGTTAGCAACAACATCTCACCTAAATATTCTTGAGCGTCTGCTGTTTTCACTAGCCACTGACTGTCATAACCAATATCCACCACCTTGGTATTAGTGTGAACATCTAACCCTTGAGCTAGATATTCAGCAATGGCACGAGTCCCCTGTACTCCGCAATATCTAGGTTTACCGTCTGACTTGCCAAAGCCCTGACACCATTCTTTGATAATGCCCTGTTTTAACCAGTCGTTTACCCAGACCTGAAATTTGGGATCGCTAACGCTGAAATACTGAGCGCCATAATCAAACACCCCCTCGATGGAGGGTTCGTGACTCATCTGTCTGGTCGCTAAACGTCCGCCAATACCTTTGCCTTTATCCAGGACAGTGACGTTGATTCCTCTACGCTGCAAAATCGTTGCGGTGATTAATCCTGTAATTCCGCCGCCGACGATGATACAAGAACTGACTTCTGTTTGGCGATCGCTACTATTAGTCATTATTAAAGTTATTTATCAAGTTAATAGCTAATTTATTAAAGCATTTTGCCATTCTAGTGGGGTCTTATAGTCAATTAAACTTTGAGCTTTTCGACCCACTGATTATTTGAGATTATTTACTGAAGCCTTTGCCGCGATCGCTGCTGGGGAGACAGACACAATTTTCAATTTGCTCTCTAATTGTTGCCTCATCCAAGTTTTGACCAATTAAAACTAGTTGATTTTTCTTTTCACCACGCCATTCTTCATCTTCGAGGGTAAAGCGCTTACCACTTAAATGGAAAATATGACGTTGAGGACTTTCATCAAACCAGAGAATTCCTTTGGCACGGAAGATACTTTCTGTGAGTTGATTGTCTAAGAAATACTGGAATTTACGAATATTAAAGGGTTGATCAAACTGAAAAGAAATCGAGGTAAAACCGTCATTCTCTAAATGGTGGGAATGGTCGTGGTCATGATGTTCGTGGTCATGATGTTCGTGGTCATGTTCACCAGAGTCTGCCTGCTCAAAATATTTATCAGACTCAAACAAACCTACACTGAGAATTAGAGGCAAAGAAACTTGAGACTTTTGTGTCCGTAAAATACGGGCTTCTTTCTTGAGATCGCGAACTCGCACTTCTAAGGCATCAACGTCCGCTTCATCTACCAAGTCGGTTTTGTTTAACACAATCACATCGCCGTATTGAATCTGGCTTAAAGCCGCTTCGCTATTAAATAAATCCAAACTAAAGTTGGCGCAGTCTACCATGGTAATAATCGAATCCAGACGAGTCATGTCTCGTAATTCGGTACCTAAAAAAGTTAAGGCCACGGGGAGGGGGTCAGCCAACCCAGTAGTTTCGACTACCAAATAATCGATTTTGTCCGCCCGTTCCATAATTTTGTGGACTGCATTCACCAAATCTTCATTAATAGTGCAGCAGATGCAACCGTTATTCAACTCCACCATGTTTTCATCGGTAGAAACGATTAGCTCATTATCAATGCCGATTTCCCCAAACTCATTCACCAAGACTGCGGTTTTGAGTCCTTCTTGGTTAGTCAAAATGTGGTTGAGGAGAGTCGTTTTCCCACTTCCTAGAAACCCGGTGATGATCGTTACGGGTAAACCTTTTTGAGAAACATCCATTGCTGAGGATGCTGGTGTTTGTTCAACAGTTGTCATGGCGATCGCTCTTAAATTAATGTTGTCAGAGTAAGTAATTAGTATTTATTCTAAATTATTGTATTGTCTAATCAATCCTAAAGGACATAGGACTTGTCCGCATGTAGCTTCACAAATAATCAGCAATTAAACAACTAGGTAATTACACTATGCACTAACTCCCCTAGTCTGGCGGTACTATCAGTAACAGCTAATTTTTTGGCTTTGGCTGCCATATCTTGCAGCAATTCAGGCGATCGCAACCACTGGGAGACTTGTGCCTGGAGAATCTCTACTGTTAACTGTGCTTGTTGATAAACCACCCCCGCCCCTGCATCTTTAAATTCTTGGGCATTATAGGACTGGTGATCTTCGGCAGCAAAAGGATAGGGGATTAAGACCGCAGGAGTTCCCGTAAAAGCTAGTTCGGTAATGGTACCTGCCCCCGCCCGACTAATCGCTAAGTTTGCCCGTTGTAATAATCCCGCCATATTATCGGAGAAAGGCAAAGGTATATATTGAGGATGGCGCAGACTATCCGCTTCCGGGTCGCTTTGACCTGTCAGATGCACTACATAAGCCCCTAGATCAAACCAAGCAGGGGCAGCTTTACGGATCAGTTGATTAACAGCGATCGCCCCTTGGGAACCTCCTGCCACCAGAATAACTATCGCATCCTGGGGAATATCGAGGTCTAGGGGTTGGGGGCTAAGAAATTGCGATCGCACTGGAGTACCCACATGAACTGTCCTTGCCTGGGGTAAATATTGAGCGGTTCCTGCAAAACCCAATGCCACCACATCACACCAACGACTAAGAAACTTGGTTACTTTACCTGGAATATAGTTCGACTCATGAATGATGGTAGGCTTTTGGCACAAACGAGCCGCCAAGATGGCGGGCGCGGCGATATACCCCCCCGTAGTAAACACCCCATCAATCTGATGTTCTTTGATTAACTTTTGGGTTTGCCAGATGGAAGCAAAAAAGCTCCCCATAATTTTGAGAGTTTTCCAGCTTAACTTTTGCTGCAACCCTTCCACAGCAATCAGATTGAGAGGATATTCTTCCGGCACAAGACTGGTTTCCAAGCGGTTTGCCGTCCCCAACCATTCAATCTGATAATCCGTCAGCTCTTGAGCCAGAGCGATCGCCGGAAACAAATGCCCCCCCGTACCGCTAGCTGCTATGAGTAAACGAGTTGGTGATGCCGTTGGTGATGCCACAGATATTAACTCCCAATTTTAACTAAATTGAATGTATCTCATAAATACACTTGTTGAGTATCTGTTGTTCTGCACTTTTTAAGAAAAGCTATAGGCTATAAGTTACGGAGCTAAAATCTAGGATGCCACTTCTTGTCTAGCTAGAAGTACTGGGCAAGGGGCTTTAATCCGAATATAGTCAGATAAAGAACTCCCCAGCAGCCGCTCAATGTCGGGTAGACTTTTGGCAATGGAAGGACGACGTTCAGGGGAACCTAAAACTAAGAGATCGATATTTCTGGCTTCCGCTAGACTACAGATTTTCTGGGCAGGTCTACCTCCCGTAACTAAACAGCGATATTGTATACCCATCCGTTTAACCTTGGCGATCGCTGGGGCTAAGATAGGATTAGTCTCCATCTCTTCGGGAGATAAGCTTAAATTAGGATCTAAGTCAGGATTGATCCTGGTGAGCAAAATCTCCGCATCTTTATAACCCTGGAGTAGAGATAGGGTAAGGTCTAAAGCATAACTGGCAGCAGGGGACTTGTCGATCGCCACCATCACTCGCTTCAGTTTTTTAACATAAACATCATCTTTAACAAGCAACATTGAGCGATCGGTCAGTTGAAAGACATACTGACTCACAGAGTTACTGAGAATCGACTGTAATTTTCCTAAACCCCGAGAACCCATAATAATTAGATCGGCATCTACTTCTTGTGCCACTCTGAGCACAGTAGTTTTCGGCTCTCCTTCCTCAACCTTGCAGCTAGCCTCATCGCAAGTTATACCCAGCTTAGTAACTAAATCTTCAATTTTTGTTTCTGCTGTTTCCTGGGCTGCCGATGTTTCTTCGGTGGTTTTAGGGGAAATCACTCTTAAAATCGATACTTGAGCATTCTTAGTGGCGGGAAGCTCCAACAGTATCTTGAGCATATCTTGAGCATTTTCCGCTCCAGAATCAGCATATAGAATTTTGTTAATCATTTGTAAAATTTGTAAAATTACATTTTGCTTTAATACCTGATGTCTCTAGATTACTGCGAATTATGACCTTCAAGATTATGGAGACTTATAAAACTTAATGACATTAATGACAAAGGAGAAGGGGAAAAGGTCTATTATGATCCCCCACTCTGAGAAGAGAAGTATATATAATCAAGCTTTAGTTTCGTGCGGTGAACTTCGTAATCTCCTATGACTGATATTCGACAACTAATCGCCCAAGAGTTTGCTTTATCTCTTCGCAACATCAATAACGCTTTAGACCTCTGGCTAGAAGGGGGAACAGTACCATTTATCGCTCGTTATCGTAAGGAACAAACAGGTTCGTTGGACGAAGTGCAGTTACGAGAAATCTTTGAACGCTACACCTATTTGGATGAACTGATCAAGCGTAAGGCAAAAGTGATTGAGGAAATTGATTCTCAGGGGAAATTAACCACCGAACTGAAGGCAAAAATAACAGTCTGTCTGAGTCGGACTGAGTTAGAGGATTTATATCTGCCCTATAAACCGAAGCGACGCACTAGAGCGACCATCGCCAAAGAAAAAGGACTAGAATCCCTGGCGGACTGGATCACCCTCAACAATAAACCTCAAGTGTCCCAGGTGGCTTTGGATGCGGAAGCCGAAAAATATTTAAATACGGCAAAAGAAGTTGCGACGACGGAACAGGCTTTAGCAGGGGCGGCAGATATTTTAGCGGAGCAGGTGGCAGATAATGCCGATATTAGAGCTTATTTAAGGGAATATTTTTTTAAACGAGGGGTATTCACTTCCCAAATTAAGGGAGAACATCCTGAAGGCAGTACTAAGTATGAAATGTACCGAGATTATCGCTATAGCGTGAGTAAGATTCCCCCTCATAATGTCTTAGCTCTCTATCGCGGTGAAACAGAAGGAATTTTAAGTATCGATATTACTTTTGATGAGTCTGAAGTGTTGGCTTATCTGGAAAAACGCGAAATCAGCACTAGAAATTCAAGTCTCAAGCAGTTTTATCGGACAATGCTCAAGGATGCGTTTAATCGCTTGTTAAAACCTTCGTTGATTCGAGAAGTGAGAGGCGATCGCAAAGAATACGCCGACCTGGAATCGATTCAAACTTTTGAAGCTAATTTACGGAACCTATTATTAGCTGCTCCTGCGGGCAGAAAACCTACTCTGGCGATTGACCCAGGCTTTCGTACTGGATGCAAAGTAGTGGCGCTATCCGATACAGGAAAGTATTTACAGTATCAGGCGATTTTTCCCCATACAGGAGTCGAACAAAGAAAGCGAGCGGCGCAAACAGTAAAAGATTTAATCGCTCAATATCAAATTGAATTAATTGCCATCGGTAATGGGACAGCCTCACGGGAAACAGATCAGTTTATCGGGGAAATTTTACGGGAGATTAAACCACAACCGATTAAAGTTATTGTCAATGAATCTGGGGCGTCGATCTATTCTGCTAGCGATGTGGCAAGGGAAGAATTTCCTGATCTTGACCTGACGATCCGTGGAGCGGTGAGTATTGGTCGCCGCTTGCAAGATCCTCTGGCTGAATTAGTCAAAATCGATGCTAAATCCATCGGGGTGGGACAGTATCAGCATGATGTAAACCAAAAGCTATTGAAACAAAAGCTAGAAGAAACGGTGGAAAGTTGTGTTAACTACGTGGGCGTAGATTTGAATACAGCCTCAAAAGAATTGCTTACTTTTGTATCAGGAATCTCTGGCACCATTGCCAATAATATTGTCGAATATCGTAACGACCATGGGGCATTTAATAATCGTCAGCAACTACTCAAAGTAGCCAAGCTGGGCAAAAAAACTTATGAACAAGCGGCGGGATTTTTACGGATTCGTAATGGCAACAATCCCCTGGATAATACTGCCGTTCACCCCGAAAGTTATCAGGTAATTGAGTCAATAGCCGCTAGTCTCGATGTCTCTTTGGAGCGTATTACCCAAGCCAGCGATCGCCTCAAAAATCTTGACCTCAAAGAGTTTATTACCGAGGGTGTCGGTTTGCCGACTCTCCGAGATGCGATCGCCGAATTAGAAAAACCAGGACGAGACCCCAGAGAACAATTTCAATATGCCAACTTTCAAGAAGGTGTAGCGGAAATTAGCGATTTGCAAGAAGGGATGATGTTAGAAGGAGTAGTGACCAATGTCGTTAACTTTGGAGCCTTTGTAGATGTGGGAGTACATCAAGATGGTTTAGTGCATATTTCCCAACTGTGCGATCGCTTTATTTCTGATCCGAATGAAATCGTCAAAGTGGGACAAGTGGTCAAGGTCAAAGTATTAGAAGTAAATGAAAAATTGAAACGGGTGGGTTTATCAATTAAACAGGCAGTAATTTAGAATCAAATGTCTGTGAGCTTTTTTGGCGGATTTCCTCTGTCAATTACGAGGCTGGTTAGTCTCAATTTATATACCCTCAAAGAGGTCTATTCCCCCTCCTGGGGATGAGTATTTTTTATTGCTCGAAACTACGTTACCATCACCAATAGAGTCAAAAATAGGTTCAAAAGCCTTTATTTGTTAGCGATCACGTCCATAGCAAACTAGAGCAATGGTGCTAACAGTAAAGTACATGTGTCTATATTTTGCCCAAGTATTTTTTAGAGCGAGAGGAGAACGAAGAACTATGGCTTATGAATTACCATCTCTTCCATACGATTACACGGCTTTAGAACCAGCAATTTCTAAAAGTACCTTAGAGTTTCATCACGATAAACATCATGCTGCTTATGTTAGTAAATACAACGAGGGGGTTAAGGAAACAGAATTAGATAACAAATCTCTGGAAGAGGTGATTAAAGCGATCGCCAAAGATAGTAGCCAAGCTGGATTATTTAATAATGCTGCCCAAGCTTGGAATCATACTTTTTATTGGCATTGTATGAAACCGAATGGTGGTGGCACTCCTACTGGAGAACTGATGAAAAAAATCGAGGCTGACTTTGGTAGTTTCGAGCTATTTGTCGAAGCTTTTAAAACTGCTGGGGCGACTCAGTTTGGCAGTGGTTGGGCTTGGTTGGTACTAGATGGCAATACCCTCAAAGTCACGAAAACCTTGAATGCGGACAATCCTTTAACTAGCGGACAAGTTCCTTTATTAACCATGGATGTTTGGGAACACGCTTACTATCTAGATTATCAAAATAAACGCCCTGCTTATATTGATGATTTTCTCGGCAAATTAGTTAACTGGGATTTTGTAGCTAAAAATTTCGCCGCTGCCTAAGCAATAGTTAACCGTCAGCGGATATCAATTTTTTATGCTGTATATCCGCTTCCTCCTAAAATTTTAAAACTAAACAATAATTAGCTTGTGACTCGACTCAAAGACTCTAAAACTCGTGCTATACCTCAATGGCAATCCAACAAAATGAAACAAATAATTGTTGATCGATGGCAAGAAATTTGGCTCGTTGTTGAGGCGAGAAACAAAGCCAGAAAAACCTTATCGAGTCGTTAAAGGCGGTTTCCCTCCCTAGTCAGATCTTGTCAGATCAATAGTATTTCTTGAACAAAAATCAGCATGACACCACACTATCCTCAGATCATTCTTTCTTTTGCTTATCGTAACTGCAAGGTACAAATAGACCGCGATGAATTGGAGGGAGGACGTTGTATTTACGCTGCATGGGTCACTCATGACAACGGCTGTGCTGTAGCTGTTCCTCTCGCGATGACAACTAGGGATGCTATTCGTCGAGCTAAACAATGGATTGATTGCAGATTTTGCTCTATTTAGTTTGGTAGCTTGAAAAAAACAATTTGTCAAAAATTAGCAGAGTATAAAGAAAAATCTTAATTTTGTGCAACATATGTTTACAATATATTTAAGGTTTCAAACCTAACTGAATTGCACGATAATTTATTGGAAGATCATCTATGCCATTTACTATTGACTCAGCACGTAATATATTCTCATCGAACACGTTGTCTGCTGATGCAGTACCAGCATTGACCGCTAGATTTAATCAACTTAGTGCCGAAGACCAACTAGCCTGGATCTGGTTTGCCTATTTGGAAATGGGTAAAACAGTCACTGTTGCAGCGCCTGGAGCCGCTAATATGCAATTTGCCGAACCTACTTTAGAAGCCATCAAAGGTATGAGTTTTCAGGAGCAATCGCAGGTAATGTGTGATTTAGCCAACCGCGCCGATACCCCTATTTGCCGAACCTACGCTACTTGGACTCCCAATATCAAGCTTGGTTTTTGGTATCGATTAGGTGAATGGATGGAACAGGGTACTGTTGCTCCTATTCCCGAGGATTATAAACTTTCTGCCAATGCCAATGCAGTATTAACGACTCTACAAGGGTTAGATTCTGGTCAACAAATCACAGTCTTACGGAACACCGTCGTTGATATGGGCTTTGATACAGGAAAAATAGGCAGTTTCCAAAGTATTAGTGAACCCGTAGTGCCTCCTACCGAAATCGCCAAACGTACGAAAGTCAGTATTGAAGGTATTACTAATCCCACGGTACTAAATTACATGGACTTGTTAAATGCCAATGACTTTGAGGCGTTAATCAAATTGTTTGTAGAAGATGGCGCCCTACAGCCTCCCTTCAAAAAACCCATCGTTGGGAAGGATAATGTATTCAAGTTTTTCAAGGAAGAATGTCCTAATCTTAAGCTGGCTCCTGAGCGTGGCATAGAAGAAGGTGTTGAAGATGGCTATACTCAAATCAAAGTTACAGGAAAAGTTCAAACTCCTTGGTTTGGTGCTGGGGTAGGCATGAATATGTCCTGGAGATTTTTGCTTGATTCTGAAAACAAAATTTTCTTTGTGGCGATCGACTTGTTAGCATCTCCGAAAGAATTACTCAATCTCGCTCGTTAAAATCCTGCGGGTTATAGTCAGCTGATCGCTAAAGATACTAAGCGATTGGCTGGTTTTGATGATAGGATTATGAGTTAAATATATTATATTCAATTAAGACAATTAAAATTTCCATTAATGTTAGAAGCCAGTAAAAACCAGTTTTCTGAAATGGAGGAAGTCATAGCCCAGCAAGCCTTAAAAAAAGCTTATGAAAGAGAAACTTCCGCTTTGATTAATTACGTCCGCGATCGCGCTAATTCCATCGGCGAACTAGAAGATCTTTGGTATTTACACGATCTGTTAAGTACTAAAAGATATGAAATTGATGGCAAATATGCCTACAACTTTTCAACAGTTGTCTTTGATTTTGCAGGATTAGTTAAAGAAAAATGGCTACACCTAGATGATTTACAAGGCTTAAAACCAGAAGTGTTATCGAAAATATCTGCCTTGGCGCGCATGTGATACTAACTTCATAAGTCTAATAAGTCTAATAAGTGCATAATGTCAGTTAATTAAGAAATCTTGGTCTAGCGGTAGCATTAGTCTGGAGAATTGTTTCGAGGTTTTGCCAGTCTTCTTCCTTAATCAAAGCAATAATTTCATCTAGATTCTGACGGTATTGCAGGAGCGATCGCAATAACTCGGCTTGGTTATATTTTGCCATCATGACCCCCAATTCCGAGTTTCCTCCCCCCACGCGGCTTGTATCCCGAAATCCAGAACTAGCAAGTGTTTGGGCTAAACTCAGAGTGTCAGATTCTTCTTGTAAACAGGCTTTGATCAGACTCGCACTGATCATTACCGGCAGATGAGAAATCCAGCTTACAGCACGGTCATGAATTTGAGCATCACAGACATGGGGAATAGCGTTTAATTCTCGGGCGATCGCTTTTAATTTTTCGACATTTTCGGGCTTACTTTGATCAGTGGGGGTAAAAACATATGCCGCACCAGTAAACAAATTAGCCACTGCTGCCTCAATGCCGCTTGCCGTTGTCCCTGCCATGGGATGTCCCCCAATAAAGTTTTGCCATAACTGACTACATTCTTCGACTATTGGCTGTTTCACGGAACCAACGTCAGTAATAATTGTCTCCGGGCTGATATGGGGAATGATCTGCTTGATGGTGGGGGCGATCGCCTGAATCGGCGTACAAATTATGATCACTTCCGTTGGGGCGAGAATTGCCACATCAGTACTGCCTTCGTCGACAATCCCCTGGGACAAAGCAATTTGACAAGTGTCTGCTTGACGAGATACACCGTAAATTTGATGTCCTTGCGATCGCAAATCTATGGCTAAGGAACCACCAATTAAACCCAAGCCAACTATGCCGATTTTCATGGTCAAATTCTCTGATTGAACGTCTCTGTCTCTACTTTTCTGGAAGCAAGCTCTAGCTATTACCCAATATTCTACTGACAAATTTAATTTTTCTAGGAATAAATATTTAACAAAAGTTTTTATCTTGTCCGCAGGAGTAGATTACTATTTTCACTTTGAAATGTATATTATGCAAAGACTATAAGAACTTTTGGCGACACAGAGAATACTAAAACAAGCTAAAGAATTCAGCAGGGTGCTGAAAAAGTGCTCTTAGGATGGCAATCTTAGAAACAAAAGCCCTTCGTAAAAATTGGGTATGCAATTAGATCTTTAGTCAATATTAAAGATTAAAAAATAAAGACTTTAGAGATTAACAATCACTATTTTTTTTCCTCGATTTTAGTTATGGTGTGATCACAGGTTAGCGAATTGTTAGTTACACAGGTAATTAAAAACATGTTCCAAATAGATTCTCAGAACGCTCCAAATATTGAAGACTTCGATTTCACTACTTATAATGATGGTGAATCTATGGTCACTGTTGATGATGAATCTTCGGTCATTATTGACAGCACTGTTTACACTGGACAAAATGTCAATAATTATGAGATTGGCACCTCTGAAGATGATCGCCTTAAAGGGAGTAAAAGTCAGGGGAAAAATGTTGATATTCTCGTGGGCATTGATGGTCAAGATGTATTAGTTGGTGCTAGAGGAAGCGATCGCTTTTTGCTAGGCAAAACTGACAGTGTCAAAAACAATGTAGATTTTGGTATAGATGAAGGCGCTTTTTACAATCAAGCCGGAGATGATGATTATGCACTAATTAAAAAATTCGATAGCGATCAAGATGTTATTGAATTGGTAGGCAAAAAAAGCGATTATAGCCTCGGTGCAACTTCTGGTGATTTACCAGAAGGTACAGGTATTTTCAAAGGTGACGAACTTCTAGGTATTATCGAAGGTCAAACCGACTTAGCTCTAAAGGATAGCTACTTTGAAGCAAGTTTGTAAGAAAAAAATATGCCAAGGACAATTAGCTGTCTTTTTTAGACTGAAATTAGTTTTTAGCTTTCACAGCGATTTGTGAGAGTTATTTTTTTTAACTAGACAATCAAGTGATCCATTACAGATGTTTAATCGGTCAATCATTAATTCAGCAGATTAATCAGCATAAATACTTAACAAAAGTTTTTGTTGATCAAACTTAAAAAACTTGGTGATTAAACTCTTTGCTCCTCATATCATAAGGGTCACAAAGATTATAGCTCGCGATATTTTGACTGAAGAAATGTTCAATAATTACTAAGACAAGTTGAAGAATATTGGAAGATTAATGGGGATCGATTTACGATGGCACATGGTAAAAACTGTCAGTAGGGAGGAATTGTGTAGTTTATTGTCTCTTGAATTTAACAAGAACATTAAAAAAAATATCAGTTTAACTATCAATCCTCCAAAAAAAACCGAAAAGTTTGAAAAATAGTCAATTCAAGTCAATTTAATTTAATGTTATTTTCTTGGACTAGAGTTTCAAGTATTAGTAAATTGCCAACACATAATTTTTCAGGGATCTCGCTTCACCATCAGGTTTAGCAGGAGTCTTGGTTAACAAGTCTTCCTTAACATCAGACTTACTGGTGAAACATTTTATAGATATCGAGATAGATGTCGAGTTTTATCCGTCTTGCTTAAGTACACCATCAGGAGAATCTATGACTGCAACCGTCGATAGACAAGTAGAGAACAGCCCAGAACCAGAAAACCGTCCAACTAGCCCACGCAAAATCGGTATTCCCAAAGAAATATATACCAATGAGTGTCGTGTCGCGGCTACCCCCGATACAGTCAAGAAGCTACAGAAATTGGGCTTTGAGGTGCTAGTGGAAGCCAATGCAGGAGCAGCAGCTAGCTTTACAGACCAGGCTTATGAAGCAGCCGACTGTAAGATTATTGCTGATGCAGCTTCTCTTTGGTCGGCAGCAGATATTATTCTGAAAGTGCGCGCTCCAGAGGAATCGGAAATTGGTAGCATGCCCCACGGCAAGACTATTATTAGCTTTATTTGGCCTGCCCAGAATGAAGAATTGCTGAATAAGCTAGCCGATCGCGAAGCCACTGTCATCGCAATGGATGCCGTCCCGAGAATCAGTCGCGCTCAGAAGATGGATGCATTATCTTCCATGGCTAACATCGCTGGCTATCGGGCAGTAATTGAAGCCGCCAACAACTTTGGGCGTTTCTTTACAGGACAAATCACTGCTGCGGGAAAAGTTCCCCCAGCTAAAGTAATGGTCATTGGTGCAGGGGTTGCGGGTTTGGCAGCGATCGGTGCAGCGAGAAGTCTGGGGGCAGTAGTGCGGGCTTTTGATACTCGTCCAGCGGTAAAAGAACAGGTGGAAAGTCTGGGAGCAGAATTCCTCGAACTAGAGTTTGAAGAAGACGGAACGGGTTCTGGTGGCTACGCCAAAACCATGAGTAAAGAGTTTATTGATGCGGAAATGGCACTCTTTAGAGAGCAAGCCAAAGAAATCGATATTATTATTACTACCGCCTTAATTCCCGGCAGACCAGCACCAAAACTGATTCTTACCGATATGGTAGAGATGATGAAAGAAGGTTCTGTCGTGGTAGATTTAGCTGCGGAACAGGGTGGTAACTGTGAAGTTACTCGACCTAACGAAGTTTATAAGTATGACGGCGTAACCATTATTGGTTTGACCGATTTGCCTAGTCGCATGGCTGCTCAATCTAGTCAGCTTTATGGTACCAACCTCTGGCATTTACTCAAGGATATGGGTGGGGCGGAAGACTACAAAGTAGATTACGAAGACCAGGTTGTGCGTGGCGCGTTGATTGTCCATGAAGGCAAAGTTACTTGGCCCCCACCAAAAATCGAGAATCCTTCTCCAACTCCACCTCCTAAGCCTAAAGCGGTAGTGAATGCCGTAGCCAAAGAAGAGAAAAAGTCTAATGGCATGCTGTGGGTGATTGTGGCTGGTTTAGCTCTGTTGGGAATTGGGATTGGTGCGCCCACTTCTTTCCTGTCTCACTTTACCGTCTTTGTTCTCGCCTGCTTTATTGGCTATCAGGTAATTTGGAACGTTTCTCCCGCTCTCCATACTCCTTTAATGAGTGTTACCAACGCCATTAGCGGCATCATTATTCTGGGGGGTATGTTGCAGATCTCTGGAGAACTAACTTCCCCTTCTGTCATTCTAGGAGCGATCGCCATTCTGGTGGGAACAATTAATATTTCTGGGGGCTTTTTGGTTACCCAACGGATGTTGAAAATGTTCCAGAAATAATCGACACATATCATACACACTTTGTAAGGGCGAACCGCCGTTCGCCCCTACAATTTATCTTCACGAACTAAATTTACTAAATTTATGACCAATAATCTTGTGGCGGTTGCTTACATTGCAGCCAGTGCCTTATTTATCCTCAGCCTGGGAGGACTATCAAACCAGGAAACAGCCCGTCAAGGGAACTTGTTCGGCATTATCGGTATGACGATCGCTTTTGTCGCTACTGCCCTTAGTGCGCAGGTAAACGGTTATGGCGTTTTGATTGGGGCGATCGTTCCTGGAGCAATTATCGGTTCGGTGCTGGCTGCTAGGGTAGCAATGACTTCTATGCCCGAACTGGTAGCGATCCTCCATAGTTTCGTTGGTCTAGCTGCGGTACTGGTTGGTTTAGCTACCTACTTACAGCCGGAAAACACTTTAACTGGTGTTGAAGCGACCATCCACGAGCTAGAAATCTATATCGGTATCTTTATTGGTGCGGTGACTTTTGCGGGTTCAGTAGTGGCATTTGGTAAGCTAAATGGTTCTTTCGGTAGCAAGCCGCTAATGCTACCTGCCCGTCACCTAATCAACATTGCTTTACTAGTTAGCTCAGTAGTTTTGGGTATCCAGTTCATGGGAACAGAGAATGGCTTACAACCACTCTTAATCATGACTGGCTTGGCTTGTGTTCTGGGTTTCCTCCTCGTAATGGGTATTGGTGGGGCAGATATGCCTGTAGTAATCTCCATGCTCAATAGCTATTCTGGTTGGGCTGCTGCTGCTGCTGGTTTTATGCTTTCCAACGACGTACTAATCGTAACTGGTGCATTGGTTGGTAGTAGTGGGGCAATTCTGAGCTACATCATGTGTGAAGCGATGAACCGTTCATTTATTAGCGTTATCTTAGGCGGTTTTGGCGAAGGTGCTGCTGCTACTCCTACTGGTGAAGCAAAACCTATGGGAGAAGCTACAGCTACTAATGTCGAAGAAGTAGCAGAACTACTCAACGATGCTAAAAGCGTGGTAATTGTTCCTGGTTACGGCATGGCAGTTGCTCAAGCACAACACTCCGTTTCCGACATTACTAAAATTTTGCGCAAACGGGGTAAAGAAGTCCGTTTCGGTATCCACCCTGTGGCGGGAAGAATGCCTGGACACATGAATGTACTGTTGGCAGAGGCTAATGTACCCTACGACATTGTGTTAGAGATGGACGAAATTAACGATGACTTTGCTAATACTGATGTGGTGTTAGTGATTGGGGCAAATGATACTGTTAATCCTAGCGCCTTAGATGATCCTACTAGCCCCATTGCCGGTATGCCCGTGATGGAAGTCTGGCACGCGCAAAATACTATCGTGATGAAGCGTAGTCTGGGGATTGGTTATGCAGGGGTGGATAATCCTTTGTTCTATATGGATAATAATCAGATGCTTTACGGCGATGCGAAAGCTAATGTTAGCGCATTGTTGAATGAGTTGTCTAAGACTGAGAAAGAATTAGTGGCTGCTTAATAAATTAGAAAAACTCTCCAAATTAATTAGTTAATCAGAGCGAAATATTTCGCTCTTTTTTTATTTTTACAGTTATTATTGTGCTGCTATATCACGATAAAATACAGTATATAAATACTAATGGGTGGAATACCAATACCAAAAGAATCAATATTAGATGAATGCGTCGTGGTAGGAATAGACGGAGGAAGGAAAGTATATAAAAATTTGAAAGAGGATAGATTTTACACCTGGGATACTTTGCATGGAGAATTAGAAGTATTCAATAAAAAAGGTCGGCATTTGGGTGTAGCTTGCTATAGAACAGGTAATTTAATCAAACCTGCAATTAAGGGTCGTCGTATTAACAAACAAAACTAGTATGGTTGATAAGAAGCGGACATTTGTGGAATTATGCCTTATTGGCGATGCCTTTCTTGATGAAATCGATGATTTCATTGATACATGGCATGACAACGAAAACATACCCAAAGAAATTAGCCTTCATGATTACTTGGGTATGACTTGGGATGAATATTCTTTATGGGTCAATGATTCAGACATTCTTAGTTCTATAATAAGCGCAAGGAGAAAAAGAATTGATCTGCAAGAAGAGCTAAGAGAAGAATTACAACCTCTTGCTGCGAGAGCCAGCAGCACTGAAGAAGCTCAAAAAATTTTATCTTGGCTAAAAGAGCAAGGAGAAATTGAATGAATCCAGAGGAAAAACTGGCTAAAAGGCTTTTGGAAAGACATAATATTCAGCCTCCTTATGATTTGAACAAACTTGCTTCAAATTATGCAAATCTTCATTTTGTTGATTTCCCCTTTGATGTCAAAGCGGATGGTATGTCAGTCAATTTAAAAAAGTTTTCTGCTCCTGATATCTACATTAATACTTCTCAACCAACTACAAGACGAAAGTTTTCAATAGCTCATGAACTGGGTCATGTCTTAATACCTTGGCATAAAGGTAATATTGTTTCGCATTCAGATCAGCATCACACTAATTGTTTACCAAGTGCATTTTACAATGAGTATTGGGAAATAGAAAGAGAAGCTAATAGATTTGCTTCTGAATTATTGCTTCCCACCTCATGGGTATGTTCAAAATTAAAAGATATAAGTTCTAATAATTTTCAATCAACATTACAAGAAATTATAAATGAGGCAGGAACTTCCAGAGATGCATCCCTAATAAAAATTTTTAGTGTTTTGCGTGCAGGATTTATTTGTGTCGAAATTAATGATTCTGGAAAAGTAGTTAACAGTTTTGGATCAAATGGCACACCTGTTTATAAACTACAACAAGGAACTAATTGCTTTGAGAGTGAGCCATATATTAAATATAATCAAAAATCTGATTTTGTACTTGGTGATAAAAAATATATCTTATGGCTATTTGACACCAAAATTGAATTACCTATATACAAAGATAATAGATCTTGGAGAAATGTTTTAAATGATATTTTGGATGATACTCTACTACATGACAAAAAACAGAGTATTAATGCAATATTACCAGCAGTATATCAATCCCATAAAAGCAAAGAAGAGTCTATAATTTTATCAAATATAATTCATAGATATTCTCAAAAAGATGATTTAAAGAGCTTTGTAAGACATCCCTTGTCAGAACAATACATCGTGAAAAGAATGGAAGAATTAAAAAATAGACAAGCATAGTTATAGACTTAAACATATGTTCTATATTTTATGTAGTGTTTAGATCACTTTTCATTTAGATTAAAAAAAGCAATTTTTACTTAAGATTTAGACTGTCAAATCCATAAGGAATATTCAAAGCAAGCATGAAACTCAAAGTTATTGTACATACAGCGGAAGAAGGGGGATTTTGGGCAGAAGTGCCTTCAATACCTGGTTGTGCTACTCAAGGTGATACTTTTGAGGAGTTGCTACAAAACATCTACGAAGCCGTTGAAGGTTGTTTATCTATTAATGAGGCCGATCTTCAACTAGATAGTGACGCTCAAATTGTCGAAATTGCGGTATGAAGTCTATTAGTGGTAAGAAGTTTGCTAAACTACTCGAAAGCAAAGGTTGGAGCTTACTAAGAGTTAATGGCAGCCATCACATTTTTGGCAAGTCTGGAAATGTTCAAAGAATTTCTGTGCCGATACATGGAAACAAAGCTTTGAAAACTGGCTTATTAAGACATTTTCTGAAAGTTTCAGGAATTTCTGAAGATGAGTTGTGATTGAAATTGAGTGCGATCGCCTTCCTCATTTCTACAAGTTAAAAAGCGATGGGGCGATCGCACTGTCATATATACTTCAAATTGCCTTATTTTGAATAATCCAATACAGAAATAGCTTTGTCCTTAATTTCAGCTACTTTAATTAATTTAAGTAACTCTTGCTCATCATAAGCACCACCAAAAGCCTCGATTGTTGCTCCTTCTAAAGCAAGTTCAAAAGCATCATCAATTATCTCAATTAAATCTGCTTTATTGGCATAATATCCCCCAGATTTACGTCTTTTATTAATTCTATTTATCTGTTTGATAGAATTATTGATTGAAAGTTTCCAAGATTTAGTTAGTCTTTTCTCAGCATCTTCTTTAATTAAATGTAGAAGTAAAACTACCATGTAGCTAAATATTTTG
>JBJOPG010000019.1:0-29711 GCA_046050865.1 Cyanobacteriota bacterium
GATAGTAACTTTTAAAGATTATTAATTCTAATTAATTTTTATGACTGACGTTCCTGTATCTCGCATTCGCAACTTTTCAATTATTGCTCACATCGATCACGGTAAATCTACCCTAGCGGATCGCATGTTGCAAGATACGGGAACCGTCGCTCAAAGACAGATGAAAGAACAGTTCCTCGACAATATGGATCTAGAACGGGAACGGGGCATTACCATCAAACTCCAGGCAGCTAGGATGAATTACACTGCCAAAGATGGACAAAAATATGTCTTAAATTTAATTGATACTCCTGGTCATGTGGATTTTTCCTACGAGGTATCCCGTTCTTTAGCTGCCTGTGAAGGGGCGTTGCTGGTGGTAGATGCTTCCCAAGGAGTTGAAGCCCAGACTTTAGCCAACGTTTATTTAGCCTTGGAAAATGATTTAGAAATTATTCCTGTCCTCAACAAGATCGATTTACCGGGCGCCGAACCAGAACGGGTGGCTCAGGAGATTGAAGAAGTGGTGGGTTTAGATTGCAGTAATATCATTCAAGCTTCGGCAAAAATCGGTTTAGGGGTAGATGATATTTTAGAGGCGATCGTCCAGCAGGTGCCGCCCCCAGCCGATACAGTAGATCAACCCCTACGAGCCTTGATCTTTGATAGTTATTACGATGCTTATCGTGGGGTAGTAGTCTATTTTCGGGTCATGGACGGTACGGTTAAAAGAGGTGACAATGTGCGTCTGATGGCATCAGGGAAAGAATATGTAATTGATGAATTGGGTATTCTTTCTCCCACCCAGGTAGAAGTCGATGAACTTCATGCAGGGGAAGTAGGATATTTTGCGGCAGCGATTAAAGCCGTGGCAGATGCTCGGGTTGGGGATACGATTACGCAAGTAGATGTCCCTGCATCAAAACCTTTACCAGGCTATACCGAAGCCAAACCGATGGTTTTCTGTGGTTTATTCCCTACGGATTCCGATCAGTACCCCGATCTGCGGGATGCTTTAGATAAACTCAAGCTCAATGATGCGGCTTTATCCTATGAACCAGAGACCTCCACTGCCATGGGTTTTGGTTTTCGCTGCGGTTTCCTCGGACTGTTGCATATGGAAATTGTTCAAGAAAGACTGGAGCGAGAATATGACCTGGAATTAATTACCACCGCCCCCTCGGTAATTTATCGTGTCACTACTATCAATGGCGAGGTAATGGAAATTGATAACCCCAGTCTGTTACCCGACCCCCAAAAAAGAGAAAAAATCGAAGAACCTTTTATTAAGGTAGAAATTATTACCCCTGAAACCTATGTCGGGACGCTGATGGAATTGTGCCAAAACAGACGGGGCATTTTCAAGGACATGAAGTACTTTACTCAGAGTCGTACTTGTTTGATTTATGAGCTGCCCTTGGCGGAGGTGGTCACCGACTTTTTCGACCAGATGAAGTCCCGTACTAAAGGTTATGCCAGCATGGAATATCAGATGTTGGGCTATCGTACAGATCATCTGGTGAAGCTAGATATCCTGGTCAATAAAGATCCTGTGGATGCCTTATCTACTATTGTCCATCGAGACAAGGCTTATTATGTTGGTCGTGCCTTAACAGAAAAGCTCAAAGAACTAATTCCACGTCACCAGTTCAAAGTTCCGATCCAGGCTGCCATTGGTGCCAAAATAATTGCCAGTGAGCATATTCCTGCTTTGCGGAAGGATGTTTTGGCAAAATGTTACGGTGGCGATATTTCCCGGAAGAAAAAACTATTACAGAAACAGGCTAAAGGTAAGAAACGTATGAAGTCTATCGGTACTGTAGATGTGCCACAAGAAGCGTTTATGGCTGTTTTAAAAATCGGCAAAGAGTAATTTGTAGTCTGCCAATAGTTAACAAAGCGATCGCTTTTTGGGAAAGTTGAAAAGGTGATCGTGTTTGTCATGATAATCGACCAAGGGGAAAGCGATCGCCAATCATTTTGATGATTTAGTAAGCAATCTTTTAATTCTAATAGCTCTTCCATAATCTACTTCCATAGATCTACTTCATTGACGAACGCATATACTGATGCTTGGCATTTCTATCTTATTTACTGATTTTCTATTTACCTATTTCTTTATTTTCTACAAATCGAGTAATTCATAAGGCTAAAGAATTATTTTTTTCTTGTTCAAGTACTTTAATTTGTGAATCATTCAAAGTTTGGGAATAATTCGATAAATATTCATCTATCAGAATAGAGAGATTGTTAGAAGGCTTAGCTTTTTCTCGGATCGTGGATAAAACTCTTGAAAAATCTTTATCTGTCAAACGAAAATTACTATTAGCAGGATACTTTACTTGATACTCTTTTTCAAACTGCTGTACGATGAAGTCCTCAAGAGAGCCATTCATGAGATCAGATTTTGGTTTGCTCTCTTGCAGAATTGTTTTTGAAGAATCGTCTAGTTTGATATTGTTTTTTTGATCGGCTGGGGCATGATCATCACCCTGGTCAACATCCACAGAATTTTGACTGCTATTTATTTTAGCTAATAAAGCTTTATTCTTGATTAACTCATCATCCAAATTTTTCAATACGTTTAATTTGGCTTCAACCTTTTTCTCTAGTTCTTTGGCTTTATTCTCTAGATTTAAGCGTGATTTTGCGAGCTCATTATTAACATCTTCAATCACTTGTTTCTTAGATGCTTCTATTGTATCTAAATCTTTTATTTTGCTGTTGAGCTGAGCAACTGTATCTATAAGTTTATGAATATCCATGTCAACTATTAAAATTTCAAATTTTCTTCGGACATCTGAACTGAGTGTAAATTGGTTCGCATTAGATGTTATTGGTAGATATTATATGACCATAGGTTACATTGTAATAAAAAATAGGTTGCTAAATCTTTTTCTCCTGAACAATAGTTCTATTTGAGCTATTTGAGCCTCTTGGAAATCATTGAATTTATTTAGAGGAAAAAATCTGACAAACTGATTCCCCTAAACTGTCAGGTTTAAAAGGAATGGGATACTTACCTTTGCGGGTTATAGTGCGATCGCGACAATTATAGATTTCTAAGTTATTTTGCTCCTTACCATCCAAACTAACTTTGGCTCGGTATTCCCAATAGTTTTTGGCACTGCGTTTTAACTTCAGGATGCACACTTCTTGTCCATTATCCTGACGACACATAACAGCCTCGACTGGCGGCGCAAAGCCTAGCCAAAAAACCAGTATTAGTAAAAAAAACGTTCCCGATAACTTTATATCTATATATTTCACTGTTTTCTAAACAAATATTCTCAATCTAGTAGTTAATAATAATTCTTACCAGCAGTCTAATAAAGCGGATTCAATAGACAAAGGCTAAAATAGCGAAATCTTTGCTCTATTTTAAAGTTTATGAAACTGCAACTATTAGCTGTAATTGCTACTCTAACTACTATTGCTGTTCCTGTTCAGGCTGAAAATCTGGGGGATTTGAACCAGTTTTTAGGCACCAAAAAATGTTCTCGATGCGATCTGACTAATGCTGGCTTAGTTCAAGCAGACCTAACGGCGGCGGATTTAGCACAGGCAAATTTAGCAGGGGCTAATTTGAGTCAAGCTAATCTGAAGGGAGCAGACCTGCGAGGAGCAGATCTTCAGGGGACATCGTTGTATGGTGCCAACTTAACTGGTGCCAACTTAACTGGTGCCAACTTAGCGGGTACAGATTTGAGAAATGCTTATGTGGACAATGCTAACTTAGAAGGCGTAGATTTAGATTCGGCGCATTTGGATGGCATTAAAGGTTTGGCGACCACTGCGGCTTCTGCCGAGCAATTTCATCGTTGGGGGGTACGAGAAGCTGAAAGTGGTAATTACCAAGGGGCGATCGCCAATTATCAAAAAGCGATTAAGCTCGATCCTGAATTGGCTCCCGCTTACTTGGGTTTAGCAATTATTCAATATAATTTTGATTATCGAGCAGCAGCCCAAAAAAATACCCAAATGGCTGTCAATCTGTTTAAAAAACAAAAACATGAACTAGGTCTGCAAACTGCTACCAATTTTCAGCAGAAAATGAATCTCATTCAAGAAGCAGAAAATCATGCAGCTTCCAAAGAAGGGGGTCACGGACAGGTAGGCAAGTTTATGGGTAGTATCGGTTCTTTATTGCTACAGTTTTTGCTATAAATCTAGACTAAATAGCTAAAGTAACTTTAGTAACTCCCTGGCGCATTTGTTTTTGTCTTCTCAACCAAGAATATTTGATACCTGGACGAAGAATGGGGGCAAAGGTTTTGGCTCCCCAGCGAACCAAAGCGCTGTGGTGAAGAAGTTCTGCTTGCCCCATTTCCTGAGCTTGGAGCTGTTGAATACGGATAATTTCTGGCTCTCGCTCCTGTTGAATCAAGGGTAATACCCCGTCAATCTGACTTAAATTAGCTGCTGCATTACTGAAAATGGGAACTAAGTGATTGGCAGCGACGATCGCATCGCGAAATGCCATATTAATACCCTGGGCACGGATGGGAGACATGGGATGGGCAGCATCCCCCAATAAAAGTAAACCTGGAATTGACCAGCGATCGCATCTACCGATGACTACAGATAAAAATAGTGGATGAGTTAAGCTAGCTTGATGTTCCAGGATATGATGTGCCAACCATGGAGGGGAAGCAACGGCTAATTTTTCTGCCCAATCCACGGTTTTCCAATCGTAATGATCGTCTGCATGAAGTCCCCAGCCAATATGTAGTTGACCAGAGGAAGCTCTAAATAAGCCAAAAGCATCTTTACCTTGAATAATAGAATAGAAAGTATTGCTTGATGCTGACAACTCTCCTGCATCGAGTTTGAACCACAAAATATCAACATTATTTTGTAATTTAGCTAAATTAATTCCTGCTTTTTTGCGAATTATCGAATTGCGTCCATCAGCAGCGATCACTAGATCGGCATGAACTTGTATCCCAGAGCCTAATTGAACGCCACAAATACGATTATTGACCGATAAAAGATCCTGAACAGCTTCTCCTGGAATAAATTCAAATTGAGGATGGGTTTCTGCCTGCTGAATAACGGCTGCTAACAAATGAGGTTGTGAAACTACTGTGGTGCATTGTCCTGCTGATTCTATCGGCTCATTCACTTTAAATAAACTACGGTTAGATAACAAAAATTCCCAAGCATCAATAGTTCGATGGGGAATATCTGATAATAGTTTGAGCAAGTCCATTTGCTCCAGGGCATCTAAGCCACTAGGCATTAACCCTTCACCCCGAAATTGTCGCTTAAAATCGCGAGCAGCTTCAACTAGTTTTACTTTAATTCCTTTCTTGACCAGCATTAATGCTAGTACTGCACCTGTAGGACCTGCGCCAACAATTACTACCTGCATCGTATTTTTGTTTTTTAAAATTATTTAGTTAATTTATTTATTTACTAATTTTGAATTAGTTATATTTTTAGAAGCTAAATCGGGCATAATAATGCAGCCAAAAAATAATTGGCTTTTTAAAACAGTTTTAAGCTCAAAATATGACGACAAACTTATATTTTGTTTTATCTTTATCCGATCTTCATCGTAACTTTATTGATTTAGAAATCAACTGCAAATATTAATATTTTACCCTTATCATTTGAGAGAATCTGAGTTAAAATTCGCCCAACGGCTTAACGACAAAATACGGAGATTGCTCAATGTCTGCCCTTCGACAACCCGATTTTTCTACTGATTACTATTATCCACCAGTTCAACCTAACCAGGCGGTTCATCAACCTAACATTGTTAGTCGATCGCCAAATCCACCAGCCAAGCTTGTCAAATCTAAGGCTTTTCACGATTCCACCACTCTACCGCAAAATTTAAAAACCCTCTCACTGATTCAAAAAGGTTCTTTTGCTGTGGCGATCGCCACCATGACTGCCAGCATCAGCCTTTATGCCTCGACGGTCAAGATTCCGAAACTATGGAGTCAGGAGTATCAACATTTAGAAGATTTGCAGCTTCAGGAACGACAACTGATTGCCGTAAACGAAAGTATTAAATATCAGATTGCGCAAGAAGCTGCGCAAGATAAACATTTGAGCATCTCCAAGCCAGAGTCAGCGATTTTTATTAGTCCAGCTAAAGTTGCCCCTAGAAAACCCGTTGATCTTGAGCAAAATCAGCAACAAATAGCAGAGCTGAAATATAATAGCTTGGGATATTAAGCTAGAACTAAGCTCAAAGTGTTGGAGATTTTGATAGTTATTCGTTAGTATCAACTTCTGTCGCTTTTAATTTACGGAAAGTTCTGAGGATGAAAGTAAAAATAGCTTTATTTTATACAGTTATCCTAAAGGATACCCTAAAGGACTAGCTCCTTACGTCGCGTCGCACTTCGCTATCTTTGCTTGAAATCACTGAGTTAATCGTTCTAAGTAAATTTATTTAGACAGAGAAAAAATATCGATGGCTAATCTTAATTGCTAGACAGCTTAGAAGCTCAACTATGTCCAAATCTAAGTTTAAACTTCCTTTCAAGTTAAATAAGAATAATTCAAGCAACTCAACTAACTCAAGTAGGCTAGGAAAACAGCCACAGTACCGTCGCTCTATTTCCCAGAATGTTAATGGGGAAAGAAGAATGCCTTTCTCTAGCTCGGCGATCGCGCAGCGTGAAGGTCGTTCAATCGACCAGCGAGGAGGTCGTTCAATCGGCAGATTGTTTGTGGTCTGGGGAATTTTAGTGATTGGAACCTTTGCTTTAGGTGCGAAATTGTATTATCTACAGGTTATTGACCCTGTGATTAAATATGAGCAAGCACCTCAAGGAAAAACCTTAAGCCAGATCGCCACAGATCAGCAAACTACCAGGCTTAATTTTTATATTCCTCGCCGTCAAATTGTCGATCGCCAGCAAAATGTTTTAGCGACAGATTTAATTACCTACACTCTCTACGTTCATCCCCATCTATTTAAACGCAACTCAAAACCAGTCCCCGCCGCTGAAATCGCCGAACAACTGTCTGCCATCATCGGCGATCAAACCCCAGCAGAACTATTAGCCCTCTTTGCCAAACAGGATTGGGGTATTCGTTTAGCGGCGGATCTGCCGGAATCCGTAAAAGATAAAATTGCGGCGATGCAAATTGATGGTTTAGATCTCAAGCAAAATTACACTCGCTTTTATCCCCACAAAGAAATGGCGGCAGAGGTAACAGGATACGTTAACCTCGACAGTACTCGTACTCCCCAAGCAGGTGTGGAATACACGCAAAATAAGCTTTTAAAACGTGAGCCAATTAGCTGGAAAATGACCCGCAGCTTTGAAAACTCAAAATCGGTATTTCATCCAGGCAACTTAGAGCGATCGCAACAACTATTTAACTTTGATGACCTGCGACTACAGCTAACCATTGATCTGCGGTTACAGCAGATTGCCCGTAATGCTCTCAAGGTACAGATGGCTGAATATAAGGCAAAACGGGGTACTGTCATCGTCATGGATGTGCGAGATGGTGCCATCATGGCTTTAGTCTCAGAACCCACCTATGATCCCAATACCTACTATAAATACGGGATTGAATTATTTAAAAACTGGGCGATCACCGATCTTTATGAACCTGGTTCTACTTTTAAACCGATTAACATTGCCCTGGCTTTGGATGCAGGAGTGATCACTCCCGATGATACCTTTGAGGACACGGGAGAAATTCAGATTAAGGACGCGGTGGTGCGCAACCATGATTTTGACAAAGAAGGAGCCAGGGGAGAATTATCTTTGGCGGAAATTTTAAAATACTCCAGCAATGTCGGCATGATCAAGATTATGCGACGGATGAAACCCTTAGACTACTACCGAGATCTTCAGAAACTAGGGATTGAAGATCCCGTAGATTTTGATATTCCTGGCTACACCACCGGCAGATTGAAAAATGAGGTAGAATTTAGCGTCCGCGAAATTGAACCTGCCACAACCGCATTTGGTCAAGGCTTTTCCCTCACACCCCTCAAATTAATTCAACTTCACGCCGCCCTCGCCAACCAAGGAAAATTAATCACCCCTCATGTGGTTAGAGGTTTATCAGACTATAAAGGCTATCTCCACTATTTCCAACCGCCAAACAGTAAACAAATCTTCTCGCCCAAAACTGCCAAGACTGTTTTAGAACTGATGGAAGAAGTGGTGGAAGATGGTAGCGGTTATGCGGCAAAGATTCCTGGCTATCGCATTGCAGGTAAAACTGGTACTTCCCAAAAGGCGGTGGATAAAGGGGGATATGATGCCACCGCCAAAATTACCAGCTTTGTCGGCATATTTCCGGTAGAAGCACCCCGTTATGCCGTTTTAGCAGTAGTAGATGAACCCCATGGCGAATTTACCTTTGGTTCTACGGTTGCGGCACCCATTGTTGGCTCGGTGATTCAGGGCATCATTAACATGGAAGGGATTCCTCCTAGTGTTGACAGTGAAAGTCACTGACAGGACTTAGCTTTGGGATTTAGAGATTTAGGGGGACTAAAATTTTAGTTAAGGACTGCTAAATCTTTAATCTCAGATGGTGATAAAAGTGGGCTAAATCGTATCACAATAAAATACTCAAATGTTTGCTACAAATAAAACCTTGTAAAGGCGAACGGTTATTCGCCCCTAAGACTAATATGCTGTATTCTTTTTTGTATTTGATATCATAACTGCGATCGCTCTCAAAATTGAATTGAGTTTTATTGCTAAAACAACCTTTGATATGGGCTGCCTGTACTAAAGTTATTGTTTTCAGGGAATTATATGAAATAAATATATATCCTAGAGTAGCCAATAAGCTTTAACAGTGAATCATCATCCAAATTTTTCCGCACATGGATACAGAATATTAGAGCAATTAGGACAAAATTTTACTGGCGGTAGAAATACATATAAAGCAATTGATAACAATCAACAGCCAGTTGTAATTAAACAGTTTAAGTTTGCTCAATCTGAATCCGATTGGTCAAGCTATCGAGATATTCAACAAGAAATTGAAGTTTTAAAATCTCTCAGCCATCCTAATATTCCCTATTATATAAATTCTTTTGAAACCGATACGGGTTTTTGTTTAGTCCAAGAGTATAAACATGCCATCTCTTTAAACAAATCTCGTCAGTTCAGTTTGACAGAAATAAATAAAATTGCAGTTTTTGTGTTAAAGATTTTGGTGTATTTACAACAACAGAATCCGCCAATTGTTCATCGAGATATCAAACCTGAAAATATTTTAATTGATTTAAGAGATACTCCTGAAAATCTCCAAGTATATTTAATTGATTTTGGATTTGCTCGTAGTAATAACCAGGAGTTAGCCTACAGTAGTGTAATCAAAGGAACTCTGGGATTTATGCCCCCAGAGCAAATTTTCAATCGTCAACTTACTAGAGCCTCCGATCTTTATAGTTTAGGTGTGACTTTAATTTGCTTAATAGCCAATATAAATTCTACAGAAATTGAAAAATTGCTGGATGAAAATTTCAATTTCAACTGTAAGCAAATAGAAAGCAAGGTAAATAAGAGCTTTTTGTTTTGGCTGAATAAAATGATCAAACCAAAGATAAATGATCGCTGGGAAACTGCTGAGATTGCTCTTAAAGCATTAGAACAGACAATATTACGCCCTGATAAGCTGCAAATAGACTTTAATTTTCAGCATCTTCTTTTTGAAAAGCAAATTAATTCTTATCCCATTTTTATTGGATGTGCTGCTTTAAGCTTTTTATTTTTTTGGATAATACCCTTGCTTGATCCAGAATTTAAAACCCCTGCTGAATTGCAAACTATAGAAAGAGAAAGCGCAATAAGTTATTTGAACGATCAAGGTGTGGCAAAAATCGAGATGGAAGAATATGAAGAAGCAATTAAACTATTTAACAAGGTAATTGTCTTAGATCCAAATCATGAAAAAAGTTGGTATAACAAGGCGGTTGCGCTGAGAGGGCTAAAAAAATACGAAGAGTCTAATATTGCCTTACATGAGCTACAAAAAATAAGCCCTGATTGGTCACATTCATGGAAAGAAGAAACAACTGCTTTGTCCGAGATGAATCAAGAAGATAAAAAATTGATGGACATGATAGAAGCATTAGCTCTAAACCCAAATGACAGTAAATTATGGACTGACACTGGTTTATTCCTAATGAAGTCAAATCGTTATGAAGAAGCAAAATTGCATTTTGAAAAAGCTTTGGAGCTAAATCCAAATGATAGTTATGCGAAAAAATGCCTATTAGCAATAAAAAGACAACTAAATGAATAAATAATCTCTCAAATCTTATAGTGTATTTTACTCACTCTAAAAGCGATCGCACTTTCTTGTAAGTTGGGTAAAAGCAGGACTAAAATAAGCAAGAAGTTAAGTTTTATGCCTTGATGTCCAGGTGCTGTTAGCATTAATTTCACATCATGTTGAGCCTTGACCAATGCAGATTCTGGAAACTTCTCGACTAACCCTGCGATACATTACTTCTCGTGATTGTGAAGCTTTGATGCCAATTCTAGGAGATCAGGAAGTCATGCGCTTTTCGATTATTGGAGTCCATAGCCCTAGGCAAATCAAACAGTTTATCGAACAGAGATTACTCTCTTATCTAGAATACGGTTTTGGGTTATATGCCTTAATCCATAAGCAAAACCAGGAACTAATTGGTTACTGTGGTTTTTTCATTCAATCGATTGAGGAGCAAAAAGAAGTTGAGGTTGGTTATCGTTTAGCTCAACCATATTGGGGGCAAGGACTCGCCACCGAAGCAGCCAGAGCGGTAGTTGAATATGGACAGCAGAGATTTAACTTTCAACGTTTTGTCTGTTTGATTGAAACGGAAAATACTCGTTCAATTCGTGTCGCTACTAAGCTGGGGATGAAGCTGGAGAAAAGAATCATCTATTATGGTTTAGATGTGGCAATGTATAGTTTGAACTGTAAGTGATCACACCTGAGTTTGATGAGTTATCAAATCAAATAGCTGAGGTTGGAAAAGCCACCTAATAATAATGGCAATTAAAAGATCTGCTGATTCCCCAAAAACCCCAAACCAAACCCGTAGAACGATTACCCCAAGGCAATCAAATTACGAAGTTACTTTACTATCTCCCCAAGCAACTCCTCAGGAGACAGATAACAATGAAGATAAAATTCGTCCTCAAAAGCTAGCTGATTATATTGGGCAAAAAAAACTTAAGGGAATTTTAACCATGGCGATCGCCGCTGCCAAAGGTCGAGAAGATCCCTTAGATCACTTGCTCTTATATGGGCCGCCAGGTTTGGGAAAAACCACCATGTCCTTGATCCTCGCCGCAGAAATGGGTGTGGACTGCAAAATTACCTCTGCCCCTGCTCTAGAACGTCCGCGAGACATTACTGGATTGCTGGTTAGCCTTAAACCAGGGGATATTATTTTTATTGATGAGATCCACCGTCTCAACCGCATGACAGAAGAACTGCTCTATCCCGCCATGGAAGATTTTCGTTTGGATGTCACCATTGGTAAAGGACAGACCGCTAAAACCCGTAGCATTCCCCTACCTCCTTTCACCCTCGTAGGAGCAACCACCAAAGCTGGGGCGCTTTCCTCCCCCTTGCGCGATCGCTTTGGCATTATTCAAAGATTGCGGTTCTATGAACTTGATGAATTAACTTTGATCGTTAAACGGACTGCGGAAATTCTCAATGCCGCTATAACTGAGTCAGGGGCGATCGAAATTGCCCGCCGTTCTCGTGGCACCCCTCGGATCGCCAACCGTCTGCTCAGAAGGGTTCGAGATTATGTCCAAGTAGAAAAGGTAGAAACCATTACCGAAGAATTAGCGGCGATCGCGATGAACTTATTTGACGTTGATGCCCAAGGTTTAGACTGGACAGATCGCTTGGTACTCAACACCATTATCGAACAGTTTCATGGGGGCCCTGTGGGATTAGAAGCGATCGCCGCCGCCACAGGAGAAGACCGTAAAACCATTGAGGAAGTATACGAACCCTATCTACTTCAAAATGGCTATCTCAGCCGTACTCATCGGGGTCGAACCGTCACCGCCAAAACCTATCGTCACCTGGGTTATGAACCAAAAGAACCCCAACAACAGCAATAGGACTAGCTTCGCGTAGCCCTTCTGGTATAAGCGATCGCCCTTCTGCTAGAAAAGCGATCGCCTTTTGATGATTAAAAATAAACTAACTAATTAGAGTGATTAGAGTCTATTCTGGTTCTCCACCCTGGATTTTGAGCATCAGAAACCCAACACTCAGACCCCCTAAAATCAAAACGATACATAGAATGGCACCGTTAAACAACATACTCTCTGCACTCATGGCTATTGCTCCTATTTGTTATGAGATATTTTATTTATTTGAGAAAATGATTTAAGTTTAAATTATGGCGTTGCTTGATCGATGTATACCACAAGGGTATATCCGCTAATTCTCAACCATAATCAATATATAGGTATTTTAAATCATCAGGTTAAATCATCCCTAATCAATTATCCTTAATTCCCAGTTCAATATTCAATTCAATATTCAATGTCTATAATTCCCAGCTTGGCTATTACTCAAGGCGATCCTGCGGGCATTGGGTCGGAAATTATACTCAAAGCCTTAGCAGATCATTCTCTTGGGTCAGAATCCCAGATCACGGTGGTTGGTAATCGTCAACTGTTGCAGTTTACCTATGAGCATTTACTGGAGCACACTGAGTTAACTAAGCAAGATTTAGTCAATCCCCAAACTTTATCTATCTTAGATGTTCCTCTGAAAGATTCTGATTCTATTACTTTAGGACAGGGAGATGCCATCAGTGGCGGATTTAGTTTTGATTGTCTAGCCAAAGCGATCGCCTTAACCCTGGAGGGTCAGTTTCAGGGAATTGTCACCGCACCGATCGCTAAATCTCTTTGGAAAGCGGCAGGACATGAATATCCTGGTCAAACGGAAGTTCTAGCTCAAAGGGCAGGAATCGATAAATTTGCCATGATGTTTATTGGACAGTCGCCCCATACAGGTTGGATGCTCCGCAGTTTATTAGCAACAACGCATATTCCTTTAGGGGATGTCCCACAAGCCTTGACTCCAGAATTAATGGACTTGAAGCTAGATTTATTAATTAACTGTCTCCAACAAGATTTTGGTCTATCAGCACCTGAAATTGCGATCGCGGGGTTGAATCCCCATAGCGGAGAAGCTGGGCAACTGGGAACGGAAGAACAGGATTGGCTTTTAGACTGGCTCAAACAAGCCCAGAGTAAATATCCCCAAGCAAAGCTGATCGGCTTGATTCCTCCCGATACGATGTGGGTTAAGGCGGGGCAGGCTTGGTATGGTAACTATCAGGTTAAACCCCAGACTGCTGATGCCTATTTAGCCCTCTATCACGATCAAGGCTTAATTCCCGTTAAACTGATGGCGTTCGACCAGGCAATCAATACTACTGTCGGGCTACCTTTTGTTCGTACTTCTCCTGACCATGGTACAGCCTTTGATATTGCAGGGAAGGGGATTGCTAGTGCCAGTAGCATGAAAGCAGCGATTAAATTAGCAACCCAAATCTGTCAGCAAAGACTTGTTTAATCAATTCCACTCTATTTAGTAGACATCTGGCATAAATAGCAGATTAATTCTTTTTCCCTTTTCCCTTTTCCCTTTTCCCGATCTCCACAAATCAATAAGTGAGAAACATCAGCTAGTAATCAATTACTTTTTGGTGATTTTCGGTGCAGGTTTACTGGGACTTTGTCGTTTGCGGTTATTGCCGCCACCTGAGGAAGATCTTTCACGACGACCAGAAGAATCATCTGCTTGGGGTGGTTCGTCGCTGTAAATATCTAAAAAAACAGATTCACCACTGGCTGTTGCCGCAGTTTGAATAGTGGTTCTTATGGCTTGAATATTATGACCACCCCGCCCAAACACTTTACCGCGATCGCTTTTATCAAAAGCCACCCTAAGCCAAATTTTTTTGCTCTGGGGATTGGCTTCGGAGTTGATTTTTAAACTCTGGGGGTCTTCGAGAAAAGGTTCGATCAGAAAGCGAGCTAGTTGCTCATAATCGGGACTACCTGCAATCTGATCGCCAGACAAATTGGTCTTATTTGGCATTTACTTGTTCAAAAACTTGAGCTTTGTTAAGAATACTTCTTACAGTTTCACTAGGTTGGGCTCCTTGTTGTAGCCGTTGAACGATCGCTGGCACATTTAATCTAGTTTCATCTGTTCTCGGGTTATAAAAACCGAGTTCTTCAATGGGACGACCATCTCTACGGGTCTTGCTTTCGATAGCTACAATACGGTAGCTAACTTCTCTTTTTTTGCCGAAGCGTTTCAAACGTAATTTAATCATTGGCTAGGTAAATTTATCCTTTACGATTGTAGTCGATCTTTCTCTTGTTTCCTGGGAATTAACCAAGGCAATCTCTTATCTTACAACGATCCAAAGCCTTTTTTCTTCTTCTTGGGCTTTTTTCTTCTGCCTTGATCGGGATAGCCCCCCATACCAGGCATCCCCATACCAGGCATTCCACCCCCCATACCGGGCATCCCCATTCCCATACCGGGCATCCCCATACCAGGCATTCCTCGACCCATATTCTGCATCATCGAACGCATCTTCGTAAAGTCTTGGACTAATTTAGAAACATCTTTTTCATTGAATCCAGAGCCTTTAGCGACGCGACGGCGGCGATTAGGGGACTGTGCCAGCAAGTCAGGGTCGGCTTTTTCGGCTTTGGTCATGGAATTAATCATGGATTCCGTACGCTTGAGCTGAGTTTCTCCCTTCGCTAAGTCGGCTCCGCTAATTTTGCCCATGCCTGGAATAAGTTTGAGCACTCCTCCCAAAGAGCCCATGTTTTTCAGTAGACGCATCTGTTTGATAAAGTCATTAAAATCAAACTTCGCCTCCATGATTTTGGACTGCATTTTTTCCACATCAGCCAGATCGATTTCTTCCTGGGCTTTTTCCACCAGGGTGAGAATATCCCCCATATTGAGGATACGAGAGGCTAAGCGATCGGGATAAAATGGCTCTAATGCTTCAACTTTTTCGCCGACACCGACAAATTTAATCGGCTGTCCTGATACTTGTCTTACGGATAGGGCTGCACCTCCGCGACTATCGCCGTCTAACTTGGTTAAAATAGCCCCTGTAATGCCAATCTGATCATGAAAAGTATAGGTTAGGTTGGCGGCTTCTTGCCCTGTCATAGCATCCACCACCAACAGGGTATCGTCAGGTTGAATGGTAGCTTTGATACGGGCTAGCTCTCCCATCATGTCATTATCAATCTGGAGTCGTCCCGCAGTATCAACAATAACTGTATCAACTCCCAACTCTTTGCCTTTGGCGACACCTTGTTTAGCAATTTCCACAGGGTCGGCGTCTGTACCCATCTCAAACACAGGGACATCAATCTGCTTGCCCAAGGTCAGCAATTGGTCGATCGCCGCAGGACGATATATGTCTGTTCCTACCATCAAACAGGAGCGTTGCTGTTTGCGCAGATAAAGAGCTAGCTTGGCGGTAGCGGTAGTCTTCCCCGTACCCTGTAAACCTGCCATCAAAATTACCGTCGGTGGCTTCTCTGCCTGAGCCAGGGGAACATTACTGTCTCCCATGACCTTAACCAGTTCATCGTAGACAATCTTGATAAACTGCTGTCCTGGGTTGACCCCAGAAATAACTCCTTCCCCTAAAGCTTTCTTTTCGACATCGGCAACAAAAGCTTTGACTACCTGAAGATTGACATCGGCAGATAGCAAAGCACGACGCACCTCATTCAGCGTATCTTGAATATTACTTTTCGATATCTTGTCCTGACCACGAATTTTCTTCCAGGCATCGTCGAGGCGATCTGCTAAAGCGTCAAACATAAAATTCTAACCGTCAATTAATTCTCCTACCTAATGATTTTATAATTTTGCGGAGTGGTATGAACTGTTGATCATTCCACAGCAATTTTCAGGGTATTTTAAGCGTAATTTTGGTTGTGGTTAATACTGCAAATAAAACCACTCAAAAAGAGCACCTACGTAATCTAGCTTAATGTCGATCTTCGACATTCAGTCAAATGACTGATGACCATAGATGCATAGGTTACCTATTATATTAAAAGATACTTCTCGAACATATCCAGAGCCTGCATGGTGAGAATATATTGCTAGCTCTGGTTTTTTTTTGCTTATTTCAAGTTATAAGTAAATAAACCTCAATTATTCACTTAATCTTGGCAAAACAGCGATTAGATAAATTATTAGTCAGCCTGGAACTCTGCGAATCTAGGGCATTGGCTCAGAGTTTGATTCGGGCAGGTAAAGTCAAGGTAAATCAGGAAGTTATTGATAAACCTGGAACAGAAATTAAGATCACTGCCAACATTGAAGTTAAAGAACAACCTCCTTATGTCTCCCGAGGTGGTAAAAAGCTAGCCAAGGCGTTGTCAACATTTGAGATTCAGGTACGCGATCGCATTTGCTTGGATGGTGGCATTTCTACAGGGGGATTTACTGACTGTCTGTTGCAAACTGGAGCAAAATTAGTCTACGGAGTGGATGTGGGTTATGGGCAGGTAGCCTGGAGTATTCGTAAGTGCGATCGCGTTATTCTCAAAGAACGAACCAATATCCGTTATTTGCCGCCCCAGGAACTTTATGGTGAGGCAACTATGGCAGATTTGGGAGTAATGGATTTATCTTTTATTTCTCTGACTAAAGTACTAGAGCCTCTTGGGTATCTGTTAGCTGCTCCCAAAGAAGTTGTCTTGCTGGTTAAACCTCAGTTTGAAGTTGGACGAGAGCGGATTGGTAAAAAAGGTGTGGTCAGAGATATGGGCGATCGCGCCTTGGCAATTATGCAGGTCTGGCAAGCTGCTCAAGCTTTAGGCTGGCAATATTGGGGTCTAACAGTTTCGCCTATTACAGGGCCTGCGGGCAATGTGGAATATCTACTGTGGTTGAAGGCAGTGGAATCACCCCATCCTGATTTGGATTTGGTAACAATCAAGGAAATAATTGCCGATGTTTCTATAGATCAATAAACCCTTTCCCCCCTTTCCCTTTTCCCAGCCTAAGCAGATTAATTTTGTTGTTTAGGAGTTAGCAATAAAAATCCCCCATCCGAAGATGAGGGAAAGATTGCTTGTTTAAATTTATCTAGTAAATTTAGCTAGTGAAATTTAGTTACTAAACGCTAACCAAACTTACCAGCAGTCGAAGCAATCAGGAAGGCTGCATAGGTGAGGATATAACCCACGGTGAAGTGAGCTAGACCAACTACACGAGCCTGAACAATTGAAAGAGCAACGGGCTTATCTTTCCAGCGAACTAAGTTGGCTAGAGGAGTACGCTCGTGAGCCCAAACGATAGTTTCAATCAACTCTTGCCAATAACCGCGCCAAGAGATGAGGAACATGAAACCAGTCGCCCAAACTAGATGTCCAAAGAGGAACATCCAAGCCCAAACAGAAAGGTTATTGACACCGTAAGGGTTATAGCCGTTAATCAATTGAGCAGAGTTTGCCCAGAGATAATCGCGGAACCAACCCATCAGGTAAGTGGAGTTTTCGTTGAACTGAGCAACGTTACCCTGCCAAACACCAAGATGTTTCCAATGCCAGTAGAAAGTCAACCAGCCCAAGGTATTGAGCATCCAGAACATCGCTAGGTAGAAGGAATCCCAAGCCGAGATATCACAAGTACCGCCACGACCAGGGCCATCACAAGGGAAAGCAAAACCGAAGTCTTTCTTGTCGGGCATTAATTTAGAACCACGGGCATCTAAAGCGCCCTTAACCAAGATCAAAGTAGTGGTATGTAATCCTAAAGCGATCGCATGGTGAACTAAGAAATCTCCAGGTCCAATGGTTAAGAACAGAGAGTTAGTACCACTGTTGATGGCATCCAACCAACCAGGCAACCAAGCTGCACCAGTTTGGGTAATGCTATCGGGATTAGAGAGTAAAGTATCAAATCCGTAGAGGGCTTTTCCAGAGGCAGCTTGAACAAACTGGGCAAACACAGGTTCAATCAAGATTTGCTTTTCAGGCGTACCAAAAGCAACTACTACATCATTGTGTACATACAAACTCAAGGTGTGGAAACCAAGGAAGAGAGACACCCAACTAAGGTGGGAGATAATCGCTTCTTTATGATCAATGATTCGGGAAAGTACATTATTTTTGTTGGCTTCGGGGTCATAATCTCTGACGAGGAAAATTGCACCGTGAGCAAACGCACCAACCATTAAGAATCCAGCAATATATTGATGGTGAGTATATAGAGCTGCTTGAGTTGTATAGTCCCTAGCAATAAACGCGTAGGAAGGTAGAGAATACATATGTTGAGCCACCAAAGAAGTCACTACCCCCAAACTAGCCAAGGCTAAACCTAGCTGAAAATGGAGAGAGTTATTCAAGGTGTCATATATTCCTTTATGTCCTTCACCCAAACCTCCTTGCGGTGGCTTATGGGTGTCCAGAATCTCTTTGATGCTATGTCCAATACCGAAATTAGTTCGGTACATATGACCAGCAATGATGAAGATAACTGCGATCGCCAAATGGTGATGAGCAATATCTGTCAACCAGAGAGACTCAGTTTGGGGATGAAAACCACCCAGGAAAGTTAAGATAGCTGTCCCTGCTCCTTGAGAAGTGCCAAACACATGACCAGCAGTGTCAGGATTCTGAGCGTATACACCCCAGTTAAGGCTAAAGAAGGGCCCTAAACCCGCAGGATGAGGAGGAGTAGAAAGGAAGTTATCCCAACCTACATGCTGTCCACGAGATTCGGGGATAGCAACGTGAACCAGGTGTCCAGTCCAAGCTAAAGAACTTACCCCAAACAAACCAGCTAAGTGGTGGTTGAGGCGAGACTCAGCATTTTTAAACCAAGCCAAGCTAGGACGGAATTTTGGCTGCAAATGCAACCAACCAGCAAACAAGAAGATTGAAGACAAGAGCAATAAGAAAATTGACCCTTGATACAATTCCTGGTTACTAGTCATACCAATGGTGTAGAACCAATGGTAAACCCCAGAATAGGCAATGTTTACAGGGCTAGAAGCACCACCTTGAGTAAAGGCATCGATCGCACCTTTACCAAAGTGAGGGTCCCAAATCGCATGGGCGATCGGGCTAGTGTTTAAAGGATCTTTAATCCACTGTTCAAAGTTACCTTGCCAAGCGACATGAAACAGAGTACCGGAAGTCCACAAGAAGATAATGGCGATGTGACCAAAGTGAGAGGCAAAAATCTTTTGGTAAAGATTTTCCTCAGTCATACCATCATGTAGCTCAAAGTCATGAGCAGTGGCAATTCCGTACCAGATCCGACGAGTAGTCGGGTCTTGGGCGAGATCCTGGCTAAATTTGGGAAATTTAGTTGCCATAAGTTTATGGGTAGAATTCTCCTGTTAAGGTTGAAAATGAGCTAAATAATAATTACTAATTACGTACGTACTAATTACGACTCATTTCTGGCTTTTTGTTACTATCATCAATATTTAATCTTGATTTGATCTGGCTAAATATTGCTAGATAGTACTTTTGTTAAAACACGGTTGCTGATTCAGCTTGCTAGTTGAGATTTACATCAAAAATAACTAACCACCGTTGAATTTCTTGATTCTTAAGTTTAGTTTCCAGCAAAAGCTAAAAACTTCAATTTAGCTTTGTCAATCTCACAAGATAGACTTGATACCAGCTTGTAAGATTGACATTACTCTTGAAACAGCTACAACGATAGCGTCCTAGCTAAGAAGAATGCCCATGTAGTAACAATTCCTCCTAATAAGTAGTGTGCTACACCCACTGCACGACCTTGAGTGATACTCAAAGCACGAGGTTGAATGGCTGGAGCTACTTTCAGCTTGTTGTGTGCCCAGACGATGGACTCAATCAATTCTTGCCAGTAACCACGTCCACTAAAGAGGAACATGAGACTGAAGGCAAAGATAAAGTGACCTGCTAAGAACATGATGCCATAAGCAGAGAGAGCCGAACCGTAGCTATTGATAACTTGAGAAGCTTGCGCCCACAAGAAGTCACGCAACCAACCGTTAATACAAATAGCACTTTGGGCAAAGTTACCCGCAGTGATATGAGACACCGAACCATCAGGAGAGACTGTTCCCCAGACATCTGATTGCATCTTCCAACTAAAGTGGAAAATTACTACAGAAATTGAGTTGTACATCCAGAACAAACCAAGGAACACATGATCCCAAGCTGATACTTGGCAAGTACCACCACGACCAGGGCCGTCACAAGGGAAACGGAAACCCAGATTGCCTTTATCGGGAACCAGGCGAGAACTACGAGCGTAGAGAACACCTTTTAACAGAATCAACACTGTTACATGGATGGTAAAGGCGTGAATATGGTGAACCATAAAGTCAGCCGTACCTAAAGTAATCGGCATCATCGCTACTTTGCCACCAACAGCGACTATGCCACCGCCAAAGGCATGACTAACAGTTTCTGCGACTGTAGGAGCAGTAGTTCCAGGCGCCGCCGTGTGAATACCTTGGATCCACTGGGCAAAAATGGGCTGGAGTTGAATCGCCGAATCCGAGAACATATCTTGGGGACGACCCAAGGCTCTCATGGTGTCGTTGTGGATATATAGACCAAAGCTATGGAAGCCAAGGAAAATACATACCCAGTTGAGGTGAGAAATAATCGCATCTCGCACCCGCAGAACACGGTCAACCACGTTGTTCACATTCTTAGCTGGGTCATAGTCCCGCACCATATAAATGGCGGCGTGAGCTCCTGCACCAACAATTAAGAAGGCTCCAATCCACATGTGATGAGTAAAGAGCGATATTTGGGTCGCATAGTCGATCGCCATGTAAGGATATGGAGGCATAGCGTACATATGCTGCGCCACAATAATTGTCAGAGAACCAAGCATTGCCAGGTTAACTGCCAATTGAGCGTGCCAAGAAGTAGTCAGGATCTCATAAAGACCTTTGTGACCTTCTCCACCAAACAATAGGGGATCGCCTTTATGACCGTCTAAAATTTCCTTCATGCTGTGACCAATACCAAAATTGGTACGGTACATATGACCAGCAATGATAAACAGTACGGCAAGAGCTAAATGATGATGTGCTGTATCAGATAACCATAAGCCGCCAGTTACAGGGTTCAAACCACCTTTAAAGGTCAAAAAGTCAGAATATACGCCCCAGTTGAGGGTGAAGAAAGGTCTTAGCCCTTCTGCAAAACTTGGGTATAATTCTGCCATCTTGTCAGGATTAAGGATGAACTCGTGGGGCAGAGGAATATCTGCTGGAGCGACTCCCGCATCTAGCAGCTTGTTAATTGGAAGAGATACGTGGATCTGGTGTCCAGCCCAACCAAGACAACCTAAGCCTAACAAACCAGCTAAATGGTGATTCATCATCGATTCCACGTTTTGGAACCATTCCAGCTTAGGCGCTCGCTTGTGGTAATGAAACCAGCCAGCAAAGAGCATTAAAGCTGCCATTACTAATCCACCGATCGCCGTGCAGTATAGCTGGAAGCTGTTAGTAAAGCCAGAAGCTCTCCATAGATAAAAGAATCCCGATGTGATCTGGATTCCGTGGAAACCACCACCAACATCGGCATTAAGAATACCTTGCCCAACAATGGGCCAAACTACTTGAGCGCTAGGTTTGATGGCAGTAGGGTCTAAAAGCCAAGCTTCATAGTTGGAAAAGCGGGCTCCGTGGAAATACATTCCGCTTAACCACACAAACACTACTGCTAGATGACCAAAATGAGCGCTGAATATTTTTCGCGAAATGTCTTCTAAGTCACTGGTATGACTGTCAAAATCATGAGCATCAGCGTGAAGATTCCAAATCCAAGCGGTTGTTTTAGGACCTCTGGCTAAAGTTCGGTCAAAGTGACCTGGCTTGCCCCACTTCTCGAAAGAAGTTGGAACTGGATCTACATCAACTGTTACCTTGACTTTCGCCTCGTCTTTTTGAGGACTGATTGTCATGAGGATTCTCCTCTCAGGGCAATAGATTTTAGATTTAGATTTTCCTATTCTAGAAGAACAGGTTTTTGATTATGTAAAAAAGAGAGATCGAAAAATCACTGCTTTTTATATAACCTGAGCTTGCTCTCCCTTAATAGGTTTTAGGTTCAAGCTACAGGCATCACTGTATATGATCATATGACCCAGATCTCAGCAAACAGCCCAAAGCTTAACAAAATTTTAAATGGATGAGATTATTGCTCTCCAAGGGTTTCCACCGCCATGATTTCTGGGCAAAAGTATACAAAACAAAACCTATCTTCACAAAAGGCAACGTGAATTAGCAGGTGTAAATCAACTAGTTCCTGATTTAATTTAGTAAGAGAGAGAAGGATTAATTTGGATTCAGTCAAGAACAAAAAGAATCTGGTTTTTATTTGTTAAATTTATTGGTAGCTGTTTAATGAAAACTGTTAGAACAATCATCTTTATCTTGGTGCTAAGCTGCTTGATCGGTTGTGGGCAGCTTCAGTTAGACAATTATGTAAATTATCCCCAAGGGGATCGTCTAATTCCCTCTCTCAGCGATTACCCGAAGGGTACACTACGCGATCGCCCTGGCAAAACCAGAAATCTAGCCGCTGCCAACAGCAAGCTGTCAGAAGTAACATCTCCCCAAATCATCCACGAGTTAAAGCAAGAACTTGTACAATACAGCCCACAGGTGAGAATCATTGAGCCGAGGGCAGAAAAAACCTTTAATCAAACAGATGTGACCCTCAAACTAGCAGTAGAAGATTTACCCATCTTTCAGGACGATCGCCTTCACTTGGGAAATCACTTGAATTTGATTGTGGATAATGAGCCGTTTCAGTCGATCTACAGCTTGGATGAACCGATAACTATCAAAAATCTCGCTCCTGGAACTCATACAGTAAGAGTATTTGCCGTTACTCCTTGGGGAGAAAGTTTTAAAAATAAGGGTGCATACGCCCAAACGACCTTTAATGTTCTGACTCAAACCAATGCCAACCAGCCTAATACTGACCAGCCCCTATTAACTTATAACAGTCCTACTGGAACTTATGGGGCAGAACCATTGTTGCTGGATTTTTATCTCAATGCTCCTAATCAGGCGATCAGCCCCGACAGCCTTAACAACCCAGGACATCAACCATGGCAAGTTAAAGCGACTATTAATGGTACCAGTTTTATGATTAAGGACTGGCAGCCACACTATTTAACCGGATTTGAACCAGGAGAAAATTGGGTTCAGCTTGAATTAATTGACGAGACGGGAAACAATATTGAGAATATTTTTAATAATACAGTCAGAGTAATTAATTATGATCCGCAACAGTTCAATACTTTAAGCAAATTGGTCACGGATCAAATATCTTTAGAAGATGCACAACCGATGGTTGAACAAAACTATTACATTCAACCAGTCGGAACACCAGAAATAATCGAGCCCAGGGTAGCAACTGAACCTGAATCAGAGGCGAAAAAAACAACTACGGAGATCGTAACCCTAGAAGAATCGAAAGCACAAAAACCGAAAGTAAAAGACGATAAACAGAAAGCAATTGAACTTGAGCCTAGTCAAGCGATCGCCACTTCTGAAGACAATTTTGAAGACAATTCTGAAGACAATAATTCTCCAGTAAATCCTCAAAATGATACCCAAGAAGTTGTTACTGAAATAACTAAAAAACCCGTAATAATTCCTGCTCCAAAAATTAATCAGACTGAAAAAGTGACTGCGGAAACAGCAGATACTCTGGAAAAAAATAACAGTACACCATCAATAGAATCTACTAAATCCAAACAAATAATTACCATTACCGAAGAAAAATCCGATTCATTGACTCCAATAGCAGAGATTGAAATCCCTCAAGCTGAATCAGTAGAAATTACTGAAGGCGAGATTGCGATTACTGTTCCTAGTGCGGAAACAACCGCAGCGCCAGAATCTACAGCAGAAACGCCTCTGTGGTTGAAGAAGTTGCTCGTTGGTTTACGTCAGAGATTAGAAGGTTTAGTCAAAATGTTGCCTAGCGAAATTTAGTTTGCAGTGCGATTAGGCGACCCCTCGCCTTCGGATCGCCTTGTTTAAATGTTCTTTCCCAAAGCCCCATCCGCAGTTATTGTTACCAAGATAAAACAGCAAACCCAAAAACTTACTAACGAATCGAGAATAAGAGATCCATTTCCCTTTAGAATAATTTACTGCACTTAATATAAGACTTTAACCCTAGAACAAAACTAAGCTTCTAGGTCACACCGCAAGATTTTAGGGAATTAGACAACAATTCATGACTATGGCAAAAGTTCTCGTCTCCGATCCGATTGATCAAGTTGGTATTGATATTATCTCCCAAGTGGCAGAGGTAGATGTAAAAACTAAGCTGCCTGTAGAAGAGCTGGTTAAAATAATTCCCGAATATGATGCTTTAATGTTGCGATCGGGTACTCAAGTTACAGCAGAAGTGATTGAGGCTGGCACGAACCTAAAAATTATTGGACGGGCAGGAGTTGGGGTAGATAACATCGATGTTAAAGCTGCCACCCGTCATGGTATTGTCGTAGTCAATTCACCAGAAGGAAACACGATCGCTGCTGCGGAACATGCTTTAGCAATGATGCTAGCTCTTTCTCGCCAGATTCCTGATGCCAACCAATCCGTCAAAGAAGGCAAGTGGGAAAGGAAAAAGTTTGTGGGCAATGAAGTATACAAAAAAACTTTAGGTGTAGTAGGCCTGGGCAAAATTGGCGCTCATGTTGCCAAGGTAGCCAGAGCAATGGAGATGAAGTTGTTGGCATACGATCCTTTTGTTTCTGCGGAACGGGCGGAAAGACTAGGTTGTACGCTGGTAGACTTAGACCTGTTGTTTAAAGAATCGGACTATATTACCCTACACATTCCCAAGACTCCTGAAACTGCTAATCTGATTAATGCCGAGGCTTTGGCAAAAATGAAGCCTCATGTCAGAATTATTAACTGCGCTCGTGGTGGGATTATTGATGAAGCGGCTCTAGCCTCAGCACTTCAAGCAGGAACAATTGGTGGTGCAGCATTAGACGTTTATAATAGCGAACCTTTGGGGGAATCACCTCTGACGGCAGTAGGTTCAAATCTGATTCTAACCCCCCACTTAGGAGCATCTACAGCGGAAGCACAGGTTAATGTGGCAATTGACGTAGCAGAGCAAATTAGAGATGTACTGTTGGGTCTGCCCGCTCGTTCGGCGGTTAATATTCCTGGTCTAAATCCAGATGTGATGGAAAAACTCAGACCTTACCTCAGACTAGCGGAAACTTTGGGGACAATGGCTGGTCAACTGGCTGGAGGTAGAATTGGTGAGTTAAATATCCGTCTACAGGGAGAGTTGGCGAACAACGATAGTCAGCCCATCATTGTTGCTGCCCTCAAAGGATTACTTTCCCAAGCTTTAAGAGAACGGGTAAACTATGTTAATGCCGCTATTGAAGCCCAAGAACGGGGAATTCGAGTAATTGAAACCAAAGATAGTTCAACCCGCGATTATTCAGGTGGCTCTCTACACATTGAAGCTCAAGGCTCTAACGGAAAACACTCCGTCACAGGAGCTTTATTGAGCGAAGGGGAAATTAGAATCACTAGTTTAGACGAATTCCCCATTAATGTTCCCCCCAATGACCATATGCTGTTTACCTTGCATCGAGATATGCCCGGACTGATCGGCAAAATTGGCTCTTTGCTAGGTAGCTATAACGTCAACATTGCCAGTATGCAGGTGGGACGTAAAATTGTTCGAGGTGAAGCGGTGATGGTACTTAGCTTGGACGATCCTTTACCCGAAGGAATCCTACAAGAGATAACCAAAGTAGATGGCATTAGAGATGCTTATACGGTAAAGCTATCCGTTTAAAGAAGCAATCCCTTTAAAACTTAGTTGATCAATTCAAAGTTGGTGATTTTTTTCACTAACTTTGTTACTTTGGTCTGTCTAACTATGTAACTTTTAAAATTCAAGCATAATAATAACATTTAAAAAAAATAGAAAGCTAAATTTTGTGGGCGTATTGGGAAAACTATTAATAAAGAACCGAAGCAAATAGTAGATGAAGTTAAAATCTTGACATACAGTATTGAGGGTTAAGATAAGTGCTTGCGGTTCAATTTAGATCATTTTTAGATACAGCTCATAACCTATAAAACTCATGTCTAATCGTTGGTGGGAAATCGTTGTAAAATGCGAGCCAGTGCAAGAAGAATCTGTCTTTTGGCGACTCGAAAAATTTGGCTGTTCGGGGACAGCAACCGAAGTCAAAGTTTTAGATGACGAACACAGTTTTGAATTGGGATCTACTGACCAGAAAATTCTGATCAAAACTTATATTCCTGAAATCGACACTCAGTTATTAGATTTGGCGGCATTATCCCTGTGGTTAGAACAAGATGCCAAGTTATTGGAAGTAGCTGTTCCCGAAGCCCAATGGCAATTGATCGATGAAGAGGATTGGGCAAGTGGCTGGAAAGATTACTGGAAGCCAATGGAAATTGGCGATCGCTTTTTGATTTATCCTGCTTGGGAAACTCCTCCAGAAGACTCTGAAAGATTAATCTTGCGTTTAGACCCTGGTGCTGCATTTGGAACAGGTACTCATGCCACAACCCAATTGTGTCTCGAATCTCTGGAAATGCGATTGTCTGGAGAGGCGAAACATCAAATCGTAGCCGATATTGGTTGTGGTTCGGGCATTTTGTCTTTGGGTTCTATTTTGCTAGGGGCAAAAAAAGTTTATGCCGTAGATACTGATGTCTTGGCTGTCAAAACCTGTCGTAGTAATTGCCAACTAAATGATATTAATCGAGACAGTATCATTGTGCGAGATGGTAGCGTTGAACAGCTAGTCAGAGATAGCGAAATTTTTGATGGCATCATTTGCAATATTCTGGCTGATACCATCGTTGAATTATTTCCCCAGTTTAATCAAATTACCCATGAAAAAAGCTGGGCAGTTTTAAGTGGAATTCTCCTCACTCAAGCAGACAAAATTGCCGATGTTGTCGAAAAACAAGGCTGGACAGTAGCCGCATTGTGGAAACGCAAAGATTGGTGTTGTTTCAATATTCGACGCTCAGAATACTAAAGCTCTGCTTTTAAGGTTCTGCTTTAAATAGCATAGGTTAAATAACTTGAGTCAGAATATCTGCCCCATTCTCAGTTACAGCAATAGTATGTTCAAACTGAGCTGAGAGTTTTCTATCTTTGGTGATAGCAGTCCAGCCATCATCAAGCATAATCGCTTCCCATGTTCCTTCATTAATCATTGGTTCAATGGTAAATATCATTCCTGGCTTAATCTTTTGTCTTTGCTTGGGATCATAGTAATGAGGGATTTGAGGATCAGTATGAAAGATACTGTTTACTCCATGACCGACAAAATCCCTAACGACAGAAAAACCTTGTTGTTCTGCATATTCTTGGATTGCTGCTCCAATATCATTAATTCTGGCACCTGGTTTAACAGCAGCAATTCCTCTTTTTAGACATTCCTCTGTAACTTCCACCAGTTTTCTCGCTGTTGGTGAGGGAGTTCCGACAAAAAAGGTTTTAGAAGTATCCCCGTGATAACCATCAAGAATTGGCGTGACATCTATGTTAATTATGTCGCCATCTTTTAAGATTTGCTTCGCGTTAGGAATACCATGACAAATCACTTCATTAACGCTTGTGCAAAGAGAGCGAGGGAAAGGATTTTCTTTTGGACCATATCCTAAAGGCGCGCTAACCGCTCCTTTTTCTTGCGTCCATTTTTCAGCCGCATCATTGATTTCTTGAGTACTTACTCCAGGTTTCACCATCGGTTCTAAAAAATCTAATAGTTCCGCAGCTAAAGCTCCCGCTCGGCGCATTTTTTCAATCTTTTGCCTGACGCTATAAGTGGTTCCCATTGCTGTTTATGCTATATCTAACTTTTTCTATGTATGGTGCTTAGTCTATCAACTTTTGAGCTAACAATTACGATTTAAAATTCGGAGCCAAAAAAAAGACTTAGATGTTGATCTAGGTCTTTAGTCAATTTATATGAACAGAAATATCATGAATCGTTCAGCTTATTTGTCCCGATTAACTTCATTAAGCTCTTCTTGCTTAGAAGTATTCTCTTGAACTGAATCTAATAAATCATTCAATTCTCCGATCGAATCATCAGAAAGTTCAGTTAACTCGTCAATTTTTTTGTCAATAGCATCAAGAGAGTCCAATTCATTCCAGGCATGTTCATCTTCATCTTCAAATTTGAAATCAAACATATCGGAATCAGTGTTTAATTCACTATCCCCAGGTTCACCATCATCAGCAAACGCTCCCATCAACTCATTAAAGTCAGAGTCATCAGTAGAATCATTAAAGTTGAACTCTGGAGCAGATTCATCCTCATCGCTCAATGCTGCTGCAAATACATCAGAGTCAGCATCACTAGCGATCGCAAAATCTCCGATTTCCGACTCAAAAGTCAACTCGTTCAATGCTAGTTCATTATCATCAACTAATTCCTGCATAAACTCATCAGAGGAAATAGCCGCTTCCTCATCCAGTTCTAAGCCCGCTAAAATATCCTCAGAAGAAGAATCATCTTCATCAATAAACTGACCCATGAAGTCATCAGACTCAGAACTCATTGCTGGCTCATCATCAAAACTAAATTCGTCAGTGGATTCTAATTCAGAGGCTACCTCTGAAAATTCGTCAAAACTAAATTCGTCAGTGGACTCTAGTTCAGATGCGATCGCTGATGGCTCTTCAAAACTCATTTCTGAGGGTTCATCAAAACTAAATTCGTCGTTGGATTCTAGTTCAGATGCGATCGCCGATGGCTCTTCAAAGTTGATTTCCTCTGAGTCAGACTCTTCGGTTTCAAAACTAAATTCGTCAGTGGATTCTAGTTCAGATGCGATCGCTGATGGCTCTTCAAAACTCATTTCTGAGGGTTCATCAAAACTAAATTCGTCGTTGGATTCTAATTCAGATGCGATCGCCGATGGCTCTTCAAAACTCATTTCTGAGGGTTCATCAAAACTAAATTCGTCAGTGGATTCTAGTTCAGATGCGATCGCCGATGGCTCTTCAAAGCTCATTTCCTCTGGGTCAGATTCTTCACTCTCCATGCCCCATGCGTCCATTGACTCATCAGAACTCATTGCTGACTCTTCAAAGTTGATTTTCTCTGAGTCAGACTCTTCGGTTTCAAAACTAAATTCATCGTTGGATTCTAGTTCAGATGCGATCGCCGATGGCTCCTCAAAGCTCATTTCCTCTGGGTCAGATTCTTCACTCTCCATGCCCCATGCGTCCATTGACTCATCAGAACTCATTGCTAACTCTTCAAAGTTGATTTCTTCTGAGTCAGACTCTTCGGTTTCAAAACTCATTTCTGAAGGTTCATCAAAACTAGATTCATTGTTGGATTCTAGTTCAGATGCGATCGCCGATGGCTCTTCAAAGCTCATTTCCTCTGGGTAAGATTCTTGAGTTTCAAAACTCATTTCTGAGGGTTCATCAAAACTAAATTCATCGTTGGATTCTAGTTCAGATGCGATCGCTGATGGTTCCTCAAAGCTTATTTCTTCTGAGTCAGACTCTTCAATTGCAAAACTCATTTCTGAAGACTGATCATCAAAACCAAATTCTTCATTAGATTCTAGTTCAGATGCGATCGCCGATGGCTCCTCAAAGCTCATTTCCTCTGAGTCAGACTCTTCAATTGCAAAACTCATTTCTGAAGACTGATCATCA
>JBJOPG010000020.1:0-29967 GCA_046050865.1 Cyanobacteriota bacterium
ATATCGAGCAGCGGAGATCGTCGGCGAGAAACTAGTGTTAAAAATTCCTGCTACTGAACTAGGTTTTCGGGTCACGGCTCATTTATCCTCAGCCATTGCCTGTTCTGTAACAGCGATTTATAGTCCAGCCCAAGCTGCGATCGCCTCGGAAGCAGGAGCTAAATATGCGATCGCCTATGTGAATCGTGCTACTAGATTATTAGGAGATGGTTTGGAGTTAGTGCGGTCGATGTCCCAGGTGTTGCAAGACAGCCAGACAGAAATTCTAGCTGCTAGCCTCAAATCTCCCCAAGAAGCAGCCGCCACCCTACAAGCAGGAGCCCATCATCTCACTGTACCCCTGGATATTTTACGGGCAATGACCACCCACGAGCTATCCACAACAACTGTAGCTGAGTTTGCTGACCAAGGAATCGGGATTTCCTGGGACTCCTAAGTTTTTACCCACTACCTACTACCTACTACCTACCTGAGTTCGACGATTAATATTTTTGAGACATTTCTGGAAAATCAACTTAATTTCACTGATTGTAGTGACGAAAAATGTACCCCTTTCCGTTTTCCCTTTTCCCCTTACCCAAACACCAATAGTTAATTTTGTATTCATCGAACTCACGTTACTACTCACGTTACTACCTACTACCTAATCTCAACCCATCAATTCAAACTTGACGATCTACTAGGGTTTCTCCTCGGATGTCAGAGCTGCCGCTAGTTCTTGAAAGATTTCTTCTACGCGATCGCCTGTTTTTGCTGAAGTGGGATAAACTCCCAAAATTCCTGGAAAATTCTGAGACTGGTAATTCTCCAGCAGTTGCGCTAACTTTTCGGCGGGAATGAGATCGGCTTTATTGAGGGCAATGGTGGCTTGTCCTTGAGGATTAATCGACAGAAATAGTTCTAGGTGCTGATGAAGATTTTGTAAGGTATCTGTGCGGCTTAAGTCAGCAACAATAATTGAACCACTAGCTCCCTTGAGATAACTAGGAGTGATGGATTTAAATTTAGTATTGCCTTCGAGATCCCATAGGAGAAGATTGAGCTGGTGAATTTCAGTGGTAGTTCTGACTTTTACTGATTTACGGGACACCTTGACTCCCACCGTCGAAAGATAGCGATCGCTAAATTGACCTTCGATGAAACGGCGCACTAAACTAGTTTTACCAACATTAAAATCTCCTAGTAGGCAAATTTTTTGGGTAATTGTGGACATGGATACATTATTTACTCAGACAAGTTCGGGGAAATCAATGGTTCAAAGCTAACATATCGTTTGAGCCATGTTCCTTGACTATTATCCTTATTTTTAACTGAAAACAATAAATTACAGTTGGTAATCAGTCGATTAGCTTGAATTCCCCGAGCGACTAGGGCAGTTTTGACACTTTGACAGCGTTTTTGACTCAGTTTTTGATTAATTACCGAAGAACCGATTCCATCACTTTGGACTACTAATCTTAAAGATAGCTGAGGATGTTGCTGGAGAATCGATTTGATCGCATTAATTTTACTAAAATTGTCGGCAAAATCTAGTTCTCCCGAACCTGACTTGAAATAAATACGCTGTTTAACAATAGGTAGCTCCTGGTCTAAATTAAACACCACCTGTTCCACCCCTGGTATCTGCCTGAAAGCTTCACCAATGGTTTGCCTGGTGGATGCATCTAAGACAAAACCCTCAATGGTCAGAGTCTGGGGCTGATAATTAGTTTGAATTGATACTTGGGGCTGTTGATTAAATAACTTAGTCAATCTTTGCATCTCCCCTCTAATCAAACTGGGGCTAGCAGGAACATTCACCGCGACAATTTGATTATCCATCTGGAGCTTGTTTTGGTCAGCAATCCCCTGGACAATTGTTTGGGCGCGATCGCGCAGATATTGATCGGGAACTCGACCCGTAATTATCAATTTGCCTTGCTTCACTGTCGGGTCTAAACGATATACCGAAAGCTCTGGGGCAGCATCTAATTGCATGGTGGTAGATTGTTCAACATGGTGTGCAACCCTGGCACGATAGTTACCGATCCCCCAAGGCACTAACACTAGACCCAACAGGAAAATTAGCAGCCACAACAATAATGGTGCAGAAGATTTTTGGGGTTTATCTTGGGATTTATGGGGTTTAACTGCCGTTAACTGCTCTAACTTAGTTCTAATGGCAGCGGGAACATCTGCTACATTACCATTAAAATTTTGAATAGCCTCGTCGTGTTCCATGACGATTTCTCCCAAAACTCGACGGATTTTAGTAATAAATTCTCTGGGGGGTTCTCCTCTAACGATCACTGCGAGGTAGCAATATCCCGCCACTTCTAGGGGAATTTGCCAGTCACCATAATCGATCGCATCTAGTTCCGAACCTGAAGCAATACAGTCATTGGCAAAGCTCCGAATTGCCGTCAACATTCCTGCCAGCATATCTGAATCAAGTTGTTTTTCCCCTGGAACCTGAATTTCCTGGATCACTAATCCTGAGTCTTTATCAATGAGAAATATCGCCCGCACCCGATAGCCAATGGACTCTTTGAAAATTAATTCCGCTTCTGAAACTCCCTGAATTTTTGCTTGAAACTTGCGTTTAATCCCTTCAAAGCTCAGAGTTTTCTCCACTCGACTGTTAATATCCTGTACCACCTCTACCATGTATTTGGCAATAGTGCTACCAATGACGGGATAGAGAGCATCCACCATCGCATCCTTCTCCAATTCAATCTGAGTCTTGATTGCCTTGCCCATCTCAGGCCCTAAAGTCTGGGAAATAGCCGAGGCATCCAACAGAATCTGTTCCCTGATCGAAAGAGCAATTTCTGGCGCGATCGCTTTGGCGATCGCTTGGGGATTAAGTCTAATTTCCGCTTCAATCGCCTCAGGGAGAATTTTGGCGATCGCTGTCGCCATTTTGGGCAAATCTTCAATACTCCGCTCCTCAATTAAACGGTCTAATACGGGTCTGACGGTCTGAAGAATTCCCTCCCGCGAATTATCGAGTTTAAACTCCAGCAGCCCCACGATCAACGGAATCAAACTGTTAACCGCATCCGCTAAATCTTCAGTGGTCGCTTTTTCCGTTTCAATGCCTTGCACCTCTTCAATTGTCGTCATGTCTGGCGTTTTCGATACTTCTGCCATCGGTTCTAAATTCTTGTTATTAGTCAAAAGTTAGGGGAGTGGAATCAATTATAAAATGCTGAAAACCTAGAGCTTCAATAATCAAGATATAATCTACCCTAAGAGTAGCTGTTTAAAAACTTGATCTGTATTCTGTATGAGTAATAATCCTGTGACCAATGCCTTCTTTTTCGGCAGAGCCTTAGCTGAAGTAATGAGCGAAAAGCTGGAAGAGTCCTTCACCAATACCATGAGCGACCTTGGTAAATTTGATGCCGAACAACGGGAAAATTTACGACAATTCATGGAAGAAGTGCAATCAAGAGCGGAAAGAGCATCGGGTACTACTGTATATCCTAGGAGCAGTAACAATAGTAGCAGCAGTGGCACCAGCTCCTATGTGGGTTTCAATATTGATACTAGCAGCACCAACTCCGAAGATCTGCAAACCATGCTGGATCAACTAAGAGCGGAAATTGCTACCTTACGCACGGAATTAAACAAATATCGTTAAACATCACATCAACAGGGAATAGCCATTCCCTTTCCCCTTTCCCCTTTCCCCTAAACAACACCTTGAATACCACGACGAAAATCACCACCTATCCCATTGTTGAAACCTTCCATTCTTTACAGGGAGAAGGTTATTGGGCAGGAGTGAGCGCTTTTTTCATTCGTCTGGGAGGATGTGACGTTCATTGCCCTTGGTGCGACACCAAACACTCCTGGAATTCTCAACAGCACCCCCAACAGTCAGCACTAGAGTTAATGGCGATCGCTCAAGCAGTCAAGCCGGCGATCGTCGTGATCACCGGAGGAGAACCATTAATGCACGACCTCAAACCTCTGACTAAAGCCTTAAAGCAGGAAGGCTTGCAGGTTCATTTAGAAACTTCTGGCGCTCATCCTTTAACGGGAGATTTTGATTGGATTACCTTTTCTCCCAAACAGTTTAAAGCTCCCCATCGCAGCATTTATGAGGCAGCCAGTGAATTAAAAGTGGTGGTCTCTGGAGAATATGATTTGAAATGGGCAGAACAACAGAGAGCATTAGTACCTAAATCCACCTTGTGTTATTTACAGCCAGAATGGAACTCTCCCCAGAGTAAAAATTTGATTTTTGAGTATATTTTGCAACATCCTCAATGGCGTATTAGTTTACAAACTCACAAACTTTTGCAGATTCAATAGAAAATCCTGAAGGTATTTAATACTTAATTGAGTGGACGAATCGGCATTTTTGCCTTACAAAACAGAGAGAAATAAGTACCTGACCGTTTGCTAATTATCCAAGCTTATGATTGTCTCGAAACTCTGTGTTTATCCTCTCAAGTCTGGTCAAGGAATCGAGCTACGGCAGGCACAGGTACAAACCAAAGGGTTTCTTGGCGATCGCGAAATGATGCTGGTGGCTGGCAATGGCAAGTTTATTACTCAAAGACAGTTTCCTCAGTTGGCAAAAATTCAAGTCAACATTGTCGGACAAAGGATCACGCTTCAGGTAGCAGACCATAGTTTTCCGTCCATTACTTTTATGGCTACCCTCCATGGTGCACTACTTGAAGTGGAAATTTGGCGCGATCGCCTATTAGCCATCGACCAGGGAAATGAAGTGGCTCAGTGGTTTCAGCAATTTTTAAATCTGCCTGAAGACAAGACTTGTCGCCTAGTTAGACAATCTGCTGACTATACTCGTTTATTAGAGAAGAAATATCCTAGTGAGGAGGATCAACCCCTTAATCTGGCAGATAATTATCCTGTGATGCTCACGGCGACGGCTTCTTTGATCGAACTCAATCAAAGAATTATGGAGATTCATCAACAGGGTAGTCAAGCAATTCCCATGAATCGTTTTCGTCCGAATGTGGTGATTGAAACGGCAGAGCCATTTATTGAAGATGCCTGGAAACTGATTCAAATTGGTGAAGTTCAGTTTAAGATGACAAAACCTTGTAGTCGCTGTATTATCACCACTATTGACCAAAACAATGGTGACAAAAATAGTTTAAAAGAACCCCTAAATACCCTCGGCACTTTTCGTCAGCTTAGCGAACAGGGAGTGATGTTTGGGGTTAATATGATTCCCCAAAATGAAGGAATTATTCAGGTAGGCGATCGCCTGGAAATTTTAGAGATTAGATAACTGGGCGATCGCCTTTAAACAATTTGAACTAAAAAAATCAAGCCACGCTAAAGACCAAAACAAAACCTAAAACTGCGCCAAACACAATCAGGGCATAGAATTGAGCGCGACCATTTTCCAGGTATTTCAACCCTTCTCCGCTGAGGACTGCTGCTAAACCAGTTAAGTTAACTGCACCATCCACCACACGGTAGTCCACTTCCATGATTTGTCTGGCAAGACGACGCATCCCCGTAACAAACACTTTGTTAAAGAGATCGTCGAGATACCATTTATTCAGGGAAAAACGGTACAGAGTAGGTACTTTTTTGGCGATTCCACTGGGATCGATCGTTTTAGTGCGATACATCAAGATGGCAAAGATAATTCCCGTAACGGCGATCGCTACAGATAACCCCGCCATAGTAATAAATTCCCTTTGGTTGAAGGCATGAGCTTCGATAATCTCCCCTGGAGCATGAATAAACTCTTCAAAATAGTTGTCCCAGGGACGACCCAACAAACCAATTAAAGTAGAGGGCACTGCTAAAACCAAAAGCGGTAGAGCCATAGTCAGAGGAGACTCATGGGGAGAGGTGCTATGACTATGGTCGTGACCATGATCATGACTCTGAGCTTCCGCCACATCCATCGCTCCAGGGCCAAAAGCTAAACCAGCTTCTCCCATTAATTGTTGTTTGATTGTCGCATCATTGCCGCGAAATTCCCCTTCAAAGGTCATAAAGTACATACGGAACATATAGAAGGCGGTTAAACCAGCAGTTGCCCAACCTACTAGCCAGAGAGCAGGGTTTGCTTCAAATGCCTGCCCCAAAATCTCATCTTTTGACCAGAAACCAGCAAAGGGGGGAATGCCACAGATGGCTAAATTACCAATAAAGAAGGCTCCCGCCGTGATGGGCATATACTTTCTCAAGCCCCCCATCAGACGCATATCCTGGGCTAAGGTGGGGTTATGTCCCACTACCGCTTCCATCCCGTGGATCACTGAACCAGAACAAAGGAACAGCATCGCTTTAAAGTAAGCATGGGTTCCCAAGTGGAATAAACCAGCACTGTAGGAGCCAATACCCATCGCCATCACCATGTAACCAAGTTGGGAAACAGTAGAGTATGCCAAACCCTTTTTGATATCGTTTTGGGTCAGAGCAATGCTAGCTCCCAAAAAGGCAGTAAAAGCACCTGTCCAGGCAATCAGAGTCATGGCAGCAGGCACATGCTCGAAGACGGGATACATCCGCGCAATCAAAAATACTCCCGCCGCTACCATAGTGGCAGCGTGAATTAGGGCAGAGATGGGAGTAGGCCCTTCCATGGCATCTGGAAGCCACACATGAAGGGGAAACTGCGCCGATTTAGCAGCAGGCCCCAAAAATACTAAGATGGCAAAGAGGGTGGCGAGAAAGGCGCTGATGGCACCAGAGGAAACTAATTCTCCTAGGCGATCGCCCATAACCTGGAATTCAAAACTACCCGTTGCCCAATAAAGCCCCAGCATCCCTAGCAATAGTCCAAAGTCACCGACGCGGTTGGTGACAAATGCCTTTTGACAAGCATCCGCTGCGGGTTGGCGATCGTACCAAAAACCAATCAGGAGATAGGAACACATCCCGACTAATTCCCAAAAGATATAGATTTGGACGAGGTTAGGGCTAATTACCAGTCCCAACATTGAGGAGCTAAAGATACTCAAGTAGGCATAAAAGCGTACATAGCCAGCATCATGAGCCATATAGCCATCGGTGTAGATCATCACCAGAAAAGCGACGGTGGTAACGATGACCAGCATCATGGCGCTGAGGTGATCAATGGTGTAACCCATAGATAGGTGGAAGTCTCCCGCTGATGCCCATTCGATGGTGCGGGTAAAGGCTTCATGTCCGTGGATCTGACTCCACAGAATGGCAAAAGACATCACCATCGTGGCACCAATAATGGAGACGATGAAGACAGCAACTATCTGACGTAGTTTATTAGTTGCTTTGTTGACGGAGATTAACCCAATTCCCACCAGCATCGCCCCTAATAAGGGGAGGACAGGAATTAACCAAGCATATTGATAAAGCGATTCCATGTTTAGATCTGATGTATAAATTGCTTAACTACAAGACATGATTAACGCTAATTATTGTGACATATTCGATTCCTTAAGGATCTGTTTAGAGATGGAGAAGCTTTACTTGTTATTTGGCTGTTGGAGAATGCAAACACTCTCAAGGACAGTATATCTGGCATCTTGGAAGATAGTACAGGTATTTTATAAGAGTGCGATCGCCTGTTATTCGTTCTTAATTGTAGTTTTATGACTGAATTTTTAGTAGTGAAGCTTTTTTCATCAGGCTTACTATCGATTTTGCTCTTGCTTCCACTTTACTATCTGTTGGGATATGGTGCTTTGAGCATGGTTAATAGTATTTGGTATTTACGGTTTAATCAAAGTCTTCGTTTCCAATTTGAAGATGTCCTGGTGGCGGCGATCGCAACTCTATCCCTGATTATTACTGGTTGTAAAGTTGTTGGTGTTTTTCCTCAAGTCCAACTGATCTTTCAATTATCAGCAGTAGTTTTTATTATTTGCTTACTATTTGCTTTTTATTATGCTCGATTTTCAGGAATCAAGTATCGATTGCTTGTACCTAGCTGGAAACACACTCTTATCTGGCTTTTTCTCTTTAGTAACTACTTAATCAGAGCCGTAATAAAAGCGAGAACTTTAGGAGAGGCTCAATATATTCCTTCTAGCTTTAATACTGATATTTTTCTTTACATCAGACGCAGTATTGTTTTCTTAGGGGAAACAGCTCAAACTCAGTTAGAAAATAATCAGACTATTTTAGATATTCTCTATAATTCCCCCAAACTACTGAGCACGTTTATCTATGCAACTTTTACTTATGTAAGTGGTGATATTGGAATTGCAGCGACTCTTGTTAGTTCCGTCATTTTGGCAGCTATTATTGCCAAATATTTAATTTTAATTAAAACCAAGCCGAATTTTGATTATTCAATTGTCACTATTGCCTTGATAGTCTTGATTATCTTTCAGCCTATTTGGTGTTGGTTACAGGATCAGTTTTATTGGTCAAATCTACTTGCTATTTATCTATTGATTTATGCTCTTGAAGATCATCTAATAAATTCAGAAAAAATCAACGGCATTTATCTAGTTAAATTTGCGATCGCCATTATTGCGCTAGTAGGGTTTTATCCTTCTCAGCTACCTTTTTTCATGATTGCCGCGATGATTGCCATAGTTTTTAATTCTGCTTTAGATAACCAAAGTCGCCATAAATATTTGTTAGCAATTCTGCTGATTACTTTCGCTGTAGCCTGTCTCTTTATTACTCAGTATTTGGATACTAGTGAGGTTGTCAAGCATTTTGATCTGGCTGACTCACAACATGGACAAAAGTTTAACTATATTCCTTTTTGGTCATTCCTCGACTTTATACCAAAAACGGGAGGTACACCTAAAGATTTGGGGGCAATTCTCTTAATTTCCGCCTCCCTGATTGTAGGATTTTTAGTGACTAAATATTGTATTCAGGTTGTGCCAAAAACTGCTAATTGGTTTAAGTTATTAATTAGTCTTTACACTATTTACTCTGTCTCTTATCTAATTTTACCTGGAGAATATCGCCAAAGTAAGTTTTTATTTACCTATATTGTTCCTCTAATTATTTTCTGTTTGATCGAGACTTTTTCCCAAGTTAATTGGCAACGAAAGCCAAGTATTAAAATTCTCTTTTCAGCATTAGCTGTTTACGTTGGAGTTAAATCTTGCCTCAAACCTTATAAACCACATGTGAGTAGTGACATAGGGTCAGCGATCGCCGCCGTTAACTCTCTCTCTAAACCGAGCGTCATTTATATGAATAAAGGGAGTATTGCTCACGGATATTATTATTTTGCTTACCAAATTAGAAATTTGGATTTTCAATTAATTTCGCGATGTCCTGAAACATCAGAGTTAAATTCATTCAATAGCGATGCTAAAACTATAGTTATTGCCAGTTCTTGCCCAAAAACTGCGGTTAAAACCACACTACAGCCCAAGATTATTTACACGGATATCAATGGTAGTGGACAAGACGATCTGGAGTAAAGGAGCTACTCTCCCAGCTAGAAGCTAGAAGCTAGAAGCTATACTTTAGATTGCCAAGGTGAAATAAAAAGTAGCCCCTTCCCCCTCTGCTGCTTCTGCCCAAATTCTGCCGTCATGACGATGGATGATGCGCTGGACGATCGCCAAGCCAATGCCGTTTCCTTCAAACTTTTTGGCATTTTGTAAGCGATGGAAGGGGGTAAATAATTGCTCCGCTGATTTCATATCAAACCCCAAGCCATTATCCCGAATAAAATAAACTAGGTTGCGATATGCCGCACGGATACGATTTCTATGGTGGAGATCATCGATCGCTTCTAAATTAGTCTGGTGTAAATTTTTACTGACTTCCGTCGGATTAGAATCAATCACGCCAACTTCGATCCAAGGATGTTGCTGTTTACTAGTATACTTCCAGGCATTATGCAGCAGATTTTCTAAAGCGTGCATCAAGAGATGTTCATCGCCGATGGCGATTATTTGTGGCTGAATGGTTAATTTTACTTGTCTCAGGGTTTCTTGTTGTTGCAAGCGATCGCCAATTTCCTTCGCCAAATTGCTCAAATTTATCGGTTTGACCTCCAACTCACTTTTTTTGACTTGAGAGAGGATCAATAAATCCTTGATGATTTGCTCCATGCGATCGCTAGAATCGCAGATATGTTTTAAAAAATGTTGCTCTTGTTCGTCTCGTTGTTCAAGATCGTATTTGTGTTTCAGCAGTGTAGCCATCCCTTTGATCACCGTTAAAGGGTTCCGTAGGTCATGGGAAACTGTATAACTAAAAGCTTCTAATTCTTGATTTAAGGCTTCTAATTGAGAAGTTCTCGTTTTGAGTTGTTCTTCGATCAGCTTGCGTTCAATGGCGTAGTGGAGAGCATGAACTAAAACTTTGCCCATCACCTGTCCTTTGACGAAATAGTCTTGGGCTCCTTGTCTAACGGCTTGAATCGCCAATTCCTCGTCATTTGTCCCAGTCAGGATCACGATGGGTATTTGCAAGGCTTTTTTAGCAATAGTTTTGAGGGTTTCTATCCCTTGACTATCGGGCAGGGAAAGGTCTAGTAAAATAACATCGCAGGGGGATTGCTCTAGATAAGTAATTGCCTTATTTAGATAGTCAACGTGAACTATCGAATATTCAAATGTCTTGGCACTTTTAAATTGCTCCTGAATGAGAAAGGCATCACCCAGATTATCCTCTACTAATAAGACATTGAATAGTTTCTGATTCATGAACTGCCGTGGGGAGAAAACTTAGGTGGCAACTGAACTAAATTGAGCCAAAAATTTTCAATTTTTTGAATCGCGATCGCAAATTCTTCAAAGTCGAAAGGTTTAGTCACAAAGCAACTGGCATAATGCTGGTAGCATTTCAAAATATCTTGCTCTGCTTTGGAGGAAGTCAAAATAATTACGGGAATTGCTTTTAATTTTGGGTCTGACTTAATTGCTTGTAAAACCTCAAGACCTGGTTTTTTGGGTAAATTTAAGTCTAATAAAACTAAATCAGGACGAGGCACAGTTGGATAATCTCCTTGCTGCTGTAAATATGCCATTGCGGCTTCGCCATTCGTTACATGATTAAGATTATATTTAATTTGGCTTTCTCTCAGGGCATTGGTAATGATGTAAACGTCCCCTAGATTATCTTCACACAAGAGAATATCAAGTGCTTGGTTACTTTGACTAAGACTCATACAGTCTAATATTAAATTAGATTACTTAAATTAAAGGTTCCATTATATTCCTAAAAAGATAACTGTATTACTTTATCCAGAATTAATTAAAGATCAATTAAAGTTGGGTGCTAACTTAGGTGGTAATTTGGCTAGATTCAACCAAAAAATCTCAATATTTTTAATGGCTTGAAAAAAGACGAAGTAATCAGACGGTTTAACAATATAGCTATTAGCACATAGTTGATAACTTCTCAAAATGTCTGTTTCGGCATTAGAAGAAGTGAGAATGACTACAGGAATTGTCTTCAATTTTAGATCTGCTTTAATTTCAGCTAGGACTTCAAAACCATTCTTCTTCGGCAGGTTTAGATCAAGCAAAATCAAGTCCGGCAGAGGTACATTTTGATAGCCTTGTTCTTGATGTAAATATGCCATTACCGCTTCCCCATCATTAACTTGATAAAAGTTATGATGTAATTTACTATCAGTTAAGGAAGAACGAACAATATAGACATCACCTGGATTATCTTCTCCTAAAAGAATTTCCACTGGTGGTCTGATGGGAACAATTTCCATGGTGTTTTTGGAGATTTAACTCACAAATTAGTAAATTAATAGTTATAAAAAACTCAAAACCAAAATAATTTTTATCCTAATGTTTAGATCATAAAATATTTAAGAAATTAAATTAATTTAAAACTTGATTTAGATACATATCTATGGAATCAGGGGTTTTTTGTTGCGTAAAGTAAAGTAAAAAGTGGCTCCCTGTTGCGGGGTTGACTCTACCCAGATTCTGCCGTCGTGATATTCCACGATTTTGTGGCAAATTGCTAATCCAATTCCCGTACCTGGATATTCCTGTCTAGTATGGAGACGCTGGAAAATCTGAAAAATGCGATCGCCATATTGAGGATCGATGCCAATCCCATTATCTTTGACCCAAAATAACCACTCTAGTCCTTGTTCCGTAGCACCAATCTCAATCATGGGGTTTGCTTCCCCGCGATATTTAATGCCGTTGGCAATGAGATTTTGAAATAGTTGAGTTAATTGGGATGCATCACCGATCACGGTGGGTAGAGAAATTCTGCTGATTTGGCTGTTGGTTTCGGCAATGGCAAGCTGGAGATTAGCTAAAACTTGATCTAGTATTGCTTCACAGTTCACCGATCTAAATGTTTCAGCTTGACTACCAAGACGGCAATATGACAGTAACCCGTCGATTAAAACTTCCATCCGCTCGGCACCATCAACGGCAAAATTAATGATTTGATCAGCTTCGGCATCAAGTTGCCCCGAATAACGTTTAGCAAGCAGTTGAGTAAAGCTGGTGACCATCCGTAGTGGCTCTCGCAAGTCGTGGGAGGCAATATAGGCAAACTGTTGTAGATCGTGGTTCGAGCGAATTAATTCTTGATTTAATTGTTGTAGTTGTCGATTGGCGGTTTCTAATTCGGCAGTGCGATCGCTAACTCGCTGTTCCAAGTCTAATCTTGACTGCTGTAATTGTTCAAACAGCATCGATTGTTGAATGGCGATCGCCACATGAGTTGCTAACTGCCGTAAAAAGTCAATTTCCGTTTCCTGCCACTCTCTCGGTCGGTCGCATTCATGGGCAATCAATAATCCCCAGAGGGCTGGAGTGGAGGATGCTGCGTTTGATTGGTCGAGAGACAGTAAAATCGGCACAACTAAGTTGGCTCTAACTTGATATTGTTCTAAAAATTCCACATAGCAAGGAGTCAGATCATTGGCATAAATATCTTCGGTACTGGCTACTCTGCCATGGCGATAGGGTTCGAGCCAAGTTTGCTGAAAACAAGGATCGGCAATGACTCGACCTATAATTGACCAAGCCTCATTGTTGACAGATTCCACCATCACTAATCCACTCCAATCGGGGTTAAAGCGGTAGATTAACACTCGATCCGAGTTTAACCATTGCCGCACCTCACCTACCGTAGTGTCTAAGATTTGGTCTAGGTTTAAGGAGTTGCGAATACGCAGAGCTATGTTGGCTAAAACGTCTGGGAAAACCATGAGAGAGATTAAAGTTAATTTTTTAAAGATTTTTTATTGATTAACTTTACTTTAGACCTAAAGCTCCTAGTTATTTCTCTCTTGTTTCAGAATACAGGCGCTCTCCAGAAGGTTATATTGAGCATCTTGGAATACGCTACAGGTATCTTGTAAAAGAGCGATCGCTGGTACAATCCCCTGTTCTAATTCCTTGATTGCTTTTTGGGTAATGGGCTGTTGGTCGGTGAGCCAACGATTATCCGCTAGGTAGGGAACGTTAAAACTATCCTTTTCGATCAGCCACAGATCGACTCCATAGTGTTGCAGGAAATTTTGCACTAGTGCCAGATCAGGGGTGTACTGTGCCTCAATCAAAGCAAAGATACGCTTGCGTAAGGGTAGGAAGTAACCCGTGTGATAGGGGATGGCATGTTCGCGACTGGATAAGACCGAGCGATTGGTGAAGCTGGCAAGATTATCCGCCTCCTCTGTAAGGGAAGCGATTAAAGTGTCCTTGGGCTGCTCTTTAATAAATTCATACAATTCAGGATGAGTACCGGTAACATAGCCAGTATCCAGAAACTCATTACGCATCAGGGGATACCCCAATAAGATAATCATTAATAGCGCTGTAGCAAATTGGGCGGCGAGGGCTTTCCCTTGGCTCGTAGGTTGATTGATCGCCCTACTGATAACTGCCTCCAGCAGCACCAACAAAGTCAGACTGGCAGCCAGGATAATCGCCACCCGTAAACTCTTTGCCACGTAACGACTAGGCAGATACAGCTTAAATAACGTTGCATGGGCGAGGAAAAACCAGCCATAAGAGGCAACCAGTAAATCTCGAAGATAGGAAATTTTGGGGTTGATTCTGGTCAGGAGCGGAAAACGCTGGGGGTATTTAGACAGCCAAGGAAAGAAAAAGCCAATCGCAGCTATATATGGGATTAACACCTCATCAATGATCATCCCGGAGCGCATACTCTTAACCCAATAATTCCACAGATTGTCGCTAAAAAAAGAAGTTCTGCCGCCGTCATAGAACTGCGGGATGTTGCGAGCTTGCTCTAGGGTGACGGTGGGCCCGTATTCTCCCGAAGTTAAGACATAAGGTACCAGTAAAACAAAGGCGACAACCAGACTAATACAGCTAAAGAGATAAACCTGTTGATCTCCCACCAGCCGGGGTACAAACCCTCTAAATTGCCATAACTGACAAAATAAAGCCCCCGCAAAAATTAAGATCATGGGGGGATAAAATAAAGACGTCAAGAAAAGGGCAAAACATACTCCCCAAAGCGATCGCTTTAACCAAAAGTAAAGAAAAATAAAAAATAACGGATAAGCAAAATCTCTGGCGGTACCGGAGATGGTTCCTTGTTTGCCCCAAACATTCTGACTAAACAACAGAGCGGTCATAAATGCCCCAAAGGGAATCGGCAAGAGTTCTAGACTCACAGCAAAACTAAACACCGTCACAACCAGAGCGAGTATCCCAGGGAGAAACTTATTAAACAAGTGTGGCTCAATCCCTAACTTTGCCACCCCCTGATAGAGAGTTTTTACTCCCCAAGGAGAAACCGATTCATAATAATCCGCAATCAGATCGTTGTTAAATAGTTCAGGATCGACAAAACGACTCATCCAAAAAATATGCTGACGAGCATCATCTTGAACCACGTAATCGCTAGCAAAAGCGATCTTCAAGGCAAGCAAACCATAAAATACCGTAAAGCAAAGACCTAAACCAAGCCAAAAGAGCGATCGCCTTGTGTATAGTTTAGTTTCAGTTTCCAAGAGAAATTTAGATATTTTGGCGATCAACATTTTAAGATAGGTAGGCTTATCGTGGAATATCGTAACCCTTTTTTCCAACGATTTTCATTTTTACTTTCCGCTTCTATTACCTAGCTACTGCCGAAATCCCTGATGCCTCAAGAATTGTTACCCACTTTCTCCCTAGTTATCCCTGTATACAACGAAGAGGAAATTATTGCAGCTACGGTAGAACATCTTCATCAAATATTTCAGTCCAATTATCAATATGAAATCATTGTGGTAAACGATGGTTCGACGGATGGCACTTCCCAGGTACTCTCTACTGTTCAGGGAATTACCCTCATCGAACATAATCATAATCGTGGTTATGGTGCTGCCCTCAAAACTGGCATCAGACAAGCTCAGTATCCTCTGATTGTGATTACTGATGCTGACGGTACTTATCCCAATGAACGTATCCCAGACTTATTAACCCTGGCAGCTAGAGCCGATATGGTTGTGGGTTCGCGGACTGGTAAAAATGTCACCTATTCCAATTTGCGAAAAATACCCAAGTGGTTTTTAGTCCGTTTTGCTCAGTGGGTCACCAAAACTAAAATCCCCGACTTAAACAGTGGGTTACGGGTTTTTGATCGTGATGTTTTGGTTAAATTTATCCCTGTCTTGCCCAATACCTTTAGCTTCACCACCACCATTACCATCGCCATGCTGACCAATAATTATGTTGTTCACTATGAGCCAATTGACTATTTTCATCGGGTAGGCACAAGTAAAATTAAACCAATCCGCGATACTTTACGCTTTGTCCAGTTAATTCTGCGGATGGGGGTTTACTTTGCCCCCTTAAGAATTTTTCTCCCCATCGCTGGCATATTTTTTGCAGCTTTTCTGGTCACCCTCTTTGAAGATATATTTTCCAGACAAGATTTGACGGAAGCTACCTTGATTTTGTTTGTCGCTGCCATCCAGGTTAGTATGTTTGCCCTCTTAGCAGATATGATTGATCGCCGTAGTGGCAGATTTTAGGTGGGAGTCAAGAGTATCAAGAGTATGAGGGGCTACAACCCGCTATGATTAAGAATTGGTGTTCCCCAAATAAAATACTATGGCTAAACCGAATATTCTGACCGTAGATGACGACTTGGACGTACTACAGGCAATTTCTCGTGACCTGAGAACAGAGTATGGCGATCGCTTTCGGATTTTGCGGGCTAACTCTGGAGCATCGGCAATAGAAACCCTAGAACAGCTTAAGTTGCGGAATGAAACGGTGGCTTTGTTCCTCACCGATCAAAGAATGCCAGGGATGAGTGGTGTGGAGTTAATTGAACAGGCGGCGCCAATGTTTCCCCAAGCGAAACGAGTCTTGTTAACCGCCTATGCTGATACTAATGCCGCAATTCAAGCGATTAATACCGCTCGCTTAGATTACTATCTCCTTAAACCTTGGGACCCTCCCACAGAAAAGCTTTATCCAGTTTTGGATGATTTGTTAACAGATTGGTTGGCAGCGTATCGCCCTGCTTTTGAGGGTATTAAAGTAATCGGCGATCGCTGGTCTCCCTGTTCTCATAATGTCAAGGATTTTTTGGCACGGAACCAGGTTCCCTATCAGTGGTTGGATATTGAAACTGAGGCGGAAGCAACGGAACTACTGGAGTATATATCTCGTGAGGGGCAGCCTAAATTACCCGTGGTTTTATTTGCCGATGGCGATCGCTTAGAACAGCCTAGCAATTTGCAAGTGGCAGGGAAAATTGGGCTGCAAACTCAAGCAGAAAAACCTTTCTATGATCTGGTAATTGTTGGCGGTGGTCCCGCAGGTTTAGCGGCGGCGGTATATGGTGCCTCAGAAGGCTTAAGCACGGTGATGATCGAACGTTCTGCCCCTGGGGGTCAAGCGAGTTCTAGTTCGCGGATTGAGAATTATTTGGGCTTTCCGGTCGGCTTAAGCGGCGACGATTTGGCACGGCGAGGTGTGACTCAAGCTAAACGTTTTGGGGTGGAAATTTTGACTCCCCAAGAGGTGGTGGAAGTCAGATTGGAAGACCCCTATCGTCTGGTAAAGTTGGCTGATGGTAGTGAAATCAACTGTCATGCTCTATTGTTGGCAACAGGAGTCTATTGGCGCAAATTAGCTCTCCCAGGATGCGATCGCTTAACAGGGAGGGGTATTTATTACGGTGCAGCCAAAACTGAAGCCCTCTCTTGTCAAGACGAACATATCTATCTCGTTGGTGGCGCCAATTCAGCAGGACAAGCCGCGATGTATTTCTCTCTCTATGCCGCCAAAGTAACCATGCTAGTGCGGGGAGAGTCTCTCACCAAAAGTATGTCCCAATATTTGATCGAGCAAATTGAGTCTACTGATAATATTGAAGTACAGACCCATGCTGAAGTAGTAGCCGTACACGGAGAGAATAATCTGACAGGATTAACCTTATTAAATAATCAGACAGGAGTAACAACAGAAGTCGCCACCAAATCTCTTTTTATCTTTATCGGTGCCAAACCTGAAACAGAATGGCTAGAGGGTCTGGTGGCAAGAGATCCACGGGGCTTCATTTATGCAGGAGCAGACTTGAAACAGAGCCAAGATTTTCGCGGATGGGATCGCGATCGCGATCCATTTTTATTGGAAACCAGCGTTCCTGGTATCTTTGTGGCGGGAGATGTGCGACATAATTCTGTTAAGCGGGTAGCTTCAGGAGTGGGAGAAGGTTCCATTGCCATCATGTTTATTCATCGCTATTTAGCAGAAGCAAGAGCATAAACCATCCCAATTTACTGATAATATCTGAAGCACAAATTTATACTATTAATAATTTAATCATAATTCAAAACTTTTAGGACATTAAAATTTACTGATGAGCTACTTAAAATGGAACTTAGATCAAGAGAACGGAATTGATCTTGTCGATCCCACAGGAGACTTTTATATTATTGGAGATGAAGGAGAAATAGCCGAAAAATTCACCAATATAGATGTTTTTTTTGAAGTTTTAGTAGAGGGAGCTAATAATATAAAAATAGGTAAAAGTGTTGTTATTGATCCTTTTATTGAACCTAATGAATTTCATTTTGATTACCAAGATCGCATATTGCAAATAACCTATGGGCGACAACAAACCACTATTTTAAACCGCAATAAGTTTATTCAAGATGTATATCAAGCCGTGACACAGTTATTAGAAATACTTGATCAGCAATCAGAAAAAGTACAGCAGCCTAAGAGAAGCCTACCTAAGTTAAGAGCGTACTCAGTTTAAGAAGAAGCATCTCACTTGTGCAGTGAGAAAAACACTTGGTTTGATATGCAAAGTTTATCATAAAGTAAATTAAGCATTAGAATATTTAATATTTGCAAATCGAATATACGACATAAGTAAATTGTAACAATCTTATCGAGATCCTACTGTCTTTTAAGCTTTAATGAGAACTGTTGTTTAAACGACTCAATGCTAGATTGGAATGGCAGTAACTTTGGTGTTATTCAAAGTTTCATAGTTGTAACAAAAAATCAATGCTTTAAAGCTTATTGATACGAACATTGCAAGCATAGATATATAGATAGGTAGAAAAGACTTTTTTATGGATAGTAGAATTATCAATGTAGACCAAGAATTCAATGGCGACTTAGACAAAGCAATCAAAGCTGCCAATGATGGAGATACAGTTCAGTTAGGAGAAAAAACCTATAAAACCAAAGGATTCGGCATCAACAAAGATATTACAATCGATGGTGTACCAGGAAAATCTGTTATTGATGGCAACGGCACTAAAGAATCAATCATCACTATTAATGTAGATGGTGCCGGTTCAACGATTCAAGATGTTGAAATAACTAATGGTAGTAGTGGGATCAATGTTCTTAATGCATCTGATGTTACTTTGAAAAATCTTGAGATTCATAATATTGGCATTAAACAAGTCGATAGAAGTGGAGTGGATAATTTTGGCATCAATTTAAGTGTTGCCGATGGCTTTGAGATACTTGATTCCGAAATATATGATATTGGTCGTAAAGGAGTTGGTGTAGTTGACACAGATGGTGGTCTTATTCAAGGGCTTACTTTGGATGATATTAACCTTGATGCTAATCACGCTCAAAGCTATGATGCAGCAGGAATTAAGCTGTTTAATACTAACGATGTAACCGTTAAGGACAATAAAATGTCCAAGATCAATGCCTTCTATCTTTGGGATGATCTAACTAGTAATACCGTCATTGAAGGTAACGAGTTTACAGGGGTAGGAGATAGTTTTAAAGCACCTGACTTTAACGGAAATGTTACTGTAGCAGGTATGTATATTGAAAAGACTTACAAAACATCTGTCGATAACAATACGGTAACTAGCGTGGATGATCGCAGAGACGGCGCCGGTACATTTCTCGCTTTTGATGCCACGAGATTTTCGACTGAAACTTTGGATTTAGGAGAAAATAATGATTTCACCAATCAGTCACTTAATACAAAAGACTATTGGGCAGCCCAGGAGGCGGAGAAACTAATTGCCACAACTGAGGAGCCCTTAGAAGCTAATTTCGATTTATTTTCGGATGAATTTTACAATGGCAGTAGTTTTGGTGGCGATAATGGTGATGGCTTAGTTAATAATTAGGTTTATTTAGTACGATATCCTAACCAAAGCGATCGCCTTTCCCTCAGCAAGGATTTTTGTATGGGCGATCGCTCCTAAAAAAACGAGAATTTCAGCCCGCATCACTTAATTGAAATAATCGTTATCTGAGAGTGCAAGTAACTCTTTTAATGTAATTTGTTTTTTCTGTCCCTTGTCGATGTGTCCTTCAGAGTGGTTTGGTGGCTTAATAAGCTCTGGGTCATGTCCGTTCCCATGACAAGGCGTCCCTATATTGTTTTTGTTTGTCTGTTCAATTAATTCTTGAACGTTCAGCAAAATCGTATCACAAATCAAATCTAACGGTAGAGCATTAGGATGGTGAGCAAAAGGCTGTTCGAGTTGGGAACCAATTTGTTCGATACCCAATAGGATTGTACTGACAAAAGTGATAATTATAATAGTAAATCCGCGAAAATCTTGAATGACTTCTAATGGCAGTAGCAAGCAATAAATAACTATTAACTTTCTTAATACTAAAGTATAAATAATTGGCTGAGGTGTTTTTAAAATACGTTCACACCCTCCTAAAATATCAACCAAATTATCAACTAAACTATGCAAAGCTACTAGTTGATAAATATGTACACAGTTGCGATCCGATTTTAATTGTAAATAATCTCCAATCCAATAAGCAATTTGCAGTGGAGGATGATCTGAATCATATTTTAGTTTATAAAATTGTTTAGTAGTCACTAAAGAAATAATTTCATCATTGACTTGCTCAGATCGCAAATGTAGCTTCATGGTAATTGCAAAAGCAACAATCAATAATAATATTTTTTCTTTTTCCTTTTTACTTTGTGAGGATTTATCTTGAACTACAATGCAAATATCACGGGTTAAATTACGTATAACATTAACCAAGTCTCCCCAAAGTTTGCGAGCTTCCCAAAATCTTTCATTGGCTGTATTAGTTCTAAAAATTAGTAATGAAGGTAACCCAAGATTGAACACTAATAATAGTGTAGAGATGGCATTATTTTTGGGAATTAAAACGGGAATCTTAAATAGATAATAAATTACTGTCAACACAAAACTGTAACTAGCAAAAAAAACTATCCACGGTAAAATATCAACAACAACAGAGTTTCCAAGCAATAGTATTAATTGTAGCCAGTTTAATCTCTTACCAGTATAAAGCTTGTATTTTTGACTAAATGTATTTGTCATCACTACTATGGGAGCTTACTCGTTATTTTTTTCAATTTTTATCTCTTGTTTTCTAAAATTCACTACTTAAATAAAATGTACAAATAACATTATTTATGACTTAGTTGATAAAAATATACGTATATGTTTTTTAGTACAGCAAGAAGATATTTTTACTGTTGATAAAGTAATCTAAAGCACAATTAACTATAGATTCATTGAAGTGAGTAATCTAGCCAAAAATAATTGAATCCAGCATTAATAAATAAAGAATATTGATTAATTTCAATGATAACTATTTTGTAATGTCAAATACGCTGGAACAACGTTTTCACTAGCCTAAAAGCAATTTGAGCTAATCTGAGTTTAAGTTAAGAACAGTTTAAAGGTTGCAATAATTTATTTTGTTCTTAATAATATTATTTATTTTATGGTATCTAGCTAATTAAAACAAGTAAAATAACTGCTTAAAATAAGTCTTACTGTGCCAGAGCCTTGTATTTGCGCGATTGCATCATTAATTCTGATAATTTTGATAAATTTAATTTACTTGTTTATGGATATATGAATATAGCGATTGCACTATTTTCTGTTAACAAATTAAGAGTTTAATTATTTATTGTATTGATAGTTAGTTAGCTGCTGCTTAGCAAATCACTGGCAGAAAATCTCTGAAGTTGCGATGAACTAGAGGGACTAGCTGATACAACCAATAGCTTGCAAGGGTCAAGGACGATCTCTTTAATTACAAAATCTGTTGACAGAGGTATTTGAAATCTACCAATACAGTCTCCATAATCGTCCAGCAGAATCATTTTTCCTTGGCGATCGCTAATTAGATACCCTTGAGGACAGGGTGCAATTATCATGGGGGAGATCTCCAGAGAAATTCGCTTGAGGTTAAACTTATCTAGGGAAATTAAGATCACCATGGCAGAATTATCTACTTCCGTAGCTAATAGGCAATGAGGAAACAGGGGATGATCAATTACTGATGCGAGGCGAATCTGGATCTTAGCATTGGCTAACCAGTTACCACGACGATTAAACAGACGAAATTCGGTATCTTGGGCTGAATTTTGATATATGCCCAAACCATATTTTTGATCTAAAGCAAAGAGGCTATGGCAAGCGGGCTGGTTAATGAGCGTTTGCGATAACTTATCCTTAGATAATTGAGATAATTGGTAGATTTCTAGAGTTGGTAGAGGAAAATCTGCGGTTAGATAAGTAACGCCAACCCAAGTTCCTTGAGGATTGACCGTGGTAATTAATTCAATTACTTCATTGTCTTCAGAATTGCCTTCAAAGGTAACAAGATTTAGTAAATCCTGATCTGGAGCTAAATAATCAATGGAAGAACTGGTGGTGATTAGGCAACCTGTGGCACTGCATTGAAGATTTTGGATTGGCTCAGAGAAAATTATTTCTCTGTTGGTTACAATTTCTTCCCCGATCGCAGACTGCACAATTAAGCGATCGCCACTAACTAAATATCTTTGCTCCCCAGCGATAGCTAACTGAGAGACTGGATAATCTAAGATAGATTGGCTTAGGGGGGTAATCTCTAAGAACTCAGGTTTAACTTTAACAGGAATAGAAGGGCTAGGATCGACTTCTAAAATTGCCAGCACCAACTCCAGAGCTTCCAACATTTCCGTTGCAGTTTGATAGCGACGGCTGGGTAACTTTTCCAAAGATTTAGAGATCGCCAACCGCAACAGCATCGGGAGATTGGTAGGAATTTTTACAGGTTGACTTAGATGTGCCGTCAATAAGTCTTTGGGCATGCCCGAAAAAGGGCGATCTCCCGTAACTAGTTCATATAAAATTATCCCGACACCATAAAGATCGCAGTTAGAAGCATATTCTCCATAAAACTGTTCAGGAGCCATATATGCCGGAGAACCAGTATTGCCGAGGATATCTTGCGAATCAACTTCTTGTTTGAGTTTAGCAATGCCAAAATCAGCAATGTGAGCCGTGTAGAAGCGATCGCTAGTTTTGAGTAGAATATTCTCAGGCTTAAGATCTCGATGAATAATGCCGCGATCGTGAGCAAATTTCAAGCCAGAGAGAATATCAATCACTAATTTCAAGCTCTGACGCAAAGTGAGGGGAGTCGAATTATCTAGCAGACTGCGTAAAGTTCCCCCTTCACAGTAATCCATGACCAGATAGCGTTCATTTTGTCCATGTTCCAATGCTCTCCAGGTAACAAGATTAAAGTGGTCGAGAGTGACTAAAAAAGTTAGTTCCCGTAAAAAGCTGGTAGTAGATAATTGCTTCGTCCTTAACTCTTTGAGGGCAACCAAATTGCCGCTGTCCAATTCCACCGCAGCAAAAACCCTACCAAACTGTCCTTGACCAACTAAATCTAAGATTTTGTAATTCGATTGATGTCTCAGCAAAATTTAAATTAATTATTGACTACTTCTTTTTAGCTACATCTTATTTCAACTAATTAGAATCATCGATAAATTAAGAGTTTTCACTGAGTAAAAAGTCGGATTTGGTAGAGCGATCGCGTTATTAAAGAATAGCTTATAGCAATAAATCTAACTAAATAGATTATTAACCACTACTGCCTCCACCTCTTTGGCTGGTTGCTTAATGGTTTCTGCTGTACTATTGTCGGTAATCTGACCAGACTGATTAAAGTGAAGTTCTAGACTAAGATCTCTGGTTTTACGGTATTTCTCTAGATCACCTTTGGCGATATAGTATTGCGATGCCCGACGAAAATCAAGAATTGCTTTTTTAGCATCGGCAAGTTCCATATAAAGCAATCCGCGATTATGATATGCTTCAGCATGATCATTACATAATTCGATTACTTTGCTGAAGTCTTTGATCGCTCTTTCGGTATCACCAGTATTTTTATAAGCAGAACCTCTTTGATAATAAGCCTCCACCGAGCTGGGGTTATTGCTAATCATTTGGCTAAACTTATCAATTGCTTTTAGCTCTTGAGACAATTTATGAGCTTCAGTTTGTTCTTTCTCTAGTTTTTGAGCCAAGCTATCTAACTTAGACAGAGAAGCCTGTAAAGTCTGTAGCTCTTGAGTTGCAGTTTTGAGTTTTCCTTTTTGCTCTTCGTCTAGTCGTGCTAATTCTGCGGAAGCTGTCTCACTAGCTTTTTTTAATTCAGAAATCTCAACTTTGCTATCCCAATGCTTTTGTTCTGATTGCTGTTTCAGCTGAGTAATTCTACCCTGATTTTCTTGAATCAATAAAGCCGTTGTTGCCTGTTCAGCGGCGATCGCTCTCTTGAGTCGTTGATGATTAACCACCGCCAATCCAGCGGTAACAGAAAGGGGAACCGTGACCCACAACCATTGTTTGAAAATAATACTAGTGATCGAGCCACCGATAGAACCAACGACGGCAGATGTCTCCGCAATATCTAACCAATGATTTTTATTAGGAGAAGTAGATTTCATGTTGATTTCAATAATTCCAATAATTTCAATAAAGGGCTTCGCCCTAGCTATAAGCTATAAGCTTTTTGATAAATAATTAATTGCCTAATACTGTCTGATTTAAGATAAAAATTGGCTTGGCGACAGCATATTCTTCAGGAGTTAAAAATTGCTCAACAATTTCGGGCATAGTAGTATGAGTCAAGGCTGCAATATGGTTGACTTTGAAAGCTTTAACAATAGTTTTTTGCCACAAGAGCAGTTTTTCCCGTAAACGGTCAAGATCTTCAATCAGCATAGCGGCGATCGCAATCCGCAAGACTATTGTAGTATCTCTTTGATACATAGCCGTAACGTCATTAGCACCCATTTGAAAAATATTGGGTTGTTTTTCCCGCATTCTTGCCTCTAACTTAGCGATGATCTCGGCTTCTCCATCCCGCAGTTTTTGATAAGCACTCAGGCGAGGATTAATGGTGGGGAAATAATCCTTGAGTGCTTGTAGTTCTTGGGGAGTCGCATAACGGCCTTCTGCTGCCAGACTTAATTGCTCTAGTTGATTTAACATAATATTTTCAATCTATTTTGATCTAGATAGTTTCACTTTTACTTAAAAAATCTTTCACTTGGCTTTGGGTGGTTTGAAGTTGAGCAATCACCGATCGCGTAATCAGTTTGCCTTCTTCTACCAATATTTGACCCGTCAGTGGATGAAGCAGATTCGACTGCGCTCGCCGACCGATTAAATCTTCAATATCATCATCCTGACTGATGTACATCCCCGCCGGTAGTTCAACGACGACTCCTTCCCCTTCAACTCTTGCCTGACAAGCCAAACGAGAGTTGACATTACAACTAGTGATCGAACCCAAGGTACGTTGTTCTCTCTTGGTCACGGGAGAAATACTATCATTCCCTTCCCTGATATATACATGACAGGTAGCACAGATACCCCTACCACCACATTCTCGGGTAACTTCCACATCATTTTGCAGCAACACCGACAACAAATTAGTGTTAGTGGCGATCGCTGTATTGGTTCCAAATGGATCTAGTCGAACGGTTTTAACCATGATCTTTTCTATTTAATTAATTGATGAATAATTTCATGGCAATTGGACTCCAGCCACGGTTTGCGATCGCTACTTACTAGTCTCTAAACTTTGCAAAATAGCAGTATGAGTTTGTCCCTGTTCCACCATGGCGGTTGCTTTTTGAATTCTTTTTGGCAAGCCCAAAATAAACCAGTTAGAACTCGCTCCTAAAGACTCACAGGCAGTCTGTACACAGCTCAGTTCAGTTCCCGATAATTCTGAGAAAAAAGCACTTAATAGACCAGCTTCAATAAAACAACCGGGTTTATTCGGGGCGGCGATATCATTGGCAAAACTAGAGTTGGTGACTTGAATTACCAAAAATCCTTGTTGATAACGGTCAAAATTTGGCTCAATGATTCCCCAGCCATGAGCTTTCCAGCATTGTTTCAAACACTGAACTAGTTCAATCATTTCCAGATCGGCAACGGGTTGCTGATAATAGCTGCTGACTTCTTCGCTAAAACGACGAAAGAAGTTTTTACCCCATTTACGACCGCAATTATAAAGTACTAGACCAGTGGCAGAACCCAGTTCCGCAGACAGACCATTATAAAGACCTTTAATCAAAGTATCGGGCAAAGCCAACAAGCGTCTACCCTGACGGTTTTCGATTAAACCAGATTCAAAATCTCCCTGTAAATAAGTCTTGGGAGCAAAATAGTTACCTGGTATCGGGGACTCGGAAATTAAATCAGTAATGTTAATCATGATTGAGTCAAAAAATTCTCCAGAGGGCTAATCAATAAAGGTTTATACAGGCGCTAATACTGGTTGTTGATTCAAAAAGACCTGCTTAGACTGCTCTAAGTATGGTTGTAAGATGGAGTATTGTTCATTCCCCAAGTCCTTTTTCAGACGCTTTTGTAAATAGCCATACAGATTTTGTTCGAGACTCTCCATCTGATGGGCGGCGATCTGTTCGGGCAACCAGGTTAAAATCCTTTCCTCAAGATATTTTGAGTCATTGGCAAGCATCGCCATGGCACAATAGCGCAGGATCATCAGCCAATGTTTTAAAGCACGGCTAACTTTCGGTTCAGGCTCATCAGGGAAACTACTCTGGATTTGATTAGCTACATGTTGAAAAGTTTCTGCTTCTTGATCGCGAATCTGTTCATAGATTTTCAAGCGTACTTCCAAATATAAAACTTGAGTCTTGAAAAGTCCCAAATCTTTTTGGGTTAAATGTTCAGCCTCAGCTTGATAGATTAGAGAGTCGATTTCGGTAATCATGGGGATAATTAAAATAATTGAGATAAATTATTGAGGGTAAATTCTTCAACTTCGGCGATCGCTTCTTTGGTATCTTCGAGGATTTGCTCAATCTTTTGGGGCGATGGAGCAGCCTGTTCTCCTGTCCAGTTAAAACACTGCCAAAATTGCGCCGTTGCCAGAGTCGTGCTAAAAGCAACTTGTTCGACCTCAGACTGGGCTAAATCATCGACGGAAATTACTTTTCCTGACCAATTACTCAAAGCAAAGAAATCTTGAGCCGTTAGACACTGCCAAGATTCCAGGGATTTTCGCCGTTTAGCTACCGATTTAGCGGATGTTTGGAGAGGAAGATTGTTCCAGTTACACTGCTCAACAAATTCTTGGACTCGCAAACATTGCCAAGAAGCAATAGTACTGATCGTACTCATAGTATTCACTTGAGATACTCTCCGTTATACAGTTTTTTCTGAATATCTCTGGCGGTTGCCCCTTCGTTATGCCAGAAAGATGCTGCATCAATGCGGTCTTTCTTACCGAGTAAAAACTTACAGTAAGTTTCCCCCATGGCATAGCATTGAATTTCGATACAGCCTAAATCTTTATTGATCAAATCACTAAAGAAACCAGCGAACAAACCTGCATAAAGATGACAGACTGGTTTACCCACATCCCCTAGAGTTCTGGCAACGGCGGAATCAAAAATATTAATAAACATGAAGCCATTTTTTTGATCGCTCATATCTACTTCCCAGTTACCCCAACCTTGGGAGATAAAGGGCCACCACCAGGCTTCCAAAACATACATCAGATTAAGCTGACTAAAATCTTCGTAGCCATACTCTTTAAGGAACCAATTACGGAAAAATTTGGCATCTTCTTGACCCCATTGTTGTCCAATGTTGTACATCAAGACCCCAGAAGCATCCCCGACTTCCTCTTCTAAACCAGCAATCAAACCAACAATAAAGTTTTCGCTAACTAAGATATTGCGGGATTCATTCCAATCGCAAATAGTGCCACTATCAGTTTGGAAGGCAAAAAAATCTTTGAGACTATAGTGAAAGTGTCGCTGAGGATATTGTTGTTTAAGCAGATGATTAGCTTCAAACCTCAGATCTTTTGACTTACCAATTGTTTTAACTTCAGCTAAAGACATTTATAATTTTAATTGTAGAAATTTTCACAGAACCTTTGATTCAGATCCTATTACGCCAACCCAAAAAAGAGTTCCGTAATTATCTCTATCTTCAAAATAAGATTAAATAATCTCAGTAAAAATGCGATGTAAGGGGCTTTGCCCTAGCTTTTAGATCTTAGCTTTTAGCTTTTAGCTTTTAGCTTTTAGCTCTTAGCTTTTAGGCAGATTAATATTTTTTTTCCTTTCCCTTTTCCCTTTTCCCTTTTCCCTTTCCCCCTCTCCCCACATAATGCCCAAGCTAAGTTTAGGTGCGCGTTTGTTTATCTCACATTTATTAGTCATGATGGTGGGATTAGGTAGTTTTGTGATCATTGCTAAAGTATCTTCCCCCAGGATGTTTGTCTTCCGTCTAGAACAGTTAGAAAAACGTGGTCTTTTTACTGTTCGCTCGGCTCGAACTTATTTGGTTGATGGATTCCAAAATGCTTGGAACCGGAGCGCCATCTTATCGGTAATTGTCGGTTCAGGGGCAGCAGGGGCAGTCAGCTATATCTCTTCTAAACGCATTACGCAACCTGTAACGCAAATGAGGCGGATTACCCAGAAGTTTGCCGCCGGAGACTTGGATGAAAGAGTACCAGGGAGTGATATTTCTGAACTTAATCAACTGAGCGTTAGTTTTAACTCCATGGCGAGCAGTATTGGTAATGTGGAGCAAAGACGACGGGAGTTGATTAGCGATCTTACCCATGAACTGCGCACTCCTTTGACGGTAATGCGGGGATATTTAGAAGAACTGGCTGATGGCAGAATTGAAGGCAGTCCCGAACTTTACCTGCGTTTAATTAAAGAAACTAGACGTTTAGAGCGCCTCATTCACGATCTCCAGGAACTTTCTAAAGCCGAAGCGGGTTATTTATCGATTAACCCTCAACCACTGAATTTGTATCCTTTACTTGCTTCTCTGGTAGAACGATTCGCCGATCAGCTATTGGAGGATGGCCCAAGTCTAGTATTGCAATGTTCCAAAGATCTTCCTGCTGTGTTAGCCGATCGCGATCGCACAGAACAAATTCTCGTCAATTTACTCGGTAATGCCATCCGTTACACCGAAACAGGTAAAATTACCGTCGCCGCAAAAAAAATCCAGCGTCAGATCTGGATCTCGGTCACCGATACGGGAATTGGGATCGCCGAAACGGATTTACCCTTTCTCTTTGAACGTTTTTGGCGTGCCGATCCTTCTCGTTCCAGTCATTCAGGCGGAACAGGAATCGGTCTGGCGATCGCCCGTCGTTTGGTGGAGTTACAAGACGGTTCCATTGAAGTGGAGAGCGAATTCGGTGTAGGTAGCACTTTCCGTTTCTCTCTGCCAATTGCCTAGTAGGGAAGAACGGCAGTTCGCCCGTTTAGTAACCAGTAATCAGCTAGAGGCGATTCGCGTCATAATAATAGTAATTTGCAATTCTTTACAATCCTCAATTTACTGATTATGACAACCTCAGAAAATCAATACGAAATTCAAAAAACAGAACAAGAGTGGAAAGAAGCCCTCACTCCAGAAGAATTTAAAGTGCTACGTAAACATGGTACAGAAAGAGCGGGTACCAGTCCTCTAGATAAAGTTTATGACGAGGGTACTTATATTTGTAAAGGCTGTGGTCAACCGCTATTTACTTCCGACACCAAATTTAACAGTGGTACAGGATGGCCTAGTTTTTATCAGCCTTTAGAAGAGGCGATCGCCACTACGGTAGATCGCACCCTCTTTATGACCAGAACAGAGGTACATTGTAGCCGTTGTGGTGGGCATTTAGGTCATGTCTTTAATGATGGGCCCAAACCCACAGGACAACGTTACTGTATGAATGGTGTCTCCCTCAAGTTTGTGCCTGAAGTCTTCAAGTTGTTAGGGATTAGTCTGGGTTGGCAAATTGCCTTAGTTGGTGTTGCCAATCCACCAGTCAATGCTCAAACCAAAGTTCGAGATCGATCAGCCACTAAGATCCAAAATCGACTAGACATTCCAGATCAAGTACTGAAAGAAAGCCCTACTCTTCAACGCTGGCTGAAGGAAGTGCCTGACTTACTAGAAGATATTCGCCACGATCCTAGTTTCCGTAGTCGCTTACGCCTCGGTTTCACCACTTTTCCTAGCACGGATAATGCAGGGGGAATCAATGTTGGAGTTGAAGATATATTTATTAAACGCACTGGTTTAACCCTCTAGGCAACTATTTTAATCTTGCTCCTTTAATTGGCTATCGTTATGTGCAAAGCAATGACTTTAACACTGATGGACTGCACCTTGGTTTAAGGCTAATGCTAGCTTTTTCTCGCACTGGCGCGGGGGATGTTTCCCTATCTCAAAGCTATATTTCTCCTGGTGGTAGTGAGGAAGTGGGTATAACTTCCCTTTCGGTTGGCTATGCTGTTACTTCTAAGTTACGTCTGTCTACA
>JBJOPG010000021.1:0-33322 GCA_046050865.1 Cyanobacteriota bacterium
AAGGCAATTTATCTATTTTTAGGCTTAGCATTATGGTTTGTTAGCCCCATCTTAGGTATTTTTCTTTTCCTGCTTTTTGTTCACTTGAACCAGAAGCAAGATAGTAAGTTGAATTTGCTACTTCTTTTAATTGTGATTATTACTGTCACAGCTTTTGTGTCTTCTGTAGATATCAGAGGCGATTTGGCAGTATATGTGACTAACTACGAACGGTTAGGTGAAGAAACTCCCTTTGAGATTGCTGGAGGAGGTGGAGTTGAGTTTGTCATGTGGTTATTTAGTTACCCCATTTATATTTTGTCTGGAGGTTCTAAATATGCCTTTGTTTTCTACTGGTCTTTGGCAATTAATTTGCTTACATTCCTGGTGATCATCAAAGTTTTTTCTCCCAGAAATTATGCCTTATTAGGATTATTCATCGTTACCACACCCAACTTTCTTGGCTATCAAGCATTTTTACTCAGGCAATATATTGCCACCATGATTTTCTTGATTGCACTAATCTACATTGATAAGAAATTTGTGATGTGGAGCTTGTATTTGTTGAGTGTGTTTACTCATATTGCTAATTTGCTCTATTTTCCCATTTTACTGTTATATAACAAAGTCAAAATCTTAGAATCTAAAATCGCAGTATTCCTCATGGTTTTTATAGGGATTACTGCTGCCTTTAGTGCCTCAATTGTTTTTGATTTAGCTTCTTTGGTAGCAAAGTTCTTACCTTCCCAATATGCTTCGGTGTTGCTGATTAAAACTTATCGCTACGGTAGAGAACAGGTTGCATCTGAAGATTTGGGAATTGCTTTTGTTGAACAGTTTATACTTTTTGTAATTATTATTTTATTGGTCAATAATAAAGGAGTTAAAAATTCTCAAGAAAAAGTCCTTAAGTTTCTGTATCCGATCTTTCTAGCAGTTATGTTTATGGGAAGAAATATCTTCTTGTTTTCCAATAGATTTGCTTTTATCTTTTTTCCTTTTGGTGGACTATTTTATTATTTTATAATTGAACATAAATTAAAAATATTTAAGCAAGAAATCATTGTCTTTTTACTAATAGCTAAAATTGCTTACTTTATGTATTTCATGAATATTATGAATAATGGCGAAACTGTGTTGAGTTTCATGCATGGTAATACCTTACGTTCTAATCTTTTTGACTATATTGAGATAGTCTATGATGGCTTTACAGAAGATGTGAAGATTAAAGAGTTACCCGACCGAATTATTATCTAAGAAATACACAGATTGACTTGTAGCAATTCCCAGAACCAGCAGGTACAGCAGGTACTACTTTTTTCCTTCTCCCAAACAAACCAATATGGATGCTGCTCAAAAATGATCAATAGTAAAAATAGAAAACCGCCCGATAAATTTCCGAGCGGAGTGTGGTGTGAGGAGTGAACGGAAACTTTTGTCTCCGCCCTCCACTATTCTAAAATAGAACTTTGAAATTGCCAGAACTTTCTTGCTAAAACAGGTTTTAATATTAAGTTTGATTACAACAAGTCCGTTAGAAGTCCCAGATAATAAATCTAAGTTGCATAAATATGTAAACACCAGCCGATCGCAATCCCTAAAAAAACAAACCGTATCACCTGCCAAAAAATATCTGGTAACAAAACACTCTCTAGGGTTAGCTCTAGATTATCTAGCTCTTGTTGCAGACTACGTAGTTCAGTTTTCAAGGGCTGCGGCAGAGATTGATCCTGTTGTTGCCGTTTTAATTCCTGTTGTCGCTCTCTGATTTGCGATCGCTTTTCCCAGTCCTGTTTAACCTGAGTGTGTCGTGACTGGAGCTGTACCAGAGATTGCTCTACTTCAATCAAGATCTGTGCCAACTCATTTTCTTGGGGATTGCCAGATTTTGGGGATGACATCGCTAGAATTATTAAAATTAACTACAAAGCAATTCAGAACGACACGATATTAACCTATGTTTAACGTAACGCCGATATCCAGTAGTCAAAGTAGAGTCCCTGCGGATTTAACGGATTTAGAGCTAGCCCAAGCGCTGGTGGAACGGAGCGTCATTGCTCATCAAAACTGGCATCGTCTCAAAGGAAATAGAAAAGCTCAAGCTCAGCAACAGTTAACCTCCGCCCTAGTATTGCTGTTAAAAGACCAGCCCGAATCGGCATTACCTCACCTGAATCAAGCGATTGGCTGGCTCGATGGCTCACTAACTTCTCCTCCTTGTCCTGATGCTCAAAAGCGAAGAGGGGATAAAGGTTCAACCTAAACCATTGGTAGAATAGATGGCTATAAGCTATAAGCTATAGGCTAAAGTTCATTATTGAGTTAACTAGAGGAAAACATCTACTGTGGCGGGACATAGTAAGTGGGCAAATATCAAACGACAAAAAGCTAGAGTCGATGCCAAAAAGGGTAAAACCTTTACTCAACTATCAAGGGCAATTATTGTGGCAGCTCGCAATGGTGGTGCTGATGCTGATGGCAACTTTCAGCTTCGGACAGCAATTGATAAAGCGAAAGCGGCAGGAGTCTCCAATGATAGTATTGAGCGATCGCTAGCTAAGGGAGCAGGAACCTATCAAGATGGTGAGGCTAACCTCGAAGAAATTCGCTACGAAGGTTATGGCGCTGGGGGAGTAGCGGTTTTAGTGGAAGCTTTGACGGATAATCGTAATCGTACCGTTGCCTATCTGCGGACAGCATTTACTAAAAATGGCGGCAACCTAGGAGAAACTGGTTGTGTGAGCTGGATGTTTGAACAGAAGGGAGTGGTGATCGTCGCCGCCGTTGATGAGGAAAAATTACTGGAGGCTTCCGTCGAAGGAGAGGCAGACAGCTATGAAATGTACGACGATCAACAGAGTGCAGAAGTACTGACAGAGGTTGCTAATCTAGAAAACCTTCGCCAAGTTCTGCAAAAGTATAACTTTTCAATTGAAGAAATAGAACTGCGCTGGATACCCAATAATACAATTGAAGTAAACGATCCAGACCAAGGGCGATCGCTGATCAAACTTTTCGATACCCTCGAATCATTAGATGATGTTCAAAATGTTACCGCTAATTGCGAGCTGAGGGAGGAGTTCGCCATGGCAAGTAGTTAAACAAGCTCAATGAGCTTAATAAATCACCTTCCTCAAGAATTAAGCAGAGAATTAACTAGATAATTAAACAGCATAAGGGTTAAAAAATGATCGAGTTACACACCCATACTATCTATTCTGATGGCACCCTGACCCCATACCAGCTTGTGGCTAGAGCCGCTCAAAATGGGGTTAAAGCTATGGCAATTACCGATCACGATACCCTGCATGGCTGGGATGAGGCGATCGCCGCAGGAAAACTATATGATCTGGAAATTATCCCAGGGGTGGAATTAAGCACAGTTCATAACGGGCGATCGCTTCATATTCTTGGCTACTATCCCCAACCAGAATTATTAGCAGCACCTCTAGCAGGGAGAAAGCGCCGAGCCAAACAAATGGTGGAAAACCTAGCTCAAATGGGATATCCTCTGGAATTAGCACAGTTAGACGACAATGAAAATATGGCTCTAGGTCGTCCTCACATCGCTAGTGCCATGGTTCGTGCGGGCTATGTAAATTCTAACCAAGAAGCCTTTGAAAAATTTCTCGGGGAAGACCAGCCAGCTTATGTTCACTATGAAAAGTTTTCCATCCAAGAAGGCATTGGTTTAATTCGCGACTGCGGAGGGATTCCTGTCTGGGCGCATCCCTATCTATTCCGTGGAGGCAGAGTAGAGGATGTATTGCCAGAGTTATTAGCCGCAGGATTGATGGGACTAGAAGTGTATCATCCTCATCATGGTAATAACAAGGTGCATCGTCTTCAGCAATTGTGCCAAGAACATAATCTATTGATGACTGGGGGAACAGATTACCACGGTTACGATCTAGAACATCCTGAGCAGGAACGCTGGCAATTAAATCAGTTTAATCTACCTTTAAGTTTACTAGCACCTTTGAAACAGTTGGCGCTTAACAACAGAGCTATAGGCAATTAAACTATTCTCTGTAAATTAATAGTGGCTTCATTCAGTTGACTCGTACCCTCTTTAGTTTGACCAATGCCGATCGCTGTTTCCTTCGCTCCTAAGTTAATGTTGTTCATTGCTTCAACTACTTGTTGAATTGCCTGTACCTGTTGCTTTGTATTGAGAGATATTTGCTGATTGTTGATCACCATATTGTTGACAGCATCTGCTACCCCAGCAAAAGATTCCGCAGTCCGATTAGCAGTTTGAATCCCAGAATTAACTGTCTTTGAGCCTTCATCTGTTACCATCACCGCCGAATTAATTTTGTGTTGAATTTCAGCAACCAAAGTACGAATATTTTCAGCAGAGTTTTTACTTTGATCGGCAAGCTTGCGAATTTCTGCTGCCACGACGGAAAAACCTTTCCCATGCTCCCCTGCTCTAACAGCTTCGACTGCTGCGTTTAAAGCCAAGATGTTAGTTTGATTAGCAAGGTCTGAGACTAATCCAGAAATGTTGCCAATTTGAATTGTTTGCTCGCTCAACTGCATAATTTGTTCGGCGATCGCCGTTACTTTAGAGCGTAAATTGGTCATCTCTCCCAAAGTCTCCTCCACAGCTTGATTACCATTATCGGCAAGCTGGAATATTTGCTCGGCTGCTAAAGCAGCAGCATTGGCTTGTTCGGCAGACTGCCTGGAGGTAGCTTCCAATTCATCCATCGCGGTTGTGGTTTCATTGACAGAAGCTGCTTGTAAGTTAGCATTGCGCTCTTGTTCCTCAACAGTTACGGCGATTTGGTTAGAAGAAGAACTAATTTTGCCGATAGATTCTAAGATAGTTTTAGTGGCTCTTGAGGCAATAATTAGAGCGATCACCGTACTCAAACTGCCCAACCCCAAAGCACCAATTAAAAATACCCAAACCAACGTGTTTAATGTATTTTCAGCCTCAGTAATATTTGCGCTCACATTTTTATCGAGTTCTTGCTGTCCTAGCTGATCTAATTGAGCTTCTATGGCTAACACTTGTTGATCCAATTCTGCTCCCAGTTCATTCGTGGCGATCTCTATTGCTGACTGCTGTTTTCCCTGATCGACCAAACTGAGCAGATTGTTACTATCTTGTTGCACCTGTTTTCCCAAAGCTGCCAGTTCGCTAAGATATTGCTGCTGCTCTGGTAAAGTAATTATTCCTGGTTGCTCCAAGGCTTTTACTGCTTCAGTAAAAGCTTGACTTCCCTGACGATATTCATTGAGATAAATATCATTAGGACTAATCAAATAGCCCCTCGCACCTAAGACCATTTCATTTAAAGCAGTTTCTAATTTTTTAGTTTCTACTATTTCTTTGTCTACTCGTTTTACTTCTTGAAAAACGTTTTTAATGCGATTCGCATTCCATAGAGTGATGGCAGAAGCCCCAACTAAAGAAATTAAAGGTAAAATATAGCCAATTAAAATACGATCTCTTAGCTTGAGTTGTTTAAACATAATAGTTCTTGCTCCTAAATAAATGAAAGTCAATCGGTCTTTAATTTTTTCATCCAGACTGATCAACAACTAAATTTTTACTTTCCAGTATTCTGGCAATATTTAAAATGCTAACCATATTTTTTTGATAGGATAATGTTCCTTGAAAATATTCTTTATTAGTAGAATAGCTGGCTGCGGGTACTAAATCTATTTCTTCGATGTCAACAGAGATAGTATCATAAACTTTTTCAATTGCTAAACCAACCCGCAAATCGTCAACTTCAACTACTATCAGTTGAGAAATTTCAGCTAAATTAATTGGTGGTAAATTTAATACTTGACAAATATCTATTAAAGTTAAAATTTCACCTCGCAAGTTCATATTGCCGACAATATGAGATGGACAACAAGGAACAGGAACTACCTGCTCAAGATTAGTAAATTCGCGCACATTTTCGAGATCGACGCTAAAAAGTTCTTGGTTTAAAACAATAATGGCTAGATTTTTAACGTTATCAGCATTTTGTCTAACTTCATCAATCTGTCTGAGACGATTGGCTCGTTCTCGCAGTATATTTAAAGCCTCTGAGGTTAACTGTGTCGAAGAATTAGCCAGAGAACTCGCTCCTATTTGTTCACCGCCTTCAACCATTAATTGATGACTTGGTGTTGCTTGGTGTTGCTGATTGCTGGGTAACAATCTTAAAGAGAATGGTTGCTCTAGATAATTTTGCCTTGCTCCATAATTTGAGTTGAAAACATATTTTAGAAGGTTGGCTAAATTAAGAATCACCAGAATATCATTTTCGCTTCGTACCACCCCAGCAATAAACTGATGATTATTGGTATCTATAATTTGCTGGTTGGCGATGTCTGTTGCAGAAATATCACGAACTTCAGATACTTCATCGACGATAATTCCGAGATTTTGTCCTTGCTCTAAAACAATTACCTGAGTCGTTAGCGAATAGTTATTTGTCTGTTGACCAAAGCGCAAATTCAAATCCATTACAGGCAAAATCTGACCCCTGACATCAATCATGCCAACTATGCCTGGAGGAGTTTCCAGTATAGGAGTTAATTCTGGCAGTAAAAAAATCTCCTTGACTAAAAGGGTGCTAACGGCAAAAAGAGAGCTATTAATTCTAAAAATCAAATATGAATGCTGTTGGGTCATTTTGCTGATTATTCTAGATAGGCGAAAATCGCTAATTAAGTATTAGTTTTAAGTTGAAAGATTAATTCGGCAACGCTTAAATTATTGCAAGTAGGTAGAATTTGAGAATTGGGGAGTTTTTGCAGCATCTTCATTGCCTGTTGAGCCATTTTACTAGCCCGAGGGCGATCGCCAGCTTGTTGATAAATCCGATTTAGTTCAATGGCAGCTTTGATTGACTCTGGATCGAGATAAAGAATTTTTTTTAAGATCGTTTTAGCAACAGCGTCATCGTCCTGGTACAGGGCAATCTCAGCAAGTAAATAATTAACGGCTAAATTTAACGAATCGATCGCCAAAGCACGATCACTCATGGCGATCGCCAAATCAAGCTGATTTAATTCCAAATAAATTTTTCCCAATAAGCAGTAGGCAGAAAGATCGTCAGGTTGAATGACTAAAGCCTGTTCTGCTTTTTTAATCGCCAAATTTGATTGTTTTTGCTGCCATAGATCTTTTGCTTGCTGGACTAATTTTTGGGCATCTTCTTTTGCAGACACAGTTTGAGCAGCATTAGCCACCTCTATTTCTAGTAGCTGCGGTATCACTTGAGGTTTAACCTGTTGCAGCAACGGAATTAAAGGTGGAGAACTGACGGGTAGTTTATTCGCCTCAGGCACAGGCTGCTGTTTTGTCCTAAAGGATACCGCTTCGCATATCGTTAATGGTAAGGCATTACGCTGGCTCGTAAGGGAATTAGACTTTCGACGTTGATAGATTAACGATTGAGGAAAAATCTGTGCTTGAAAACGGCTCAAGTTTTGACCAGTCAATTCGGAATGACCTACTAACAAATAACCATCAGGTCGCAAGGTATCATAAAATTTTGCCAGAATTTTGCCAATCGTAGCTGAGCCGAAGTAAATAAAAACATTGCGACAAACAATTAAATCTATTTCTCTCAGGTTAGAAAACAGTTGCGGAAATTGATCGCTGAGTAAATTAACCTTTTGAAAGGTGACCATTTGGCGAATTGATCGCTCAATTTGATAGTTGCGTCCTAAAGGTTCAAAATACTGCCGTTTAATCCTGGGTTCAGTATCTCGAAATGACCATTCAGAATAGATTCCAGCCCTAGCTTGGTTTAAAGCTGCCAGATCGATATCTGTAGCCAAAATTGATAACTGCCAGGCATTAATATCTAGTAATAATTCCTTAAGCATAATCGCTAAAGAATAAGGTTCTTGTCCCGTAGAACACCCTGCGCTCCAGATCCGCAGGGTTAGATTACCTTGCTCTCGTTTCTGTTTAATTAACTGGGGAAAAATTTGATTTTTAAGTAGACTAAGCTGCTGGCGATCGCGAAAAAAATAGCTTTCGTTATTGGTGAGTAATTCAGCTAAGTGCTGCCATTCTTGTTCACCAGCGCTCCCTGGTAAGCTCAATAACTGATAATACTGTTCTGGTGCAGCAAGCTGTAAAGCTTTCATTCTCAGCCCAATTTTTTGGACGAGGCTATTTTGTTCTACTTGTCTAATTTTAATCCCAATTTTTTGGGCAATAGATTCAGCAAAAGCCTGTCTGAGTTGCGAAGAAATGTTAGAAGTCGAGGTCATTTTGACTGAGAAATTTAAACTGAGAAATTAAATAAATAAATTGCAGTTTTAGCCCCAAGGAATGTCGATCAGATGCAGCCTAATCACCTGCAATAATTCTTGCGGTTCTGGAGGTTTAGTGAGGAAATCTGTCGCCCCTGCCAACTTGGCTCTCGTGCGATCGACAATCGTATCTTTAGAGGTCAAAATAATAATCGGCGTAGTTTTAAATAAGCTAGTTTCCCTGAGAAATTTACAGACGCTATAACCATTAACTGTAGGCATTAGTAGATCTAGCAAAATTAGATTTGGTCGATACTTAGCGAGTAAACCCATTCCTGATAATGGCTCAGAGATAATCATTGATTGATAACCAACTGATGTCAGAATTTTTTTGACACTATGGGCTAATACGGGGCTATCGTCGATACAGGCAATTAACGGTTTACGAGGATCAAAGCTAGGTTTAGCAGGATTCGTTCCTTGATTGGTCATGGCTTGACTGCGATGGGACTTTTCGGCAGCCAGAGCATCATCGTCTCTTGATTTTGGCTGAGACGGTAAGAGTGAAGTAAATACTTTGCCGTTGGTGCTTTTGGGATTATCTGGGATTTGTTGAAATCTAATAATATTTTGCTTTTGCAAATTGACCAAAGAACGAGCAATTAAAATTATTGAGGTCTGCATTTTTGCGGCAATATCCCAGAGTGTATGTTTCCCCTTTAGATAATCTTTAGGAATTGGTATTTCAATGGCATCATACATTTGTTCTTTCTCTATTACAGGAGACAAGGTAGGCAAATAATCTCCCAATTCAGCAGATTGCCATTGTTTAGCTGAAAGATCTGCCCGTAAAACAAGCTCCTTGGTTTGTTCAGCAGACAGTGCTAAATTGGCAGCAGATTCTAGGTTGTTGTTCTGATCGATAGTCCACATTGGCTTTTGAGCAAGACTTTGCTGAGCGAACAGTTCAAACAAACACTCGGTTGCGACTTCAGCGATCGCTGACTGAACCTGATTAAGTTCAATCTCCTGTCTGGCTAAAGCTTGGGATAATTGGTAGCAATCATCCATTTCTTTTAGTAATGCTAAAGCCTGAGTAGACTGATGATCGTCACAATGTTTTTTGAGCGCTCGGTGCCAACGTCTCCTAAAATGCTGTTTATCCTGCACCCAAAGCAGTTTTTCGTTGGACAAATAGATACTGACTCGACTTTCTCGTTGACTAATGAATATTTCTCCAGTGAACCTTTGCTCTAGTAGTTCGCCTATCCCTCTGGATAGATTACTCACGTTTCTAGTAACTGTCATGATTCTTCAAACCAACTAATTTGAGGATAAGTATTCAGCATTTTTGATGAAAGTTTTGTATTTGAAAAACATAAAAAACATAAGGTTTTATCTACGCTTGTTTACTTTGACAATAGTAAATAATCATGGTAGACAGTCAGTAACGTATGTATGTAAAATTACTTAGATAAATTATATGGATTAATACTAAAGGAATTACACTTCTTTGTAAATCAAGAAATATAAGAGAAATACAGACAATGAGTTGGGCATATGTTACGGAGAGCCTCGGTATTGCCTGTTTTTAGGGATAACTATTAAAAGCGAGCAAAAAAATGATTTCAGAAGATATGGTTTTGGCAGATGAAGAGTTACGAGACATCTATCGAATATCAAGCCAAGAACGCTTGCAAAACTTAGAGGCGGGTCTGCTTCACCTAGAACAAAACCCCACTCAGCTAGAAATTATTGAGGATTTACTGAGAGAAGCCCATAGCTTAAAAGGCGACTCGCGAGTGGTGGGGGTGACCACCATGGAAGCGGTGACCCATGTCTTAGAAGAAGTGTTGGGTAAAATACAGTGCCAAAAAATAACCTTCACTAGTCAATTAAGCGATCGCCTCTACCAAACCCTCGACGGAATGCAAAGATTGCTGGAAGAAGCTTTAACTGGTGAACCTAGCGGTATTGAAACGGAAGCTTTAGTAGCACTTTTGACATCAGAAACAGAAACAGAAAGGGAACCAGTTACTGAAGAGCAAGTTTTTACAGTGAGCGTCATCGAAGATGAAGAGTTAAAAGACATTTATCGCTTGTCGAGTCAGGAACATCTACAAAATCTAGAGGCGGGTCTGCTTCACCTAGAACAAAACCCCACTCAGCTAGAAATTATTGAGGATTTACTCAGAGAAGCCCATAGTTTAAAAGGCGACTCGCGAGTGGTGGGGGTGACCACCATGGAAGCGGTAACCCATAACTTAGAAGAAGTGTTAGGTAAAATACAGCGCCAAGAAATAACCTTTACTAGTCAATTAAGCGATCGCCTATACCAAACTCTCGATGGGATGCAAAGACTGCTAGAGGAAGCTTTAACTGGTGAACCTGGTGGTGTAAATATTGAGCAAACCATTGCACAGTTGGTTGAGTTAACACAACAAACACAACCTAATTTCCCACCGTCAGCATCTCCAATATTGTCAGATACAAACCAGAAAAAAGAAGAAAAAGCGAAAAAAGAGCAATTCCCTTTAACTCATCAACCCCGTAGCGAATTGATTCAGCGCTCTGCCGCTATAGCTACAGTCAATGGACAAGGATCTTTAGTGGAAACTGCCGCAGAGATTGCTATTTATCCCACTAAGATTGATGAACCGTATCGCATTGAGACAGTTCGCGTACCAACAAAATCTTTAGATAAATTAGTGACTCAGGTAGGAGAGCTAATTGTCAGCAAAACTCGTATGAGTCATACTGTCAGGGAGATTGAACAGGTCTCTAATTTGTGGAAAGAGCTAAAAACTAAGGGATTTCAAAAGTCAAACTTTGACGGATACGAGCAGGAAACTGAAACGATTGAAGTACGTTTAGAGCAAAAAATCGAATACCTGAGAACTCTCGCTCAAGAAAATAATACTAAACTAGAGTTTGTCGTCGGCGAACTAGAAGAAAAAATTGCTAACCTCAGACAATTACCTTTATCCCAAGTATTTCAGCTTTTTCCTCGTCTAGTTAGAGATTTGGCTAAAGAACAGGCTAAACAAGTGCAGTTAGTGATTGAGGGTGGCGATACTCAGGTAGATAAAAAAATCCTGGAAGAAATTAAAGATCCGCTGATGCATCTAATTCGTAATGCGATCGACCATGGCATAGAAACCCCAGATGAACGCAGACGAGCAGGAAAATCAGCCCAAGCAACCATTAGATTAACAGGTTATCAGGCGGGTAATAAAATTGTCATCGAACTGGAAGATGATGGTCGTGGTTTAAACATTGAGAAGATCAAAAATACTGCTGTTAAACGGGGTTTACATTCTCCAGAAGAACTAAAGAGCATGAGCGTTAGTCAACTTCACGCTCTAATTTTTCAGCCTGGATTTTCCACCTGTAATTTTGTTACCGAAGTTTCTGGTCGCGGGGTAGGTATGGATGTGGTCAAAAATAACATTGAAAAGCTCAAAGGAATCATTAACATTGATTCTATTCCTCATCAGGGATGTACTTTCAATCTTAGACTGCCTACTACTTTGGCGAAATCTGATGTTTTATTGGTTGAGATCCACGGTATTGTTCATGCTATCCCCGTTGATTTTGTGGAAGCTAATTTGCAAATCGACCCAGGGCGAATTTTTCCTTTAGAAGGCAAAGACGCGATTATTATGGACGGCAAAGCAGTTTCAGTGGCTAATTTAGCTGATTTGCTGCAAATTACCAATTCTCCAGCCTATGCTGTGGCAGCTAAACATGAACATAGCTCTACTAGACTCAAACCTTGTGTATTAATGAAGGTAGGAGAAGAAAGATTTGGGCTAATTGTCGATCGCCTGTTGGATATTATCGATGTCGCATTTAAGCCTCAAAGTAACATTTTACGTCGCGTGAGGAATGTTGCAGGAGCAACTATTCTAGGAACTGGACAAGTCTGCATGATTCTTGCTGCTGGAGATCTGCTGCAATCTTTGAAGGGCAATAATTCTTCTCTACGGGCAATGACTGGTTCAAATTCCAATCTGCTGCCCGAATCACAGTCAAGAGTAGCTAGTTTACAGCCAGGAAAATTAAAAATTTTGTTGGCGGAAGACTCTGTATTGGTTCGTACCCAAGAGAAACGCTTACTAGAAGCAGCAGGTTATGAAGTAGTCACTGCCGTAGATGGTCTAGATGGCTACAACAAATTACAAAATAACCAAAATAATTATTTTGATGCCGTAATTTCCGATATCGAAATGCCCAATCTTGATGGTTTTTCGTTTACTGAACGTATTAGACAAAACGATGAATACAGTGAACTTCCAATTGTGTTGGTCACCTCATTAGGTACCGATGAAGACAAGCGCAAAGGTGCAGAGGCAGGAGCAAATGCCTATATTGTTAAGGGGCAATTTAGTCAAAATGTTTTATTAGATACTCTAGCTCGATTAATCTAAATTAATAGCTAGTCAATATTTTTTGCTTCTTATGCCCATTCGCGTCTTAATTGTTGAAGATTCTGTCATTTTTCAAACTGTACTCAAAAATATTTTTAGTACATCTCCTGAAATAGAAGTAGTCGGCACTGCCAGTAATGGAATTGAAGGATTAGCTCTGATTCCTCAACTCGACCCCGATGTAATTTGTACCGATTTCCATATGCCCAAAATGGATGGTTTGGAATTTACCAAACAGGTAATGGTAAAGTATCCTCGACCCATTTTAGTGATTAGCATTTCGGTACAGACAGAACAACGTCACCGTATTTTTGAGTTGCTTGAAGCTGGTGCTGTAGATATTTTTCCCAAACCGCGTTCGAGTGTAGACCCAGATACTCAAATCAATCAATTACGACTAATCAATAAAATCAAAATTTTGGCTGGAGTCAAAGTGTTTAGAAAACGCACTCCTCAAGCAAGTCTAAAACCTGATTTTTTCCCTAATACTCTACGACCCACTTCCCTCAATGCTGCTTCAACAATCAAGATAGTGGCGATCGGCACTTCTACAGGAGGACCGCAAGCTTTACAGGTAATTTTTGCTCGTTTGCCAGCTGATTTTTCGGTGCCAATTGTCTGTGTGCAGCATATTAGCCATGGTTTTCTGGATGGTTTGATTCAGTGGCTGAGTCTCACCAGTGCCTTACCAATTGAAATAGCTCGTTCTGGAATTACTCCTCAACCAGGAAGAATTTACTTTCCGCCAGAAAAAAAACACCTAGAATTAAATAGTCAAGGGCAGTTCCTCTGTTCCGAGTCTCCTCCCATTAGCGGTCATCGTCCCGCCGTCGATGTGCTTTTCAAATCAGTGGCACAAGTTTATGGTCACAATGCGATCGCTGTATTATTAACTGGTATGGGCAAAGATGGCGCAGCGGGAATGCAGCTGATTCACCAAGCAGGAGGGCTAACTATTGCTCAAGATCAAGAAACTTCGGTAATCTTTGGGATGCCTAGTGAAGCAATTGAATTAGGCGCAGTTAAACATATTTTACCTCTGTCAAAAATTACACCTTTTATCATTGAAAGATTAAGGTGACTCTTTTTTATTATGTTCTATGGCCGCAAGGCGATCGCTTTATTTTTAACTGGTATGGAGCAAGCATTGCGTTGCACCTACTCTTGATTCAATTAATCGTCACTAATGCACCAAGCGACAAAGGAGATGGAGATTAAGGCTAAGATCCACCAACCGAGGGAACCAAAATTGATCGCTAAATCCACGGGAAGAAAGATCAAGGTGTTACTTAAAAACCAATTGCCAATTAACAGCAAAACTATAATGATGGCAAATAACATTAGAGAAATTAGATAGAACTAAAAACTAAAAACTGATCAATAGCGTAGTCTATTCTCTTGAAAACTGCTGTACCCTAGAGCAATGATGGCAGCGAGGATTAAGCCGAAGGCGGGGGCGACCGCCGTGATCCAGATATTATTGATCAGTAATCCCCAACAACAGATGAACAGTAGAGCCAGGAAAACGGCAATTTCTACCATGATTTTAATCGGCGATCGCTTTTTGTCTAAATTTTTGCCTAAACTATTGCCTAAAATTATGACAGCGCCAATCATTGACCAGAAGCTAATCCAGAGCATTTCCCATCCTTCTGGTACCCACCGCAGCAGTTTTTGTTCCCCTAAGATTACATCAATGATCTGACTTGTCATGAGAGCGTGAATTACGACTCCTGGAGAGCGTTTTGCCTGTTGACCTCGACTATAAGGAGTATTGTGGAGGTCGTGGTTATAACCTTTGACGCCAATTAAAATAATTTTGTCTTGTACCAACTCATTAATGTCTGCTTGAGACATAGAAAGTATAGTTCTCAAGGGAATGGTTTGTGGTATTGCCCGACGATAATTCAGGAGAATTTGATAGCCTTGAGTCTCGGGTAAATGATATCCACCACTAAAAGTCTGGAGTCTGGGGAGCGCAATATGATTAATCTCCAAGGGTTCTTGAGCATTAAATTTGGTGGGGACATCACCTAAATATTTCAGGGCTAGACGTAGGCTGAGGGAAAAACTAGTTTCACATACTTCGTCGGGAGACATTCCTAGAATTTGTCGCCGAATTGCACCATCATCATCGATCGCCCAATTGCTAAACCCAAGCTGCGGTTCTCCCAGTTGAGACGGGGGCGCAATGCTAACTAAAGTCGGGGGGTTTTTAATCCGACAAATTCCGACAAAATGATCATTTTGGACGATAGTGTCTGCTAGTTGAGGTTCAAAGGGGAAATCGTGAATAATATCAGAAGCGATCGCCCTCACCTGACCAATTTCAAGTTTTTCCAATAGCTGCTGGAGTACTGCATCCGCCAAAGAACCCCCCAGATTCATTGTTACCCCCAGTTGTTCTTTTTGATAGATCAGGTCTTGGTCGTCAATCGTTACGACGATTACCCTGGGATCGACGGGAGGATTATAGCCCCAAACCATCAGACGGTCATAAACGCTTAATTCCCCCGGTGCAAACCAACCCCAAAATTGCAGCAACCAGACTAAGGTAGTAGCGATCGCCGCGACGAACATAGCCTTAATGAATAACTGTCGTAGATTGCTAAATTTAAGTTGGAAGGGTAAGCCATAATCTCTTGGGGGGCAAAAGTCTGACCATTGAGGGGGAATCACCGCCGGATTTTGGTAAATTACGGGGAGCCAACTAGCACAAGGAAAAAGTTTTTCCCAACTTTGTAGCTGTTCCCTCGCTGCCCTGAGGGAGAGATAGAGAGAATTTCCCCCAGCGTAAGCCTGAAGAAAATATTTCATAAACTGTTGTGCCATCTGATCAGGAATCGGCAGTCGCATCACAATCGATTGAGGTAAAGACAACTGACCCAATTCTTCTGCTAAACCCAATCCATCGCAGGAGTTAAAAATCGCTATTTGCAATCCTGAAGCGATCGCTTGTTTAAACCCATGCTTGAGTTGTTCAATTGTTAACTGATCTTCAGGGTTGAGATATAAAATCCCCTGTCGTTCTATAGTTTTACTGTGTCCTGCAAAAAAAACAATATCCCACGGTTCCTGCCAGAGACGCTCGTATAATTCCTGGATTGTCGGTTCCACCAAAAATTTCACTGTTCCAGTATCTAAGGTATCGAGAAAAATCCGATCCTCCTCCAGATTAATTCCCTGACTATCACCTAGAATGGCTAAAATTTTAACTCGCTGATGTTGCTGTCTGGTGGGCACCATAGAGACACGGGCGAAATTGGGATTACTGACGGCAATCTCTAACTTGGGGTAGCTTTCCACTAGATCCCAGCAACACCAAGGAAGCTGATAGATTTCGGGGCGATCGCTACAAATTAAGATCCTGGCGGCTTCTGTGGGGCTTAAGGCTTCTCGTAAACGTTTATCGATGGGGCTGAAATCAGGAGAGTCCAACCACTGCCCTAATGCTTGCTGAAGCTTGTTTGCCGACCTCATTAATCGCTGGTAAGGATTAATGGAGCCATCATAGATAATTTGCTGGGGCTTAATGCGATGATTGTTGTCTAGCAGATGATAATGCTGTTGCCAAGTAGTTAGATAGCAGTGTAGTTCTCTAGCTGGGGGTAAGCTTGCCGTACAGCCCCGCTCCACAGCTTGTCCTTCCTGTCCAATCTCAGCATTGACCAAAAATCCCGATGCTAAACTGCCACTAAATTTAAGTACGACTAACTTGGTCATGGATTCATCGAGGGAGGTGAGCTAGTTTATATGGTAAAGTGCTCCACCACAAATTGCTCCTCCAAAGCAATTTCCACCGCAAAATTCTCCTGTAGTTCGCCGCTAAAACAGAATTCAATGGTCTCCGTTTGATTAGCCTGGGCAGTCATTACCGAATGACTAGCTTGGTCGACAATCACTAACTCCAATCCTTCTGGCAAATAATGCTCATCTTGATAATTGCTAACTTTTACCGAAACATTAAATTCTTTTTCATTGAGGGGTTGAAGATCCAAAATTAAGGCGATCGTATATTCAGCATCTTGACCTAAACTAACTAACTTGAACCGACTTACCGAAGCAGATGCAGATGTAGATGTAGATGTAGATGTAGATGGTAACTGTGCTAATTCTTGTCCATTTCTAAAATTCATTACTCTTAAGGTCGTGAACAGCTGATCAAGCTGTTGCCAATCAGAGTTTAATGCTTCAGAGTCTAAGGTTTTGATCATCCAGGCACTTAAGTCCGTGTTCGTGGTAGGTTCAAGTCGCTTTTGTTGACTTAAATAGGTAGGAAACTTACTTAAGGATTCTAACTGTTCTAAAGGTAGTTCCATCTGGTGTACCTCAGGTACAAAACCGAGGATGGTCGCTGTTTGCAGGGCTTGATCAAGCATCACTACTAGATAGCCAATCCTCCCCGACCAAGTTTCTGGAGGGACTATGACGGTGCTCTGACCTGATAACACGACGGGACATTCTAATTTTCCATAGCCAGGTATTTGTAAATCAGCAACGTTCATCATCGTTTGGGAGATTGGATTCCAACTATCGCTTTGGACTAAACTAGTTGACCAACCTAGCAGATTAAGATAAGAATTAGCTACGGAAACAGCTAAGGTATTGAGATAAACTTGTTTAGCTTTGCTTCCCTGAGATTGATAACGTCGAAATTTTTCAGCTTGGATATGAGCGCTCCAGGAAATATGAGTCTGAAATACTGCGGATTTGGCGTTAGTGTTCATAAAATCTCGGTAATCTCTAACAAAATGCTAAAAATGATGTTTTAATTCTGTGTTTATTAGGGGAGCAAAACGGCGACACCAGCGATTATAAAAACTGCTCAAGGTAGGAATCGGAATCTGTAATTGATGAGAGATCTCTTCCCAACTTTTGCCCGAAAATTTTGCCAGTGCCACTTGGGTAAAATTAGCATCTGGTCTATTTCTAATATGAGTAGTACTAAATATTTGATCGGGGTCTCTGATTAAATATTCCCGTAGAACTTCAGTTAAATCTGGTACTACTATTTCTTGCACAATTTGCTCTAAATTTTGGGATGAAGGGATTTCAAATTGAGCATAGCGATAATATTTTTCATAACATTTTAATACTGATTTATCTAGTTTAAAATTAACCCAGTTCATAAATTTCTTGTCCCCTCGCTCAGGATCGTAAAGGTCAATGTTTAGACAGATATACCCCAAGGTTTCAGCGATCGCTTCTTCGTAGAGAGTCTGATAAAGTTCAGCAGAGAATTTGCTCCGATGGGGTCTACAGAGTCTGCCAGAAAATTTGATCGCTCTGACTAATTCGGTTAAAGCATAGGTTCTTAACTCACTATTAAGGGCAAAACTTTGAGCTGCCAAGCCCATTTTTTTGAGCTGCTGATCATCTAGATGATCGAGAAAAATTTGGTTTTGCAGTCTATATAAAGCAACAGCACTTAGGGGAGGAGAAATAACTACTATTCTTGGCTGTTGACTATTTTGAGCCAGATTAGTTTGAATTTTGATATGATGAATTAGCTTTTCCTTAGCTTGTAGATATATTTCTTGATAAATTCCCGTTAGGGGCATGCCCTTAAATCGGTGACATATAGGGCGCGATCGCAAAATAGTAGCTACCAGCTGATTAATAGCAGTTGTTTGTTGTCGATCATTATTAACAGCCAAAAGCTGATGCACTAGCCGTTCAACTAGCTGATGCTTTTCTTGCTCAAATTTGTTAATCCTACTCATTAATAACTGTTGGCTGAAAACTAATTAGTTTTTTAGTTTTTGGCTAGCAATCACTTCTGCCTTAGCCGGATATTTTATTTATTTTGTTGTAAAACTTAATAATAAAAAGTGCGATCATTGACCAAAATGCAGCATCAATTACCAACGTTTAACAACTCCGATTTATTTGAGCTAGCCTTAACCCATCGCTCCTATGCCAATGAAAACCCGAGTGAGAACCCGAGAGCGATCGCAGATAATGAGCGGTTAGAATTTTTGGGAGATGCGGTGTTGGGATTTGTGGTGGCGGAGATGCTCTACAGTATGTATCCGACCATTAATGAGGCGCAATTAACTCATTTGCGATCGCGCTTAGTAGATGAAAAACAGTTAGGTCAACTGGGAGCAGAATTGGGCTTAGGCGAGTTAATGCGCCTGGGAAAAGGGACTGCGAAGGATGGTGGGAGAAACAACCCTTCTCTGCTCAATGACACTTTTGAAGCAACATTAGGAGCATATTTTTTAGATGCGGGTATAGAACCCGTTCGCCAATATATTCTACAAATATTTCATCCTCTGGCTAGACAATTGGTCAATAAATCTAGCAATGTTCCATCTGGCAAGGAACAGGATATAACCACACCCCAGGCAACATTCATTGATAGCAAAAATCGTTTACAACAGTGGGCATTAGCCCATCATCAGACAAAACCCAACTACCAAATTATCGAGGAATCTGGGCCAGACCATGCTAAAGAATTCACTGCTCAAGTCTTAATCCAAGGCAAGGTGTACGGTAGGGGCAAGGATCGTCGCAAACAAGAAGCAGAAAAACGTGCAGCGGAAGCAGCTTGGATGAAAGTTAATCAACACAAGCAAACTTTGAGCTAACATCTGGCAAAATCAGAGAAAAATGGTATGATTTGATACATCACAGGAAAATGTTAAAACATCCTGTAGGAGTACCAAATTTTGGTGCGTTACAGTTCGTGGGACTCCAAAGGTATCAGTGTTCGCTGATGCCTTTTTTCTATGGTTTTTGTATATGGGATGTATATCAGAATACTAGATAAAAACAATCATATTAGACACTTATACTATACAAATAAATACAATAAATAACCTCAGCCGAATTGCTGAAAGTTTTTCACGAAAATTTTCGTGAAAACAACCGAAATTGACCTAAAATCAAACTGTATTTTTTGTCTGATCATCAAAATTTGTGTCCCACCATCAAAACCGATACGATACGAGTGACCTAGCTGCGTCTAATAGAATTATTGGCTGGCGAGAATTTGTCTCCCTGCCCCAGTTAAACATCGGCAAGATTAAGGCAAAGATCGATACAGGAGCAAGGTCCTCTGCGATTCATGCCTTCAACATTCAAGAGTTATCCTGCAACGGCAAAAAAATCATCCGCTTCCAAATTCATCCTCTACAGCGAGATAGCAAAACCACGGTCACCACTGAAGCGGAATTATTGGAGTATCGTAAAATACGTAATTCTGGAGGAATAGCTCAATTCAGACCAGTGATCAAAACTAACATTGAGGTGGGGAAATATATCTGGTCAATTGAACTATCTTTAACTAATAGAGACGTGATGGGCTTTCGGATGTTACTGGGAAGACAAGCGGTACGTAATAAGTTTTTAGTCGATCCGGGAGGTTCTTTCCTGCAAAGTCATCGTAAACCATAAAAATATAAATTAGCTCTGGTAAAACCTATCGCGATCTGTAATATGAAAATAGCAATTCTTTCGCAAAATCCCCATCTTTACTCCACCAAACGTTTAAGAGAAGCAGGACAAGAGCAGGGACATGATATGAGAGTGATTGATTACCTCCGCTGCTATATGAATATTACTTCTAAAAAGCCCACCATTGTTTATAAAGGTCAGCCTCTGGAAAATTTTGATGCCATCATTCCTCGCATTGGGGCATCGAAGACTTTTTATGGCACTGCGGTAGTTAGACAGTTTGAAGTCATGGATGTTTTTAGCCCTAATCAATCCCAGGCAATTTCCCGCAGTCGCGACAAACTACGCTCGATGCAAATTTTGGCTAGGGAAGGAGTAGGGTTGCCGATTACGGGATTTGCCCACGCCACTCAAGATATTGATGGACTAATTGAAACCGTTGGTGGCGCTCCATTAGTGATTAAACTCCTAGAAGGCACCCAAGGTATCGGCGTCGTGCTAGCAGAAACCTATCAAGCTGCCAAATCAGTAATTGAAGCTTTCCGTGGCTTAGATGCCAATATTTTAGTTCAAGAGTTTATCAAAGAAGCTGGCGGTGCTGATATCCGTTGTTTTCTGGTGGGAGGAGAGGTAATTGCTGCCATGAAACGTCAGGGGGCAGAGGGAGAATTTCGCTCCAATCTCCATCGGGGAGGGAATGCCAAGGAAGTTGATTTATCCCCAGAAGAAAAAGATACGGCAATTAGGGCTGCAAAAGCGATGGGGCTAAAGATTGCGGGGGTAGACTTGTTGCGTTCTAATCATGGCCCAGTGGTTATGGAGGTCAATTCTTCCCCTGGATTGGAAGGAATTGAAGCTGCTACCGGAATTGATGTAGCCGGAACAATCATTGAATTCATCGCCAAAAATGCTGAACAGACCGAAGATCTCGACCATCCCTCTGGCGTATTTCGCGATCGCATTAGATACTAGAAGTTTTTAGAACTTAAGGACAAACCCTAAACTCTGTGTCGGACAATAATATTATTGAAATTGCCAAAGAAACCATCGCTCCAGGACAATTACGCCGTTTTGAGCTGCCCGTAACCCGCCTAGCTACCAAAACATTAGTGTCACTTCCTGTGACTGTAGTTAATGGGGTTGAGCCAGGACATACCCTCTGGTTAAGCGCCGCGATTCATGGCGATGAACTAAATGGAGTGGAGATTATTGCTCAAATCCTGGGGCGGGTTAATCCCCAAAAGTTAAGGGGGGCAATTATTGCTGTTTCCATTGTCAATGTCTTTGGCTTTATTGAACAATCCCGTTATTTACCTGATCGCAGAGATTTAAACCGTTCCTTTCCTGGGTCAGAAAATGGCTCCCTGACTTCTCGCCTTGCCAATTTATTTATGCGGGAAATTGTGGAACGAAGTGATTTTGGCATCGATCTCCATACAGCTGCGGTACATCGAATTAATTTACCTCAGATTAGAGCCAATCTAGAAGACGAAACTACTTATAACTGTGCCAAGGCTTTTGGCGCCCCCCTCATGATGCAGTCTAGCTCTAGAGATGGTTCTCTCCGTCACGCTGCAACTAGAAAAGGTATTCCTGTTTTACTGTATGAGGCGGGGGAGGCATTACGTCTTAACCATCTAGCCATTAAAGTGGGTATTTCAGGAGTTCTGGGGGTGATGAAGCATTTAGAAATGTATCAAGATGACCTAGTGCCCTCCATCGGTCATTCCCTGAGAGCAAAACAAAGCAAATGGATTCGAGCCTCTTATGGGGGAATTTTTCATCTACTCGTCTACCTGGGGGATAAAGTCTCTAAAAGACAAGAATTAGGCTATATTACCAATGCTTTCGGGGAAAGAAGAATTCCCATCCGTGCCAGCGTCGAGGGTATTGTCATCAGTCATATCCAGAATCCCCTAGTCAATCAAGGAGATGCTATTATTCATATCGCTATTATTTAGCTTCTAGCTTCTAGCTTCTAGCTTCTAGCAAAAGACTACTTGAAACTACTTCTCCTTACCCATGAGGAAAAACTAATTTTATGTCTCTAACTTTTGATGCCGAGTCTGCTCAAAAACGTATTGATCAGTTTTGGCAACTGCCCGCCAGTTTTGGCATGGAAAGAAATGCCTATCATAACTACTTAAACGAGATTGTTAGCGATCGCTATGCTTTGATCAACGGCTTACAGTTACTGAGAGACGAATTACAGCTTGCTGCCTCTAGTCATACTGATATCCAGATCTGCGGTGCAGATTTAAGTTTACCCAGCGTCGTTACTACGTTGGCTTATACCAACTGTGGCGATCGCATTCACCAAGGAGAAGTTACCAAGCGATATCGAGATGTGGTGGCATCGCGCTTTGCTACCTTGTCAGAAATTGGGGAACTCAAACTTGAAGCATTCTTTCCCGCCGGGGGGGGCACAGATAACGGAGCAACTTTAGCCCATGTCACTGTGGCACATCAGATGGATGAACCTTTGCGTCGTAGACTCTATGAAGGAAATTCTCAATCCATGGTTCTAGTGGCAACGGATCTCAAAACCCATGTAGGACGGCTAGAAGAGGGAGATCAACGGATCTACGGCAAAACCCGTGAATCCCCCTGGAGAGAACCTCGTCATGCCTGTGGAGCGATCGTCGGTGCTCTAACGGACTATCGTCCCCACAATATGATTCATCGTCGGATTCGAGATGATTTGGGAGAGCAAAACTTTCAATTTCTTTCTACCCGCAAGATTTTGACTGATGATGGGATAGATATCACCATGGCTGTAGCTGCCGCTATTGTGGCGATTCGGGGCATTAGAAATACGGCAATGGCAATGACTCAAGAAATAGACGAAAGAGGAGTAGCCCATTTGACCGCTAGCACTACCGTGAATCGTCCTTCTAGAGATGATTTAGTCATCTATTTAGCCAGAGCTACGGTATTTAATGGTAAAGTAAGGATTCAAAGCCTGGGAACAAAAGCTGATTTATACAGCGGCAAGCTCATCCAATATGCGGGAGAGAAAAGACTTCAGCTTTCCTATAATAATCTTGATAGTGATTGCTTACCCATAGAAGAAATCTCGTATCAGATCAAATATTCTACTATTCGCTAAATTTTGTTTAGAGATTACTCTACAACAAAAGTCCGTCGGAAGCTTAGCATCGTCCTTTGGGGCAACCCATCTTTACATCTTCACGACTACCAAATTTTGCTCAATCAAATAAATTGTGCTACAAATTCATAACCACTAGATAAAATTTTGATTAAGCTTGACGGATTCAGGCTAGTCTTATCAAAAATTTTCCGTCTATTTGGTTACATTAACTTGGTACTAAGGAGCAACTGTATAATTTGCTTCAGTAAACTGTTTCAATTTAAGTTTTCTTTGGGAGAAAAATTATGAAAGTTAAATATTTAGGAACTCTATTTGCTGCTTCTGTCTTGAGTTTAGGTTTAATTACTTCTTGTGCTACTACCCCTGAAGGTGGTCAAACTGAAACTGGTGGAGAAGCAACCGAAACAGCCCCCTGTGCTGGTGCAGCTCCTTGTGCTGGTGCCACTGACCCTGCTGCTGCTCCCGCAGACGCTCCTAAATAAGCATTGACTAGCTAGCCAATTATCCAATTATTAGTTTTATAGGTTTGGGGAGATAGAGCAAAGTTTTGTTCTTCTCCCCTTCTTTTCTTGCCCTTTAACCCATACCTTAATAGATAATAGACGTCTGATGTGAAATAAATAGCATATGTTATTAGTTTGTTAGCTGTAAGCTACAAGCCATAAGCTATAAGCTTTTAATTGATCTTATTTGGCTCTGTAATTAGTTGTGTATGAAGTTTGATATACACGAGCTGACTTAAGGATGAGTCTATATCTTGGGCTTAGAGCTTAAAACCAGATTATTTGAACGAAGCTAATCCACATTAGAAGTAATAGATAAATTACCTTGATGAATTACCTATCTTTTATTTGTAGTAGCCTATTATTGTTTTCTTTAGCAGCCTGTACCAGCAATCAAGCAGACAAAAGCTTATTGAACTCATCTAGCCCAGCTACCTCAGGTCAAAAACCTGATTCCCGTGGTAAATCTAACCCAGAGGTGATTAATCTCACTCAAGTGGGTTGTCAATTTCTGGAAGTTGAAGGAAAAAATTATCAGTATCAACCTCAGAATGCTGATGATTGTAAAAAGATTAATGGCGAGACTTTAACTTCGAGGGAGTCTGGATTTAAACCTCTAGAGCTAAAATCAGGCAAGTATATTTTTCGCGTCACTAATTCCAATGTTCCCTATCCATTGGGTTTTTATTTGAGAGGGAAAGGAATCAAGCAGGTGAGTTTGCCGAAAGTTAGTGGAGGTGGTTTGACTCAGGGAATTACTAAGGATTATGAAGTTGATTTAACGACGGGAGATTACGTATTTAGTTGTCCCCTCAATCCAACCCCAGATTATCCCTTGGTAGTAAATTAGTATTGGTTAAGTATTAGTTATGAATTTTAAGGATTCATCACCAATTTAGAAGGATAGTCGCCCCCTGAATGAACTTCAATGGTAATGATCTGATGATCTATCTGGCGAGATTCGTGGGGAAATTTGCCATCTCCTGAATTGACAGGATAGGAAGGGAAACAAGCTCCGCTTAGACTAAGGCGTAAACTTTCCCCCGCTTTGATACAAATACAGGTTGGCTGTAAAGGAATTTTGCTCAGGGAAGGTTGCGCATCTTGAGCATCTAAGGTTACTACTCGTATGTATCCCTGGGTGAAGTTGTAGATTGTACCATCTGGGGAGACAGTAGATAACACCCCACAGAGGTCAAAGCTAGGATTTTCTACAGTGCAGTAGACTTCGAGCGTCATTGCTCCTGCCAGATGTAAATCTGATGCTAAGGGGGCGGACGTGTAGGTTAAGATATCTGCTCGACAGTCTAAAAGCGATCGCTCAAAAGAGCCACTGGGATAGATAGCATGTCCCCCTAATGCAGGTACTGGTCGCCAAGGGTCGTGAACTAAAATATCAGTGCTGTTGTCAAACTCCGTTACAATCTCCGAGAGGTCGGTTTCAATTAATTCTTGGGGGGTAGGATCGACTAATTCTTCCTCCTGCCATAATTGCCACAACATGCCGCTATCTGCTCTAATGCCAGCTAAACCATCACTGGCGAGGTAAAAGATTGTTTGTTCCCTTGGTGAATTTTCAGGAGGTAAACTATCAAACTCTCGCCAGCTATTGCTACCCATTTCAAACCAAGAGATGCTTGATTCTGCGAGTAATCCTGTGTCGATATCTTTCAACCAATGGTCGAACCAACGAAGCTGAATTTCGTCAATGGGATTTTGGGCTGCTACGCCATAGTCCAGGGTTCCTAGCTTGCTGCCCCAAGGAAGATGCCCCCAGGGCCCAATTAACAAATGCTGGGGTTGTTGACTTTGAGCGACCATTGCCTGATACAGATTCATGGTTCCCCGTAAATAGGGATCAAACCAGCCCCCAATATGAAGCATCGGCAAATCTACCTGAGCTAAAAGATATTTGGGCGATCGCTTTTGCCAATATTCGGCAGTGGCATCAGGATTCTGCAACCATTGATGATAGAAAGAGTCGGGGGCTAACTCTTGCATTAACTGAGGATTAGCCGCAATCGAGCCATTTAAAGGAAGGTTATGAGCGGCTGCTTTTAGTTTTAAATAGGCTGCTTCATCTCCCTGACGACGAGCAGTTTCCCCCGCCAGTTGAATTGCCCAGGGGAGATTACTCCCAAGACAAAATGCGCCGTTTTCATAAGCCCAATCACTGTGAAGATCGTAGGCTACCATCGCCGGGGCGATCGCCTTTAAACAGGCTGGCTGATGAGCTGCGGCATAGAGTTGGGTCATGCCCTGATAGGAAAAACCATACATGCCGACTTTTCCCGAACTGTAGGCCAAGGTGGACACCCAGTTAATCGTATCTAAGCCATCGGCAACTTCGTGGGTAAAGAGGTCAAACTCACCTTCCGAGGTTCCTCGACCCCGTACATCCTGAATGACAACGATGTATCCTTGGGCAGCATACCAGCGGGGATGAGCATAAACCACCGTCGAGGCGATTTCTCGCCCATAGGGTTGGCGCATCAATAGAACTGGTAACTTTTCCTCTGTATCAGGTCGATAGATATCTGCATCCAGCCTTACCTGATCGCGAGTCTTCATAGCGATCGTTTGTTTGATGATTTTGACCATCTATGTTTACCTATTTTGCCTACTTTATTTGCTCAGGTTTTTTCTCTGGTCGAAATAGATGATGGTGTTCGGGGTGATAAAGACGAGAACGGGTTGTCACTGCCTCCTGGAGTGCGGGAGTAATCAGATAAAGAGTTGTCCTGATTAAATCATTTTCCCTGGTCACCGCAGCCATTTTAGTGAGGGGGACGACCCAGATTTGTTCATCCTGCCAACCCACACGATAACAAACCGCCACAGGGGTATCTTCGGGGTAATGTTCTAATAACTGTTCTTGAGCTTTTTCGCTATGACGGGCAGCTAAATAGAGACACAAACTAGCTTTGTGAGCAGCTAGAGAAGCTAATTCTTCCGCTTCAGGAACCGCAGAAGCTTGTCCGCTAACTCTGGTGAGGATAATAGTTTGGACTAAATCTGGGATAGTTAACTCAGTGCTGAGTTTAGCCGCTGCTGCCTGAAAGGCACTAATCCCAGGAATCAATTCAAAGGGAATATCTGCCTCAGTAAAAGCCTGCATCTGTTCGCCGATCGCACTATATAAAGTTAGATCTCCCGAATGTAGACGGACAACAGATTTTCCCGCCCTAACCCTCTCAATTGCCAGCGGAATGATTTGCTCTAGGGTTTTATTACCCGTTTTCACTAGTTCAGCATCAGGACGTACATCCTGCAAAATCTGCTGGGGTACTAAAGAATCAGCATAGAGAATCACATCAGCCTGGGCAAGTATTTTGTAAGCCTTGATGGTCAGTAGTTCAGGATCTCCTGGCCCTGCGCCAATAATATAAACCGCAGGTTGCAGGGTAATGGGAGTTAAGTTCATTAATTAGTAATTAATAGAGGGAATATTTAAATTATTATGGTCTGTAGTTGGCTTCTGAGCGGCGATCTGGTAGGGCCACAACATCAGGTAAAGGTTTTTGCCACCAGTACAACCAGGCAAGGATCAAGAGACCGAGAGCGATCGCACTCAAACTGACCAACTGCGCCATTTTTAAAGGCCCAATCATCAAACTATCAGTTCGTAACCATTCAATCCAGACTCGACCTAGACTGTAGCCGATTAAATATACCCCAGCGATCGCCCCAGTTTTGAGACGGGGGGTTTTGGTCAAGCCCCAAAAGAACAACCACATTAGCAAGGCAAATATGCCAAGATTCCACAGAGATTCATAGAGAAAAGTCGGGTGAAAAAACTCATAGTCCATTAGCTTTAACGGACGGTATTGCGGCGCGATAAACAGTTTCCAGGGTAAATCCGTTGGTTTACCAAAAGCTTCTGAGTTAAAAAAATTACCCCAGCGACCGATGGCTTGACCCAAAATCACCGACGGGGCAACTAAATCTAGTAGCTGCCACACAGAAACCCGATGGAGGCGGGCAAAAATAATGGTGGCGATCGTACCACCAATAATCGCACCGTGGATGGCAATACCCCCTTCCCACACCGCTAGCATATGCCACCAAGGACGTTGGACATATTCCTGCCATTGGAAAATAACGTAATAGATTCGAGCACCGGGAATAGCCCCGATAACTAACCAGATCGCTAAGTCTCCCAAGAGTTCGGGATCTACACGACGTGCTTTCGCTAAATATTGAGCTAAAGTTACGCCGATCAATACCGCTGAGGCAATTAAAAGACCGTACCAACGCAGCACAATGGGGCCAAGCTCAAAGATAATCGGGCCAGGAGATTGAAACTGAAACGCAAAAATCATATCCGTATGAATTAGCAAGGTGAAGCTTCGGCTAGGATGTTCCTTGTTGCTATTATCTCAGGTTTATCAGGTTTATTAATTTAAATCTGAATTCAGGTCTAATCTTATTGCATTGCTTGAGCATCAGATAAGTCGGCAATTTCCAAGAGCCTTAAATAGCCTTTGAAAAAATAGGGGATGATGCCATAAGTCACTTCTAAAACACTTTTGTCCATCTTAACTGCTAAATCTCTGAGGGTTTGTTTGCCATTTAAGAGTCGAGACATATTAGCAAAAATAAAGTCTGGTAATTGTTGCTGGAGATCTTGACCGCGATGGAGCAGAGGAGCATGATGAGGAGAACAAGAAGCTAATCCTTTACGACCCCAACTAGTCCAGTCAGCCTGGGATTGTCGGATTATCTGTTCGAGATTGAGGGACACTAGAGAGAAACTAAAGCCCTCTTTAAGTAGCTGATGAGCAGAAGTGGCAACGATACTATACTGAAGAGTAGTTTTGTATTCTTTCTGCAATAAATCAAATAGGACTTCATGGCTACGATTTTCAATCAGAGCTTTAATCTGCTCTCGTTGAATCATTTTTCTTTGGAGCAAAATATTTAACAAACAGTATTGATGCGATCGCATTTCCGGCTGATGCCTCATGACCACTGTGCTGACATTGATCTCAGGACAATATTGACTGAAATTCCGCCGCCAAGAACGATTGGCATGATATCCCCCCTCTGTCCATAGATATTCTCCTTGATGGAAAAATATCTCCCATTGCTGTTGGTCGTTTTGAAGGCTGATGGTCAAGACACCAGTAAATTTTTGCTGGTGTAAGGAAAGCAGTTGTTCCTTTAACTTACTGTTTGCACTCATTAAATTGAAACCAAAGTTAGCAAAAGGTGGTTAACGATGAAAGTTAATTGGTAATGATTTGATCAACCCGTTTTAACGTATATTAGTTTGCCCATTTTGTGGCTCTAAATTGATATATTTCAAAATTTTCCATCGAACTTATCTTGGGCAGACTAGTATGATCATTAGACAGTAGTAAATTCAAGACGGTCAGTAACTTAGAATTGAGCAAGAAAAAATTGGGCAAGCTATGGGCAAGCTATATTTAGTCGGTACGCCGATTGGGAATTTAGAAGACATTACCCTGAGGGCGATCCGAATTCTCCAAGAAGTAGATTTGATTGCCGCTGAAGATACTCGACGCACAGGTAAATTACTCCAGCATCTAGCAATTTCTACCCCTCAGATTAGCTATAACGAACACAATCACCATAGTCGAATTCAGGAATTAATCAGCCGCTTACAGCAGGGAGAAAGTCTGGCATTAGTTACTGATGCAGGGATGCCCAGTATTTCTGATCCTGGAGTTGAATTAGTGCAAGCAGCGATCGCCCAGCAAATTACCGTGATTCCCATTCCTGGGGGCACGGCTGTCATCAGCGCTTTAGCGGCATCGGGTTTACCGACGGACAGGTTTATCTTTGAAGGATTTTTGCCCCTCAAGGAAAGCGATCGCCAAGCCAGATTGGAATTATTCCGCAGCGAAACTAAGACCATCGTGCTATACGAAGCACCCCACCGTATTCTCAAGACTCTCAAAGATTTAGCCACAGTGGTCGGAAATGACAGAGAAATAGTCTTAGCTAGAGAGTTAACCAAAATACACGAAGAATTTTGGCGGGGTAATATTGGGAAAGCGATTAATCTCTATACCAAGGAGCGTCAACCCAAGGGAGAATACACCTTGGTTTTGGGCGGGGCAGCAGAAACTAATCTAATCACTTCCGAAGCCGAATTAAAACAAGAACTACAGCAATTATTGGCTCAAGGCATGACGCGATCGCAAGCTAGTCGTCAGTTAGCTAAACTCACTTCTTTATCCAGACGAGAAATATATCAATTAGAAATAGGCGATCTTAAATAGTTAATTTTCCCTTTCCCCTTTCCCCTTTCCCCAGCCTAAGCAGATTAATTTGTTTCTGAAGAGTTAATCATTCGCTTTGGCGACTCGTGGAATTCACGTACAACAAGGTTTACAGCTACATTACAAACTAAAAAATCGATGTTAGCCTAAATAAACCCAATTTATTTGAATTAATATTCGTGAACACTAATAGCTTAAATCCTATGGTAATCAAGGGTTTTCTTGGGCTTTGCTGTGGTCTAATGAGCTGCGTCCCTCAACCTGCCATGGCAGAATCCGTTAAAGAAAATCAGACCCCAGAAAATCTAGAAAATCCAGTTAATCTAGTAACTTCGGCTCAAAGTTTATTAACTTCGACCTCAACCGCTAGTGGTCAAATCACGTCGATAGTGGCTCAAAGACCATTAGACATGATTCAATTTTGCCAAAACTATCCTCATAACTCAAAATGCTCGCTTGGGAATCCGGCTGGAGAACCAGGACAATTAGAAAATTCCCTCGGCAAAGATTCTACGCCCCAAGCTGAACTTAACAGTTCCCAGAAGAAAAAAAGTGGCTGGGCAATTGTCCCCGAACTTAGTACTTTGGGACTTGGAGGACATGTAGTCAAAAGAATCACTCCTAATGTCAATGCAAGGTTAGGAATTAACAACTATGGCAGGGATATCAATATCAATGAAACAGAGTATGACTACAAAGGCAACTTGAATCTGTTTAATGTTTCCACTTTGATTGATTACCAACCGTTTAAAAAGGTGGGCATCAGACTGAGCAGTGGTTTAGTCTTTGGGAATAATAATGTTCAAGGCACCGCCGATATTTCCGAGCAAGTGGCTAATGGACTCAAAATTAATATTGAGGACTCAAACATTGAAAACTTGGCTTCAATCGACACGAACATCGAGATTAATGAAGGAGTGGCTCCCTATCTGGGCATCGGGGGTGGTAATGCCGTCAAGCCTGGGAAAGGATTAGGATTTTGGTGGGATCTGGGAGTAGTTTTTAGTGGTTCTCCTAACGCGGAAGTGACTAGTAATTTTAATTTTCCTGAAAATATCCGAAAAGAAGTACAGGAAAGAGTAATCGCAGAAACAGAAGAATCTCTTAAGGATGAAGAAAAAGATCTGAATGAGGCATTAGACATTATGGGAATTTATCCAGTGCTGTCTTTAGGACTTTCCTATCAGTTCTAAACCCTAACTGAAATTGAATAATTCAGGGGTAGTATCTTACTTACTGCCCTTTTTTGTAGCTATATTTACGAAATGAGTTATTACCAATCAAGAAAGTACAAGTTAATTGTTTTCGGATTAAGTTGGGGCATGGTCGCGATCGCCGTTCCACCAGCGATCGCTCAAAATACCGCTATCCCAAAAACTAATATCGCCTCTTTAGCTAAATCTCCACCTAAATCACCAGAGGTTTCGACTGAAGCACGGGATTTATTGATAGAGAGTAATCAGCAAAAATATCTGATCGATGTTCAACAAACAACTGAGCAGGCAAGAACATTAGATCTAGAAAAATTCTGTCAAAACTACCCCTATAACTCCAAATGTTCTGGTATAAATCCTGATGGTGAACAATCAGGCGAGAATTCCCCTGTACAGATTCCTGTGCCCCAAGTTGACAGTAGCAGCCCTCAGTCCAAGAGTGGTTGGGCAATTGTGCCTGAAGTAAGTACTTTCGGGCTGGGAGGACATATCGTACGCAAGATATCCCCCAGTTTCAATGCCAGGGTGGGAGTCAACACTTTTGGTACGGACATCGATATCAATGAAACAGAATTTGACTATGAAGGGGACTTAAATTTGTTTAATGTTTCCACCCTAATTGATGTGCAGCCTTTTAAAAGCTCTGGCTTTAGGCTCAGTGCCGGTTTGGTTTTTGGTAATAACAACATTCAAGGGACGGCAGATGTTTCAGAACGAGTTGCCGATGAACTAGGAACAGTAGAATTTAATGGAGAAACGATTGATATTCGTGATTTAAATATTGACAATTTAGCCACTATTGATGCTGACATTGACATTAACAACTCTGTTGCTCCCTATTTGGGCATTGGCGGTGGTAATGCCGTCGCCGAAGGTAAAGGTTTGGGATTTTGGTGGAACCTGGGGGTAGTATTTGGCGTTTCCCCTGAAGCGACAGTGACTAGCAATTTTTCTGCCGAAATTCCCGCAGAATTGAAAGACGAGGTGGAATCTGCCGCGGATCGAACTCTGGAGAATGAAGAAGCAGAACTTAATGATGAACTAGACATTCTGGGTGTTTATCCAGTGCTGTCTTTAGGGCTTTCCTATCAGTTTTAGACCTGGTTGAAAGCTGTCCAAACTATTGTTAATTCATAAGAATTAGGATCGGGATGATGTACCACTTAGCCATAAGCCTACGGCATAGCTTCGCTAAGCAACTGTGGTATTTGTTGAGCTGCAAATTGTCCCTGGCATTGACTCATCGAATAGCTATCTCTATATAGTTGGCTAATTTCACTCGCGGAAAATAATGATAATGATTATCCATGTGTCTATATAATAATGATTATCATTCTAATTAACTAGATAGTAATTAGGCTTTATGACTTCTAACCAGCACAACGCTAAACAGCTCTCTTTATTCCACCGTCCTCGTCGCCTCCGTCGCACCGAATCTTTACGCCGTATGGTGCGGGAAAACCAGTTAACGGTTAATGATTTGATTTATCCCGTGTTTGTCACCGAAGGGGAAAACCAACAGGAAGAAATCCCTTCGATGCCAGAAATTTATCGTTATTCTCTCGATCTCATTCCTACAGACAAAAAAGATAACCAAGGAACAGAAAGCTATAATCCTGATGGTTTAGTTCAACGCACTATAAAAGCCATTAAACAAGAGGTTCCTGAAATTACCGTCATTACCGATGTTGCTCTCGATCCTTTTTCTACTTATGGTCATGATGGCATTGTTCGAGACGGTAAAATTCTTAACGACGAAACCGTAGAAGTGCTGGTGAAACAAGCAGTCTCCCAAGCAGAAGCAGGAGCAGATCTGGTAGCTCCTTCCGATATGATGGATGGTAGAGTAGGAGCAATTCGTCAGGGTTTAGATGCTGCTGGTTACTTAGATGTGGGCATTCTGGCTTATTCGGCGAAATACGCCTCAGCCTATTATGGCCCTTTCCGCGATGCTTTAGAATCCGCACCTCAATTTGGCGACAAGCAAACCTATCAAATGAATCCTGCCAATGGAAGAGAAGCAATTAGAGAGGTAGCTTTAGATATTGCTGAAGGTGCAGATATTGTTATGGTTAAACCAGCCTTAGCATATTTAGATATTATTCGTCGTCTTAAAGAATATACCAACTTACCCGTTGCTGCTTATAACGTCAGTGGGGAATATGCCATGATTAAAGCTGCTGCTGGGCAAGGTTGGATTGATGAGAAGCAA
>JBJOPG010000022.1:0-29317 GCA_046050865.1 Cyanobacteriota bacterium
ATCTTTACTATCCCTCCAGAAACAACCACACTCATTATCCCTGCTTTACGGACGATTCTACCCGCCTTCTCTCTTTCTAGTACCGCAGACATCAAACCAGGTTGAAAAGCGTCTAATTGGTCGCAAGGATTGCGTAATCCCGTTACTCTAATTACAGCTTGATCGCCTAAATATAATTTTGTGTTGGTAGGTAAATTTAATAAATCAATTCCTTTGGTGGTTATATTTTCGCCCATATCGCCAGGAGAGATCTCAAAACCCTTGTCTTTTAACTCGTGGTGTAACTCTGTATGGATTAAATGAACTTGCCTCAGGTTAGGTTGATTCGGATCTTTAGCTACTCTGGATCTGTGTTTTACTGTTCTTCCTGCATGAGTATCTCCTTCTATACCTATCCCTGCTATTAATTTGACCTTGTTTTGCTGAGATTTGCTAAAAAAATGATTTGGGCTAATGCTCACGGCTATTACGGTTCCAGTCATCAATCTTTCTTCTTCTCTTGTTGATCTGTTTCAACTATATTTTCTTATTGCTTTGTTGTTAATGGCGATCGCAATGATAATCACGTGTGTCAAAATTAAACTAATGACACTTATTTCTTAAAATCAGGGAAAAGCGTAGAATCGACAAAGAATAAACTGTTTAAATGACATGACAATAAAACTATCTAAAGCAACAAAACAACAGTTAATCAAATCCATCAGGCGATACTTTGAAGAAAAACTCGATACAGAAATTGGCGATCTCAAAGCTTCGCTACTCCTCGACTTTTGTTTGCAAGAAATATGTCCCAGTGTTTATAACCAAGCAATTATCGATGCCCGCTCCTTTTTGGAGGATAAATTGAGCGATCTTGAAGATGCTTACTATGAACCTGAGTTTGATTATTGGCAAGAATAAAGTTGATTGTCAAAACTTGATTTAAACCTTGTTAAAGCTTAAGTAATTTTAGATATTTAGATTTTTTATTTGTACGATATTAATCGAGTGGCAATTGGCTTTCAGAATATCTTTGTGAACAACCCTGCATCTTAGATTTTTAACAAGCACGTTGTTAAAGCCAGCAAAAAGCTTTGTAAGTAAAGAATTTGAGCGACAGCAGGAAAATTATAATCAACTTCCTATAACAGTAATTATCGGTTATCTTTGAGAAAGCATCTACAACGTCTATATCGTTGTTTGAAATATTTTATGGCAGCAATTAAATGATTAAAAAACAATTATCAGCGCTGAATAAAGCTAGTCACAAAAAAAGACAAGAAGCCTTGATTAGAACAGAAGAAGCGATCGCAATTCTAGTCAAAAAACAGCAGAAGATAACTATTCGCTCTGTGGCTAGAGAAGCCCGAGTTTCTGTTAGTTATATCTATAAATATCCTGAATTAGCGTATAAAATTCAATGCTTGAGAGAGCAACAAAAATACGATTTAGTCGCCAACAATCAGATAACAGAAAAGGTTGACCAACAAGCAGAATTATGGAAAATAGAAAAAGCAGCATTAAAGCAGGAAAATGCTGAATTAAGAGCCATAATAGAGCAAGAAATAGCCAGACAAAACAACCCTGAAGAACTTAAATCAGCGAATCTTTACTTGGCGACAGAGAACCTTAGGCTCAAGCAGGAGCTAGAACATACTCTACAGAGTCTACAAGAAGCGAGAGAGTTCATCCTTGAACAAAGAAAATTAGAATAAAAAAAATTAAAGAGTACTTTTGAAATCTATAAATTTAAAAATAAAATACAAAAAGTAATTTAGAAAGTACTTTAGAAACTAAAATATTTCTTACATACTGCAATAAAAAATATTTTAAGTACAAATATATGTTCGTTTTCTCATCAAAATCAAGGGTAGTTTAGATAGTGTTGCGACTCTCAGAGATTCAGAAGTCTAGCATAGGGTGAGAGATAAGTTGATACATCAACAGTTTTGATACAATACCTGTGAATTAAGTTTGATCTAAGTAATGTCTAAATATAAGCAGCAAGTAATTAATTTTTTCGACCAACGAACAGCTTATGATTTAAAAGAAGATAGTCATCCATACTAGGCGAACAAGCTACTGGAATTTGCTTTCAATCTTCGAGATGGGCAAACTATTTCTCGATCTGGCTAGGGGAACTGGCTTAGTGGCGATCGCAGCTCCAATGGACTCGCGAAAAATGTCAGGAGTTGTTAAAACAGTTTGGCTTCCAGAATATAGAAGTAGAGTGCGATCGCCGAAGAAAATATCTAGTTCTAAGAGATCGCAGTCTTCTGTTTGTCAAAGCGCAAAAATAGGGGTAAAACTAGCTAGGATTTCACGCTAGCGAACCCCTTGAAAAACTCTGCACAAAGTTCATTAATAAATTCACTTTTTCACTTTTTCACTTTTTAACTTGAGCTTCTGTGCCAAAGCGTGATTGAGCTTTTTCGATGCATCAGGATATTTTGGCTCGATTTCTAATACCCGACTGTAGATTTTAACCGCATTGTCCCAGTTTTCCAACTGTTCCCATTGCTGTGCCAATGAATAATATAATTCAGGGTCTTGGGGGTTTTGCTGAATTCCTCGTTCTAAGAGCTCGATCGCCTCATCATGTTTTCCCTGGTGGCTGAGAATCTCACTTAAGCGATGATAAGAAGCAGAAAATGTGGGGTCGAGGACTATAGCTTTATAGTAAAAACCAATCGCCTGTTGTTCCTGACGTTGTTCAACCAAAGCACCTGCTAAATGAAAACGATCCATTGCGGTGCCAATATTAGGTTGTAAAGCTAAGGCTAGCTGCATCTCCTTGACAAACTCAGCAGATTTCTTAGCTTTGAGTAAGATTCTTGCCAAACATAAATGAGCGTTAGGATATTTACGATTTAACCTAATAGCTTTACGGTAGCAGGCGATCGCTTCAGGATAACTACTTTTTTTAGCGTAAAGATTACCCAAATCCGTATAAATTTTAGGAGAATTAGGTTGTAGCTTGGCTTGCTTATGATAACGCCCAATTGCCTTATCTAACTGATTAATGGGAATTTGGGCTTCCGGTGTTTTAGTTAGTTCTATTTGTTCTAGTTGATTTTCAGTTGATTGAACCAATTCCGAGGGATTGTCTTTTGCAGGAGCGAGCGCCAGACGAGACATACTTAAATCGACTGCCTGTCGATAGTATTTTGCCGCCTGTTGCCATTGATTATTTTGCTCTAGTTGCTTTGCGGCTCGACAATAAATAGCCACCGCATCTTCTATATTACTATGGTCAACGGTCGCCAATTCTGAGTCTAAAGACTTTTGAACACTTGAAGTGAGAGAGCTAGGAGCGTTTTCCGATAGTTCTAATTCTGTAGCCTGATAAAGATTAAACTCTGCTTTCTCAATTTCCCCTAGATTGCGCCAGATTTCAGCCAGCTTACGATAGTCTTGGGCACTGGGCTTGATAATAATTGCCTTTTGATAGTGCTTGATTGCTTGCTGCCATTTTGATTGCTGAGCATAAATACCCGCAATCCCTGCATATACTTCCGCCAGATTAGGTTTAACCTCTACTGCTTTGGCATAACAAGCCATTGCCTCCCCCGTTTTCCCCATTCTTTGGAGAGAGTTTCCCCAAATCTTATAAGCTTCTGCCATGTCGGGCATAATTTGCGTGGCTTGCTTACAGGCAAGTGCTGATTGTTCCCATTCCTGCTTTTCGAGATGCTCCAAGGCTTTTTGGAAGTAGACCTGGGCTGTTTCCCAATCTATTTGTCTTGCCTGCTGAGGATTAACTGCTTTGATGCGTGGCAAAAACTGTGGTTCGGGGTTGAATTCGGGTTCTAGCTTCGGAATAGTCATCGGCGCAGGTGGAACCTTGGCGATCGCCGAAGAGGTGGCGAAGCCAATCGCCGAATTATTAGTTAAAGGTTGAAACGAGAAAGCTGCCTCTTTTAAATTAGCCAGAGGAATGGGTAATTTTTCTACAGGAACCACGCTGGAGCGCAATAGTTGGTTCTTAGTATTACCAGTCAAGGCTTTCAGATTAATTGCCTGTCGATAGTAGTTAGCTGCCTGTTCAACTTCTCCTCGTTCCTTCAAACCTGAAGCTAATCGTTCGTAAGCAACAGCAAGATCCCCCTGTTGTTTAATACGCCCGACTAATCGCTGTTTAATCTCAGGTAAATCAGGATTCTGTTCAATTACCAAATCATAAATCGCCAAGGCCTCTTTTAGTTTTCCCTGTTTCCAAAGAACATCTGCTTGAATCATTTGCGCCTCCCAACTAGAGACACTAGATTTAACGATCGCCTCTTGTTTTGGGTTAACTTCCCTCGAAAGAAGATTTTGAAATAGCTTGAACATTAGCTGGTTAGAAAGATATATAAATAATATTACTTAAGTCAATCAACTGATATTAACGATCTAAGATACAAAACCATCAGTATATTCCCCAGGCATTTAATAAATTTTAAGGGCAATGTCCTAAATTTCATACAATCTTCATTTTTAAACAAAATTAACTTTACATATTAACTTCACATATTTATTTAACGAAATAAATCTACAAAATTTCTCGTTTCAAATAAGGCTGAAGTACTTCAGGAACTTTAACAGTGCCGTCTGGTTGCTGATAGTTCTCCAAAACTGCTGCCATAGTGCGACCAATGGCTAATCCCGAACCGTTTAAAGTGTGGACATACTGCGTCCCTTTTTGTCCGGTCTGTTTAAAACGAATATTAGCTCGACGAGCCTGAAAGTCACGGAAGTTAGAACAGCTAGAAATTTCACGATACATTCCTGCCGCAGGCAACCAGACTTCCAGGTCATAACATTTTGCTGCACCAAAGCCAATATCTCCCGTACAAAGCTCTAAAACACGGTAGGGCAGTTTTAAAGCTTGCAGGATTGCCTCGGCATTCGCCACCAAAGCCTGATGTTCAGCATCAGAAGTTTCCGGAGCAACTATTTTCACTAACTCCACCTTATTAAACTGGTGTAGTCTAATTAATCCCCGACTATCTCTCCCCGCACTACCGGCTTCTCTTCTAAAACAGGGAGTATAGGCGCAATGGTGGATTGGTAATTCTGTCTCCTCAATAATTTCATCTCGATAGAAATTGGTAACAGGGACTTCGGCGGTAGGGGTGAGCCACAAATCATCGTTGCTACATTGAAAACTATCTTCTGCAAACTTGGGTAGCTGACTGGTACCCTGAAGAGAAACGCTATTAACCAAAATAGGAGGCATCACCTCCAGATACCCAGCGGCGATTTGCGTATCCAGCATAAAGCTAATTAAAGCTCTTTCTAAAGCTGCCCCCGCACCAACTAAATTTACAAAGCGACTTTGAGCTACCTTTACCGCCCGTTTAAAGTCGAGGATGCCCAGTTGTTCGCCAATTTCCCAATGAGGTAATACATTTTGGTTATCAACTAGATATTCATCTCCCCAACGTTTAATTTCTACGTTTTCTTGCTCTCCTTTTCCGAGGGGAGTTGATTCATCAGGCAGGTTAGGTAATTCTAAGAGCAGCAACTCAATTTTGGCTTTCAACTCTTTCTCTTGAGGTTCCAGTTCACTCAACTGAGTTTTAATCTCATTCCCCTCTGCCTTCAGTCGCGCAATTTCCTCCCCCTTGGGGTCGCTACCTTGACCAATTTTTTGACCAATCAGTTTACCAATTTCGTTCCCTCTAGCACTGAGTTGACTACGGCTAGTTTCTAACTCTCGTGAAGCCTGATCTAAGGCGATGATGGGTTGAAGATCATAATTACCGTGGCGACGATTAATCAATTCTTGAACTTGTTTGGGATTGTTTCTGATTAGTTTGAGGTCTAACACCGCTTTAATTTATAATTCACTGACTTCTTTTTCTTTATGTTTAGGATATCTCGTTTTTGAATTATTTAATAATATATAAAGAAATTTACAGCAAAAATCAAAGCTTTAAAATTGGCATGATCATGCTTTTATTGCGATCGCAGACATAAATTGTGCTTGTCGCAAAAAGAATTGCACTTGATTATTTGGACGAAACTAGTACAAATGTTAATCAACCGTCGTTAATTTCGCCCAAATTCTTGATTCTTAACTTTAACGATATTGTGAATCACCACGGCTGACAGGGCTTTCAGGAAAAGGTTGAACATTGTCAACTTCACGGTGAGTATTACTATCTTGATGGCTCTTCTTGCCAGCAAGTCCAGCTAACCCCAACAAACCAAGCAGACCTAGCCATCCCCAATCAAAATTATTATCTTCACGGGTAACAACCTCAACTGAATCTGTTTGTGGTGTTTCTGTCTGTGCCTGCCCTAAAGCCTTAAAAGGAATAACTGTCAAAGCGATCGCTAATAGACCCGTACTTGAAAATTTGTAGATGTGTGCAAGTTTCATGATTATGATCTCCAGATATTAATAGAGAAAGGATTTTAGATTGTTTTTGTTTTTCAATCTTACAAATAAGCTTATTGTTTTTCTTTAAATAATCGATCAACCGTTAGCCTTATAAATAAATTTGATCAATTCAAAGGAACTCAAATTTATCTTGGGAAAAATCTATCTTGTTACATACGTTATTTTTGATAATTATTACTTTTGTTGGCTATGTATATCTTATAGATGACAAAATAATCAAAAAGGATATATCTACGGATATACCCTTTTGAACAACACAGCTATAATATTCTTACCAATTCTTACCAGTAAGCTTATTTAGACCACAGACTAGGAATTAAGTTAGACCGAATTTTAGCTTAATCGGGCAGAGCATTGAAACTTGATCACTGGGACTAATTTTAATAATTTTTTGCTAGCTTACAGACGCTTTTCTAAGTATTGACCGATGGTAATTTCTTCTCCAGCACGGGAAATTACTGTTTGTCGGGTGCGATATTTACTGCCAATTAGTTTAATCTCTTCTTCAAAAACATTGGCATTATATTCAGTCCGCAAATTCATGGTTTCGGCATTAGCAAAAGAGCAGATAGCGATCACTGGGTCAGAAGTAGCAAATCCGCGATCGCGATAGAGGACATTTCCTTGGATACCAAAAACTGTTGAACCAATCACGGGTTTCCGATTTTGCTTAGTATAATTACTTGACCAGGTAACTTTGGTGCCACACACTAAAGCAGATAAATCTTCTAGCTGATGACGTTTAGCTAGTTCAATTAGCTCTGCTGCCCCTTGAGACAAAAATGAAATCTCCAGGGTACTCTCCACTTCTTGAGGTTCAACATCTTGATTGAGAGTGTAATACCTTCTTTGAGAATTCCAGCTCCCTGCTGATTGGTGAAAGAAATCGATCGCTAAGGACTGTAGGGTTAAATTTGTGGTTTCCGCAGACATCATGGGCATTAAACCTTTTTAACTAGATAAACAAGAAGACACGTATGTCAAGAAAATGACTTTGAGCTTAACATATATTAATATACTATAGACCAATATCATAGGTGGACTGACATTAGCTATATTCTGAGTCTGGTGAATTATCAAAATCTTGCGGTTAAATTAACTGCCGTACTAGCTATTGTAATGGCGATCGCTCTAATCAATTTAGCTTGGGTTTTTCCTGCTGTTGCCGCAACACAAAAGGTTCAAATCAAAAGCTTGGAGGGCTATCAAGTCGAGATCAATTTTAGTTACGATGAGGCTCAAAATACGCCCATACTTTCAGAACAGGGAAGAGAAGCAAAACTAGTAGATGATTTAAAAGTTAACTTTTACAATCCTGACGGCAAAATGATAGCTAGTTACGACAATATTGTCCATGGCATCATTCAAAGTAAGTATTTTGAATTTAACTATGCACTAGAAACTCAACGGCTACAAGGCAAACTCGATCTTGGGGGCACAGCTGCGGGGGAAATATATCTCAAAGGTGATATTGATCAAGGATTGTCGTTGATCATGGTTGAACCTTCTGGGGAAGAGAGGGTTGTTGATCGAGTCAAATAGGACATTGATTATGAACCAGTCTGGTCGCCGCCTGATTGAGATAAAGTTGCCGTTGTCCGCTGGTGATATGGGGTTTAGTTGCCCCTTGGGGAAGATTGAGGGTCAGAGGATCGCTGCCGTCGTTAGGTTGACGGAGAAAATCCGTGAGAAATACCACAGGGCGATCACTATTCCAGTAAGTTTGTAGTTCTCCTTGCGGAATTAAATATTTAGGGGGGTCGCCAGGAAAATGCGGCGGAATCCGATTTTTGCCCCCGTCAGCGAGAATCATCACAGTGCGATAATCACTATGCTCCAAATTTCCTAACTTCTCTGAGTTCGTCCAGCCTGTTTCTTTTTGACGATGAAGAAGATGAGTTGGGTCTGTTTGATTGAGATAATAGCCAATTGCCCCCGCCGCACCTAATTCCCGAGAGCCTTCGTAGGTCCAAAGAGTATCGATAGAGAGACAAGCATTTGCCTGATGAACCAGATTTTTAGAAGAGCGTATATCCTCATAGGCAACAAAGCCTCTAATAGAAGCAAAATAAGTAATAGTCAAGACGATTACCAATGGTAGCCAAGCCAGAGCAGAACGTTTAACCAGGGCAGCACCCGAAGCTAACCAGCCAGTCCCCAAGGAGATCGCTACGATGGTCATCAACCGAGAAATCTCTGGGGTTTGGAGCACTGGAGGCAAGAGAGGCAGTATGACAGGAAAAATTGCAATTAAGCCAAAAAAGCTAACGCCGAGGAGCAAAGCGATCGCGCCATAGAGATTGACGGGCGGACGGGGGACAACTTGACTAGCTACCTGTATTGATGATTTACAAAGAGTACCGATGGGAGCAGGATAAGTACTTTGGGGGGTGGAGTAGCCCAGAACAGTGGAGGTGGTTTTTGCTTGGGGTTCTTGTTTCTGCGGTTGAATTTGCTGAGGTTGCATGGTGTCACAACTACGATGAGTCTTACTCCACCAGCCAGCACACAACATAATGTAGGGGGGAATGGCAGGAATACTGTAGTAAATTAGACGAGAAGAAAGGGGGAGAAACAGCACTACGGGTAATATTGCCGCAGTTGCCAGCAAGAAGATACCATCACTATTTTTGCGATCTAAGAGAGAAGCATTAACTAAAAATCCTCTTTGCCATTCTTGGATAGTGGATTTAATCACTGACGGTAAAAACAAGATCCAGGGGAAACACCAGCCAGCGGTGATGGCAAGATAACCGCTGGCGCTAATTTTAGAAACCTCATAGTCTGGAGGATAGCGACGGTCAAGCAGACGATCAAAATGTTCATTCACGATAAAATAGTGCCAAAAACCAGGATTAGCTTGCTCTACGGCAATAAACCAAGGGAGGATAATTGCCAACATCAACAATATTCCCTGGGATAGTTTAATGCGTCTGAGAATTTTGAAGTCTCGTCGGACAATAATTAATCCCAAACACCCTAGAAGGGGAAAAACCACCCCGATTAAGCCTTTAGTCAGGACACACAAAGCCAGGGAAATATAGATTCCCCAGCAATTCAACCGTGATTGAGGCTGATAAAGCGATCGCCACAGAAAATAATTACTGCTAATCAACAATGTTCCCAAGAGGGCATCGATTAAGATTTGATGAGTAAAAATAAACCAACCAAGGGTTACCGAAAGCATCAAGGCGGTGAGACGACTGGCATTAATCCCCCACAGTTCACGGCTCCACTTCCAAGCAATGACAATCCCCAACCAGCCAGCCAGGGCAATGGGTAATCTGGCAGCAAACTCCGTGGAACCAAAAATCTTTGTGGTCAAGGCGATCAACCAATACAGCAAAGGAGGCTTATTCAGATAGGGTGAGCCATTAAGATGAGGAGTAACCCAATCATGGCGCCAGAGAATTTCTTGACCCACCATGGCAAAATGACCTTCATGGGGTTCATACAAGCCATAACTGCCCAAACCCAAGAGCGCTACTATTAATGTCAGTAAGAGAATCGAAATATCGACCCAGTATAGATTTTTAATAGTAAATCGCATTTTTGGCTATTTTGTTTTATTTAATAGATATTTTAATCCCATCATGGTCAATTCTCGGAAATGCTCAAATTGACGCGAAAGAACAATCCTTTATATCTTTATTGTGTCAAGTCCTAAACACAAGTTACTTCACACAAAGGATAGAGGATAGATTCAACATGATGCAAATTAAAGTAACTAACTTCTAAAACTAGCCTTAACAAACGCAATGATAATGTTCACTAAGGTTTAAATAAGTCTCTACAAGACATTGTATTCAATATATTCAATCAGCAATGCCCAAAAAATTGCTCTCAGTTCTAACGTCTAGGAGCATACATAATCACCAAAACACCCAAAAGCGCGATCCAGCCTCCCAGCCAATCATACTTGTCAGGGGCGACGCGATCGACAGTCCAACCCCACAAGATCGATAGCACAATAAAGACACCTCCGTAAGCAGCGTAGGCTCGCCCAAAATTAACGGGTTGTAATGTTGGTAAAACTCCGTAAACTGATAGGATCACCACCCCTACTACAGCCAACCAAAAACTTTTTCCTTCCCGTAGCCAAAGCCAAAATAAATAACCACCCCCAATTTCGCATAGTCCAGCAATGATAAACAATAGCAGGGATTGAATCATTATTTTTTGCGCGTATCGCTTAGCGTTGCGGGTTCTTCAATTGTCAAAGCGGCTTCGTTTTCTTCGCTCGTGCGAATGCGAATTGCTCTGCTAACTGGTATAACAAATAATTTACCATCCCCAATGGTACCAGTTTTAGCCGTGGACACAATCGTATCGGCAACGGCATCGGTGATGTCATCGTTAACCACAATTTCAATTCTGACTTTAGGTACAAAATCCACAGTAAAGGGTTTACCTTCCATATCCAGCAACCCTAGAAAGGCAAGTGGTCGTCCTTTTTGTCTGCCAAATCCTTTTGCTCCTGTAACAGTCATGCCCTGAATACCCAGCTTGACTAAAGATTCTTTAACGGCATCTAATTTAGAAGGCTGGATAATGGCAATAATTAAATTCATCGAACGCAATTTCCTTTTTCTACTGGTTTACTTTATTGAATCGGCAGATGTTATCAGCGTGATTGAGAAGAACCGACTTTATCTCGTAAAGGATGGCTAATATCGGCAGGTAAGAATAGCGGTTTACCTTTGATTAAGCTGTCACCAACCAGGTAAGCAAATCCTGCCAAGAAAAAAGCGATCGCAATCCCAATTGCAGTCAAGGAATTTATTTTTGCATTACCACTTCCCGTCAAACCATAGTAGAAAATTCCACACACCATTGCCAGATTCATAACTAAACCCAATAAAGGAATAACAATAGTCTTAATTGGATTGTGTTCGTCATCTAACAAGTGTTCTAAGGTTGCAATCAGTGTGACTCCGCAGGTAATTCCATAGAGCATGAAAGTACCAATGTTAGATACCAAGGTAACAATGGTGACGTTATCGACACTCTGCACGGCATAAGCACCAATAATTGCTGATAATCCAGTCAAGAAGTAGATCCCTAGATAAGGCGTATTATAACGACCATGTAAGAAACCAAAAACCGTGGGCAACTCGCGATCGCATCCCATTGCATAACTGATTCTAACTCCCGTAGAAAGGGAAGAAAGTCCAGTTCCAATTAATGCCATTACCACCGTACTTGCCATCAAAAGTTGCAAGAGAAAGCCGTTGCCAAATAACAGTGTATCTCCTAGAATTTTGGCAATGTCGCCAATCGGTGCCCCCGATGCTAAGGCGGCGGCAAACCCAGTTACAGTTTTACCATCTACAGTGGCAATATATTGGTCGCCAATAAAAAAGTTAGCTGCAAAATACTCGAAAAAATAGCAAATACAAGACTGAATAAACAAAGATAAAATAACTGCTTTAGGAATATCTCGTTGGGGATTTACCGCTTCTCCTGCCATTGCCGTTGCTGATTCAAATCCAACTAGTAAAAGAATGGCGATCGTCGCTTGATAAATTAGTCCAATTAAGTCATGGGGAATTACAACGCTAATAGCATTAGCATGTTCGTAATTGACATTAGGATGTCCCAAGCGATAAAGAATCATTAACAGCCCCAGGAAAGTTAGGGAGACAATTTGCACAATGTTAATGATGATATTAACTAAAGTAGAACCTGTAACACCGATTAAAGCAATACTGCCAACTAATGCCGCAAAACCAACACAAATCAAAGCTTTACTCAACCAACCAGAGGCGAAATTGGGATTAAATAATTGTCCGATGTAGACAACTAAAGTTCCCATAAAACTAACCATAATTCCAGGGTAAACCCAATAATACAAATGGGCTGCCCAACCTGTAACAAACTTCGCCAATCGCGCCAAGCGAAAATGTTTGTGATCCTGTTTACCTAAAATTGCCGCTTCCGCGTAGTAATAAGAGCTACCAGCCCCTGCTTCAGGATAAGCCTTAGAAAGAGTTGCATAACAACTTGCCGTCAACAGGGCAATACAGGTTGCAAGAGCGATTGCTGCCCACATATTTTTTGCCGAGTCGGTCGGCGCTTGAAGCTGGTAAGTTGTCCACAAAAATGCACCTGGGGCAATTAAAGCCATAGCATTGATAGTAATACCCACCAAGCCCAGTGTAGGCTTGAGTTCACCGCTTGTCGAAGAATCTGATTGAGTCATATCTAGCTGTTACATCCGTCGTGTATCATATAGATTATGTTTAAGAGTAAACAATTTATAATTCCGTATAACTAAACACAAAATATTGCTCGCTTCGGGGTGAACTCTCCCTGTATCGGGGGTTCTCTGTTCTCGATTACATTTTTTCCCTGCTTGGAAAAAAACTTTTTAATTTTTTTGCTCCTCCGTAATTTTTGATACAAAAACTTATAATTTCTCTTCTTATTATGAGCTTATATCTCAAAACCTAAAGGCGACTACATTCTTCACTGGCTTTAAGATGAAAGCAAGTCTGTTGTTACATTTGTCTGGATATCGCCAGCATGTTCTCAATCATCTGGAAAATCTAGTTTGTAACAGATGTAGCTATATCCCAAAGGTTTTGGGCATCAAAATTTCTTAAATTATTAAGGAATGAGGAGAGACTGAAATGCGTTTTTTGAGCAGGTCTAGGATTCTACTTCATCTTGCATCGGCTCGCAGAATGTTCAGAAAAACTCAAACAAGTTATTATCATGAAATCCCAACAATCAAATGGCTCTAGTGCATTACTAGAACGTGACTCTAAATCTAAGCAGAAAAAAGAGAAAAAATCTAAGAATTACGAATTTGAGCGAGAAGGAAAATCATTTGAGCTAAAAAAGCTGGGTAAAAGAGAATACGAAGAAGGACTTGAAAGACTGCAAACCGAGCTAGTTAAAATGCAGTATTGGATCAAACATACTGGTTATCGCTTGGTTATTCTCTTTGAAGGTCGAGATGCTGCGGGTAAAGGAGGTACAATCAAGCGAATTTCTGAGCCATTGAACCCTCGTGGTTGTCGAGTAGTTGCTTTGGGAACGCCTTCTGATCGAGAGAAAACCCAGTGGTATTTTCAACGCTATGTCGAACATTTACCTGCTGCTGGGGAAATAGTGATGTTTGATCGCAGTTGGTATAATCGCGCTGGCGTAGAACACGTCATGGATTTTTGCACAGATCGACAGTACAACGAGTTTATGCATTCTTGTCCAGAATTCGAGCGAATGCTGGTGCGATCGGGAATTATGCTGCTTAAGTATTGGTTTTCGGTAAGTGACGAAGAGCAAGAACGTCGCTTTCAATCTCGTACTACTGACCCAGCCCGTCGCTGGAAACTTAGTCCCATGGATTTAGAATCGCGCGATCGCTGGATGGAATATTCCAAGGCGAAAGATACGATGTTTGCCCATACCAACATTCCAGAAGCACCTTGGTTTACTGTCGAAGCGGACAACAAAAAAAGCGCCCGTCTAAACTGTCTCAGTCATGTCTTAAGCAAAGTTCCTTATACAGATATGACCCCAGAACCGATGGAATTGCCACCTCGACGTGATGCTTCCGAACACTATGTTCGCCCCCCTCGTAACGAACAGTTTTTTGTCCCCCTCGTCTACTAAATATTAAATTAAGCAATCGAATTAAGCAGAGGAAAATAATTATGAGTCACGAATTGCGCGTTCAAGCAATCTCTCAAGTCATTGATCGCCAACCCATGCCCGCCAAATTTCCCTCAAGGCTAGAAGCTTTGTGGACAGCTGATGTTTTTACTCTCAACAAGATGCAGGCAAGTCTGCCCAAAGATGTGTTTAAATCTCTCAAAAGCACTATTCAGAATGGCGGAAAACTTGATGTATCATTGGCGGGCATTGTTGCCACAGCCATGAAAGACTGGGCTATTTCCAAAGGTGCATTGTATTATGCTCATGTCTTTTATCCCCTCACCAACGCCACCGCCGAAAAGCATGATGGCTTTATCTCCGTACAAGGAGATGGTTCAGTCATCTCAGAATTTGGTGGCAAAGTTTTGGTGCAGGGAGAGCCTGATGGTTCATCTTTTCCCAATGGCGGATTACGTTCTACTTTTGAGGCTAGAGGGTATACAGCGTGGGATGTCACTAGCCCAGCCTACGTAATGGAAACAGACAATGGTTTGACTTTATGTATTCCCACTGTTTTCATCTCATGGACTGGTGTGGCTCTAGACAAGAAAACACCGCTTTTACGTTCCAATGCAGCCATGAACAAAGCTGCAACCCGCGTTCTCAAACTGTTAGGTCATACCGATGTTGCCCCCGTTAATTCTAGCTGCGGTGCAGAACAGGAATACTTTTTAATCGATGCCCATTTTGCTCATAATCGCCCCGATTTACTGCTCACAGGTCGTACCCTGTTTGGCAAACCTGCTGCTAAAGGTCAACAATTTGACGATCATTACTTTGGGGCTATTCCTGAACGGGTTCAAGTTTTCATGCAGGACGTGGAAGAGAAAATGTACCGCCTGGGAATTCCTGCCAAAACCAGACATAACGAAGTTGCCCCTGGTCAGTTTGAGCTGGCACCATTTTTTGAATCAGCCAATGTGGCAAGTGACCATCAGCAGTTAACCATGACCATCCTCAAAACCACTGCAAAGAAACATGGTTTTATGTGTTTGCTCCACGAAAAACCTTTTGCAGGAATTAATGGTTCTGGGAAACACGTTAATTGGTCTGTTGGTAATAGCACCCAAGGAAACTTGTTAAATCCTGGCGATACACCCCACGAAAATATGCAATTTTTGCTTTTCTGTGGTGCGGTAATTCGTGGCGTTAGTCTATACGGGCCACTTTTAAGAGCGGTAGTTGCCACTGCTAGTAACGACCATCGATTAGGTGCTAATGAAGCTCCCCCCGCAATTATCTCGGTTTATTTGGGATCGCAACTCGAAGATGTATTCCAACAAATTGCCCAAGGAGAAGTTAAAGATTCCGCTCACGGTGGGATGATGAACTTAGGCATCGACACTTTACCTGTCTTCCCCAAAGATCCAGGCGATCGCAACCGCACATCTCCCTTTGCTTTCACTGGCAATCGCTTTGAATTTCGGGCAGTCGGGTCTAATCAGTCTGTGTCAGGGCCGCTGGTGGCAATGAATACGATCCTGGCGGACTCCTTGATCTGGGTTGCTGAGCAACTAGAAAGCGAACTAGCAAAAGGAACTGAATTAAATACTGCTGTCCGCGCCATCCTCAAAGAAGTGATGGACGAGCATGGTGCTGTAGTATTCGGTGGAGATGGCTATTCTGAAGAATGGCACAAAAAAGCCGTTGAAGAACGAGGTTTGCTAGACTTGCGTACTACTGCCGATGCTTTACCTTTTCTCAAGGAGCCGCACATCGAAGAACTATTTGAAAGAGTAGGTGTTCTCTCTTCAGTTGAACTAGAAAGTCGTTTCGATGTCTATGCCGAACAGTATATCAATTCAATTGAAGTTGAAGCCCAACTGGTGATCAGCATGACTAGAACAATTATTTACCCTGCCACTGTTAGATATCTAACGGATCTCGCCACAGGGATAGCTAGTCTCAATGCCATTGGCATTAGTCTTGAACAGGAAATTGCCGAAAAAGTAACCATGCTCCTCAAGTCGATGATCGATACGGTCAGTAAGTTGAGTGCCGCTATGGAAAAGCATGATTTTGCTACCACCGAAGCACATATGCAATATTTCGCGCAAACTATTCGCCCTTTAATGGATAAGATACGTGAATACGCAGATGCTCTTGAAGCTCTAGTAGCAGACGATTTATGGCCTTTACCTACTTATCGAGAAATGTTGTTTATTAAGTAGATCTTACAGCGCTTTACAGTTGAGTAGAACCTATAAATCAAGAGCTAAGAGCTAAAAACCAGTTAATCAAAAACGTAGTCTATCCAATTGAAAACCGCTGTAAAAGAGGGATCAGCAGGAAATTTTTTAACTAGTTAAAAACTAGTTTTCTCAACGCCTTACCTGAAGAAAATTGACCACAATTATACTTGCGGTATTTACCACCCTCTGGGTAAGGCTAGAGGTTTTTTACCGAAACTGTTTTAAGTTAGACAATGCACTCATTAATGTTGCTTGGCGCTGATTCGCTGAGAGTTCGGGATTATTGACGAGATACTCGACTTGAGTCTGCAAAGTTGTTAATAATACTTTGAGATTAGGTCTTTCAGCATTATTGAGATGGCAAAGTGGGGCAGGTAGATGAATATCGCGATCGCTCGAATTTGCTAAAACTTGATTGGGATCTATTCCTAATTGCTTAAGAGTCTGCTGTAAAGTTTCAATTACAACGTGCATCTCGATCGGATCAAAAACCCGTAGTAAACTGGTTTGAGTAACTATCCCTAAATTTTTACCCCAATTCCAAGACACGACTAGTCGTCTTACTTTCCGCTGTTCCATCTCTTGATGAGCTTTCCAAAGGGAATCTTCGGGATGCAAGATAAATAGTGGCGTACTCATTACTGCCTGGGCTTGAGTTTGCTCAAGATCGAGTCCCGTTGCTTGAAAACGAACAATATCACGTTCGGTGATGATTCCCACTGGATGTTGGACTAACTCTTCTCCATTATTTAATGTTTCAACTATGACAACACAGCTAATTTGATGAGCTACCATCAATTCCGTCAATTCGACAATGGGTGTGGTAGTTAATGCAGCAACAATTTGACTGGTCATGACCTCGGCAACTCGCCGAATTTTCAGTAAATTTGTCGGTCGCAAAATGTGGCGAATGCTGTCTAGGGAGATAACTCCCATTAATTGATTCCGATTATCAACGATCGCCAGATGTCGAATTCGATGACGACGAAATAGGAACAATGCCGCAAAAACGTTATGAAGTTCTTGTTCGGAGATGGTCAGCACTGGATGGTGCATCACCTCACCAATTTTCGTGTCATAAATAGAGACTCCCAAGGCAGTCAAATGTACTAAATCCCGTTCAGTAAAAATGCCTAACAATTTTTCATCTTGCATCACCAGCACGCAACTTGAACGCGCACCATAAAGTGCATCCTTTGAGGAGAATTGCTTTTGTCGGAAGTGGTTATTCGCTGTTTCATTCATCAGAGCGATTACATCTACCAAGCTAGTATTGGGAGTAACGATTAATGGATGACGATCTATTGCCTCCGCTAGAGGAGGTGTACCCAGCGAATCATCGATAGATAGAATTGTAGACATAAATCTAATCGAAGACCATGAATAATAGACGATGAAGCCAAACTACAAGAATTCATGGTTAAATTTCTGCACTATCAATTACAAATACAAAATTTGGCGTTGCTGATTTTTTTTCTAAGCTTGAGTATCTTCGTTTGGGGAAGTCATACCTGAGATTCTGGGAGTTCGACCGTATAGACGATCTAAGACTCGTTTGACTGAAATACGCTGCCACTGCTGCCCACGTTTGGTAGTGTAACTATTTTGGTTGAGCCAGTCGGCAATTTGTTGTAGGGATTTTCCAGACTTATGATGTCGCCGAATTAGTTCGATAATCTTTTGTTCTTCGGGGTTATCTACTAGTTCTCCGTCGATAGCTCGTTGTCCAAAAGCTGGAGAGCCATAGCCCGCATAGCCACCTCTCGCCGCTTTCGCCCTCCTGGCTTCTTCTAGCCTTTCCCAAACCTCACCTACATGAGAATTCTCGGCAGTCATTATAGTCAGTAATGTGTAATGTGTTTTGTTTAAATATTTTAACTATCTCTTACTGTTATGGTTTACCATTTTCTTTGAGCAAATGTCGAGCGCGCTCAATCTCTGCGTTTGTTCCTTCAACGACGATCAAAAAACTTCCTTCTGAAACTTTCTGACTATAAGCTTTAGATTGCTCTGAGGTTAGTCCTAAGCCAAGTAACGCTCCTGCCAAGCCACCCGCAGCCGTACAAATTCCGCCACTTAAAAGAATAAAAGCGATCGCCGAAGATAACATTAATTGACCTACACCAGGCAGGGCAATTAATCCTGCCCCCAATAGCAACCCAGTTGTTCCGCCGACTAAGTTACCGAGCGCCATTCCTTTCTTTAACCCCGTTGCTGTACCTGTTATGTTGCCCAAGTTAGCAGAGATGTTAGTGAGGAAAAATTCTGCGGTTGAAGATGTCTCCAGAGAATCACTCCCACCCTGCCCAAGGAGAAACACCTGGGCGATTGGAAAACCGGAGAGAACAATTTGATCGAGGGCAACTCCTGCCGCCTCACAACCAGAAAAAATCCCCACTACTTGTCTATGTTGATTTAAAACTGTGCTAAGCATACTATCATAGTAAAAAAATCTGTATAGTTTACTACGATTTTATCTAATCGCAGGAAAAAACGAGCTTTTTGTCAGTAAATTGTGATAAAAAGCGATTAGGCTCCCCTAAAGGATTCCCTTCGGTCACACTAGCTTCAGTTCGTGTCCCAACTATGTAACGCTGATAAACAGATAAACTAAATAAATTAAAACATAGTTACTTCACACAAAGGATCGATTACAAGAGGATGCAAATCAAAGCAACTGATCAATCATTATTAAACTGGACTGGGGATTTACTGGCGGTAGGTATTGTCGAAGGTGAAACGGAGTTACGAGGAGACTTAACAACCCTAGACGAAAAATTAGCAGGTACAATTGCAGAATTAATTGCTGATGAAGAATTTGAAGGCAAAGCTGGCACTACTGTCGTTAGTCGTGTGGGGGGCAAAAACCCCGTGCGGAAAATTGCCCTGGTGGGTTTAGGTAAGGCAGAAGATTTAAAGATTAATAGTTATCGTGATGCTGTCGCCGCGATCGCTCGTGTAGCTAAGAAAGAAAAAACCCTTGGAATTAGTCTTCCTGATCATCTAGCAGATGGTTCGGCATCAGACATAGCCCAGGCAATGACCGAAGCCATAATTTTGACCCTTCATGAAGACAATCGCTTCAAATCTGAACCAGAATCCAAAGAACCCAAATTAGAAACCATCGAGCTTATCGGTTTTCCTGGAGAAGAAGCTGCCATTAGCAGAGGTATAATCATTGCCGATGGAGTAATCTTAGCGAGAGAATTAGTTAATGCTCCTGCTAACGAAGTAACCCCTGTAACTATGGCAGAAACAGCGCAACAGTTAGCCCAAGACTATGGTTTAGAGATCAAAATTTTAGAAGCGGCAGACTGTGCTCAGTTTGAACAGGGCATGGGGGCGTATTTGGGAGTAGGACAGGCTTCTGACATTCCCCCAAAGTTTATTCACCTAATTTATAAACCCCAGGGAACTCCTAAACGAAAAGTGGCGATCGTCGGAAAGAGCCTAACTTTTGACTCTGGTGGTTTAAATCTCAAGCCCAGTGGTAGCGGGATTGAAACCATGAAAATGGATATGGGGGGTGGTGCCGCCACTTTGGGCGCCGCCAAGGCGATCGCCCAACTGAAACCCAATACAGAAGTACACTTTATCTGTGCGGCAACCGAAAATATGATTAGCGGTAAAGCCATGCATCCAGGGGATATCCTCAAAGCTGCTAACGGCAAGACTATTGAAGTCAACAATACCGATGCTGAGGGCAGACTGACCCTGGCGGATGCTCTGGTCTACGCTGAAACCTTAAACGTCGATGCGATCGTCGACCTTGCTACCCTCACCGGGGCTTGTATCGTCGCTTTAGGCAATGACATTGCTGGGCTATGGAGTACTGATGATGCTTTAGCGGCAGAAATGAAAGCGGCTGCGGAATTAGCAGGGGAAAAATTCTGGCAGTTGCCCCTGGAAGAAAAGTATTTTGAAGGCTTAAAGTCACAAATTGCTGACATGAAAAATACTGGGCCTCGCCCAGGAGGCTCCATTACCGCAGCCCTATTTCTCAAGCAGTTTATCAAGAATACCCCCTGGATGCACCTCGATGTAGCTGGTCCCGTTTGGGCAGAAGCTGCTGGAGGGATCAACAATAAAGGCGCAACGGGTTTTCCCGTAAGAACCCTAGTCAACTGGGTCAGTAGATAAACCATATTTTGTAATATTTAAGTATGACTACTCCAGATATTGACAATCTCAGCAACTGCTGACAGGATATGACCTATGTATCTAGGTATACAAAAACAATAGTATATCGTTGTTAACTTTGAGAGTGCTTGTGATATTAACTCAAGTAGTTAACCCTCCTAGCTCTCCCATAGAAAACGCGACTCCAATTTTCTTTTTTTAGGTGTGAGGAAAATGTCTAAATTAATCCGTAACTTATTGCTGGCTTCCCCAGCGATGCTTTGTTTTGTTCTAGGCTCCCAACTGCAAGCCTCTGCTCAATCAACTCCCAATGCAGAAATCGATTCTAGCAATTCTCCATTGCTCGACCAAATTAACGAATACAGTCAAGAAGGCAAAACCAACTCTCGTAACCAGGTAACAAATGTTAACCAACTGCGGGATGTATCTCCCACCGACTGGGCTTATGAAGCACTTCGTAGCTTAGTTGATCGCTATGGCTGTATTGCTGGTTTTCCTAACCAAACTTACCGTGGCAGTCAATCCTTAACCCGCTATGAGTTTGCGGCTGGGTTGAATTCCTGTTTAAATCAAATCGAACGTTTGATCAGTTCTCAGGGTTCCGTATCCTCTGAAGATCTAGAAAGCATTAGTCGTCTGAATGAAGAATTCAAGACTGAATTGGGTGCTCTTGGTGGTCGGGTAGACGAAATAGAAGGTCGCACTGCTGCCCTAGAAGAAAGTCAATTCTCCACCACTACTAAATTGCAAGGAGAAGCTATCTTTGGTATTAGCAATGAATTTAACAACTCTGATAATGAATTAGTATTCCAAGACCGAGTACGGTTAGCCTTTGTTTCTAGTTTCTTTGGAGAAGATTCCCTCTACACTCGTTTAGATGCTTCTAATGCTAGTTTTGGTTTCCAAACTACCCAAAACGAAGGAGAAGATAGCGAAGTTGGGGTTCCTCTAGATACTGGTGCGTTAACCTACCAAACTAGCAACTCTGATAATAGTGTAGGTATTGGCTGGTTAGCTTACTATTTCCCCGTTGGCGAAAAAATCGATGTTTATCTTCCTGCTGCCTTTCCTCTATGGGTAGATTTTGTCCCCTCCCTTAGCCCATACTTGGATTCTTTTACTGGCGGTTCAGGTTCCCTCTCCAGCTTTGCTGAATCTAGTCCTATTTATAAAATTGGTCTAGCTAGCGGTGGTGGTGTTGGTATCAACTTTAAGGCGACAGATTTTGCTACGGTCAGTGCTGGATACTTTGGCGGTAATTCTTCCAATCCTTTAGAAAGTGAAGATGGTGGTTTATTTAACGAAGAATACTCGGCTTTGGGTCAAGTTACCTTGAGTTTCCTCGATGATAAACTCCAATTTGCTGGTACTTATTCCCTAGGACAATTGGGAGGAATAGACAATACGATCTTTGACTTGGGTGTTGGAACTAGTAGCGCGAGACAGCCTTTTGGTAGTGGTGATAAGGTTTCTGCTAACTCCTACGGTTTGGAAGCGGCTTTCCAACTTAACGATCGCATCGCTCTTAATGGTTTTGGGATGTTAACTAAGGCAAAATTAGCTGACGGCAGTGCTGATGCTGATATCTATTCCTATGGTGCAGGACTATCATTCCCCGACTTAGGTAAAGAAGGTAACTTAGCTTCCTTGTTTGTCGGTGCAGAACCCTATGTTAATTCTTCTTCTGCTGATGATGAAGGTGAAGATGTACCAATTCATATTGAAGGTTTGTATAAGTACCAGTTTAATGACAATATTTCTGTAACTCCAGGGGTTGTCTATATTGTTAATCCCAATGGTTCAGACAATGAAGAAGACGCCTTAATGGGTGTACTTAGAACTACCTTCAGTTTCTAGGATTATTAGTGATGCTCGTTTAGGCAATCACAAGGCGATCCCAAAGGACTAGAAACGGGTCGCGGGTAGCGTAATCGCCAATTTTTAAGACCATATAAGACCATAGTTAAACTGCTGTGGTCTTTTTTTTGGTTTATTTTTCCCGTTGGTTAGGGAGCAAGCTTTTTAAGCGAAATGGGATTAACAAAGCCTTGGTCAACATCCATCCCGTATGATGCATAGCAGGAAACATCATACAGCTTAAATAGGAAGAAATAGCATAAGAAATTAGGGTGGCAACAGCCGCGCCGATCGCGCCATGGGAACGGATAAAAAATATATTGAGGACAATATTGGTCACTGCCCCCATCAATTGGGTAATTAAACTTAAGCGAGTCAGATCTTCAATTACCAGCCAATTGCCCCGAGCTACCCCAAAAAAGATAAAGATTGCCGACCAAATGTGTAGAGTCAAAATAGTGCCAGCACTGGCATATTCTGCCCCTAACAAACGGGTTAAAACATTGGTAGAAGTGAGGGAAACAATGATGGCAATCACTAAAGATAGTAATGACATAAAGTCATAAAGCCGCTGCATCTTAGCATAGTATTCAACTTTGCTTTGTTGTTTTGCTTGAACAATGGCAGGAAATACAGAAGAACAAATGACGGTGGGAATAAAATACCAAACTTCAGAAAACTTGACCGCAGCCGCATAATTGCCCAGTTCTTCACTGGTAGACATATTGCCTAACATGACCTGATCGATATTCATGTAAATGGTCACCATTACTCCCGATAAAATCAGGGGCCAGGAATTTTGCAGCAAATCAATAGCGACGGATTTATCAAACTTCCAGCGTCCTACTAGATGCTGCTGGTCTTTGACATAGACCCAAGTCATACCTAATGCCCTAATAATGGTGTCAGCCACAAAAAGATAGGCAAAAGAAATTAGAGGGAGCCCCAACCAAATAAAACCTAATTTAGCTATTGAACTGATGACAAACTGAATACTTCTGACAATAGCAATGGATTTAGATAATACTTGGGATTGAAACCACAGATCTAAGATGTCGAAACAAGTAAAAATCATGCTAAACGCAATGATCACCGTCATCCAACGAACCAGCCCATCGTCGGTAGAGATGAAAATACCTGCACTCACGATAAACAAAGCCAGAACACAGCCAATTAACTTGAGCACAAAAGCTGTCCCCAAAATTGTGGCACTAGCATTTTCTTGCTTAACCAGGTTACGGACTACTATTTCATCTAAACCTAATTTAGTGATGGCGAGAAACAAAAAGACAAAGCTGGTGCTATAACTCAACTTGCCAAACTCTCCAGGGCCTAAGTAGCGAATTACATAGACCCCAACGATAAATGACAGTGCCATCCTAATCAAACGCTCGGCAGATAACCAACCAATATTGCGCAGGATCTTTCTGAATCCAGGACTCAATTTCTGGTCTGCCACCTTTAATTTTTCAAGCATTACAATTTTCTTAGTTAGCAGCCTCTAGATATTTACGGTCTGGAGAGTAAGACTCATAGCCATAGGATTCATTGTCAAGATCAACGCCGTTAGCAATCACCCCTAAAACATTCAAGTCTTTAAGTGACTCTTTGGCTGCTTCAACGCTGGCATAATTTGCTACTCCAGGACGAACGACAAAAATCAGACCATCGGTTAGCTTTGCTAAGATCTTGCTATCTGCTAGTCCCACCACAGGAGGTGCATCAATCACAATACAGTCATAGCGATCGCCTGCACTGAGAATCAAGGCTTTCATCATGGATGAGTTCAGTAAGGCAATGGGATGCTTGGGTATATTACCGGAAGTCATTACATCTAGATTGGGCATCATCTTGTTGACGGTATCCGACCATGATTTTTTCTCCTCCAACACTTCTGTCAAACCAGAACCATTTGGGATATCCCACACAGTATGTTGAGTGGGACGGCGCAAGTCTCCGTCAATCAACAGCACTTTCTTGCCACACTGTGCCTGAGCTACTGCTAAATTAGCAGAAACTGATGATTTCCCCTCTCCTGCCACGGCACTAGTAACCAAGATCACCTTATGAGTCACGTCACTATCCAGTAGGTTCAGTTCCATCTGAAGGTTATGGAAAGCTTCTCTAATGGGCGGGATAGTCATGTTGGTCACTGCTAACTTAGGTAGTTGTTCCGCAGCACCGTAGGATAACAGCAATTGTCTTTCTTCATCAAGCAAATTAACATCGGGCACTACTCCAGCCACATCATAAGGCAAAAGTCGCTTAATCTCTTGGATATTTTTGATGGTTTTGTCTTTAAGATCCAGCATGAATGCCACCGCTACACCTAAAAACATTCCCATGATTCCAGCACTGGCAACAATAATTTTTTTGCGGGGCGCAACGGCTTTTTCAGGAACCTCCGCATCAGAAACTCGACGCACATTACCAATTTTTTGCTGCTCAATCAGTCCAGCATCTTGAGACTTTTTCAACAAGGTTTGGAAAGTGGATTGAGCCACCTCGACCTTGCGCTCCAGCTCTCTTTGTTTTTCTTGTAAACGGGGTAGCGCATCAGATTTCTGCTGATAGCTATCCTTGGTTTGAGTTAAAGCAATAATCTCTTTTTCCAAACCTTCTTTTTCTAGACCTAAATCAGCAAATTCCGCAATCTGAGCTCGTTTTAGCTCTCCCAAGCTTAAAATGTTGACTTTAGACAACACATCTGAAGATGAAGACCCTAAAGTACTGGCAATTTGTTGGTTTAAGAGTTTATTGAGATCTGCTTCTTCTTCCTGTAAAGCGATTACTTGAGGCGCACTATTTGATAAGTAATTACGTTGCTGTGCCAGTTTGATCTTGACATTTTGAAGCTGCTCTAAAACTGATTGCACTCCCACAGACTGACTCAAGGCACTAACTGCGGACGCTTCTTGCCAGGTCATATTCAATTGAGCACTCAGACGGTCATACCGAGCATTAACGCTTTCAGCTTTGGCATTAACTTGGTCTAGTCGATCCGCAACACTACTGATAGAGGTAATATTAGCAGTGGTTTCTTCTCCCAGACTAGCAGTACGATTTTGGGTTTTAAACTCCCGCAAATTTGCCTCTGCCCGCCGCAAATTTGCTTCCACTTGGGGCAATTGTTTTTTGATGAATTTACCCGCAGCCGCACTAGAAGAACTATTATTGAGAGCATCTGTATCAATATATAATTCTATCAACTTGTTGACAGTCAAAGCAGCAATCTCAGGATCTTTGTTAGTGTAGCTAATTTGGAGTACGTCAGTACCGACGATTGGCTTGATCTTTAAATTATCAGTAATATCTTCATACTTCAAAAATTTGCCATCATCATCTCGGAGGTTAAGATCTTTAACTAGTTGTTTAACCACTGGTCGAGACTGCAAAACCCTTGCTTGAGTAGTAACAGGGTTGCTATCGATAGTTAAACCTTCAACTTTACCTAGGCTATCTTCTAAGCCAGTTAACCGTCCTGTATTGTTGCTTTCAATCAAGAGTTCGGCTTCAGCTTCGTATATTTGTGGCGACAACAGTGACCCCGCCGTGGCTATTCCTACTACACTGGCGAAGGTCGCTAATGCTGGGACCCATTGACGCTTGAGAACTTGCCAGTATTTTTGAAAGTCGAGATATTCGTCTAAATTTACGTTGGAAGTCATATTTAAAGTTTTAAAAGTTCTACACCTATAACTAATTAGCTATTTCAGTTCTGTGCTTAATCAGCAACCTTATTCTCAGAAATGGTTTTGATAGCTTCCCTCCTCGATGAACGAATTCAGATTAAATAATACTTATTGATTTACTAATTACATCAACTTACCAAGCTTTGGAAAGTTTACTTTTAAAACTGATAAAAATCTGCTTACATAATACTAAATCTTTAAAATTTAGCTGAGATAAATAAAGTTATGGTAAAGCTTGATTAGATATGTAGTGAGAGATATGAATCTCGAAAATAATATATTTGAAGTAAAATATTGACTTTTAAATCAAGCCCAGTAACCAAGAGAGCTGATAATCGTTCACCGAACTCCAAAAAAAACAATAACTTATTGTTTTAGTAATTATAAATCACAATTTAAAGTTCTCAGACTTAATCTTATTATCTGATAGGAAACATAAATTTTCAGCTCCAGCAAGTGTTAGTTAGCTAGGAAATAATTTATTTCTCAAACTGAAGAAAAACTCTTCAATTAGCAGCTTAGCGATAAACCAAGGCTCCACCAAGTATCTGCGCCAGAGTCTTTTGGGCTCAGTGGCTAAACGATATAACCATTCCAACCCGACACGCCCCATCCAACGGGGAGGGGTGGCAATTTCTTGCGCAATATAGTCAATACAAGCTCCACTGGGCAGTACAATATTTGCTTCGATCTGGTCAATGTTGGCTAAAATCCATTCTTCCTGACGAGGCATCCCCATGCCCACCATCAATACATTTGGTTTATAGGTATTGATCTGATCGATAACGGCTTGATTTTGACTGGCTTCAGTAAAATACCCGTGGGCAGTGGTAATTTTCAGTCCAGGATATCGATTGCGCAAAATTGTGGCTCCCCGTTCAGCCACTCCAGGTTTGGAGCCTAAATATAGTATTCGCCAATTGTCGTTAGCTGCTTGCTCCATCAAAGACCAAACCCAATCTGCGTAAGTGACACGATGTTCTCTTCTAAAAGGTAGACTCAGCAATTTACCTAAAAAAATTAATGCCATGCCATCAATATGAACATAATCTACCTTATTGTAGAAGTCCTTCATAGCAGCGTTGTGATGAAAAATGTAGAGACTGTTCAGATTATGATTAGCGATTATCCATTTCGAATTTAATTTAACAGCTTCGCCAACTAGTGAATTCAGCTGAACCATACTAAGCAAATTGACCTTCACACCAAGAATCTCATACCACCCAATTTTCATACTTCAAATCAAATAAGATAGAAAAGTAAAACGGAAACTCCCGCTTGTGAACACTTAATATATTTTTACAAAAAATTATAAATGATAGTCATGTAGTTTTGCATATTTTTATGAATACTCGACCGATAAAAATAATACAACATCTCAGACTAATCGCTCAAATTAAATTAATTTGGTTGAATTTAGAATTTTTTCCAGGTGTAACCAAATTAATCGGGTTAGTCAACCTCATTGTTGATTTAAATCAGGATTTTTGGGCAAAGGAATATTTTTTAATTGAGCAGGATCTAAGTCGGGCAATGGTACATCCCGAAGGCGATCGCGTAATGAGGGTGTTGGGTCGGGAGTAGGAGCAGGAACAGGTTTGGGAGCAGGAACGGGTGTTGGTGCAGGGGTAGAAAGAGGTGCGGGTTTAGGAGTAGGAACAGGTGCAGGGGTTGGAGTGGGCTTGGGCTTTGGAGCGGTCGCTGGAACAGGTTTAGGAGCAGCAACTGGCGCGGGAGTTGTTGTTTTTTTCTCAGCACCTCGAATAGGGAGTGTTAAGGAAGGACAAATCTTGTCACCATATTCATACTTAACCTCTACCTGATAAGGTTTAGGTTTCTTGGTGTCATTGGGCAAAATCACACTTCTAAGATCTTGATTCCCTTGTTGATTAAAAATGGGGTATTTTGAGCCTTTAAGTAAATCAAGGTCAACCACTTTGCCTTTGGGGCTAACTAATACACCAAAAACGCTACTGCCTTGAAGCTTGCGCAGACAAGCATCCCGGGGATAGATACCTTTGATTTCTATTTCTTCTGGTCGGGGGTTGTTAACCTTATCCACCCAAAGCAGATAGTTATTGATAGCTTCCTTGTTACTAGTCCCTTTCTTGGTTGGGGAGAGGCTTTCCCGTAGGCTAAGAATCCGCTGCTGAGACGTAGCTACTTTTTGAGCAGCAATAATCTCTGGAGACTCCTGAGGGTTATTTTCAGGATTGTTATCAGGGATGTTATTACGGTTGTTTTTAACGATATTACCGTTACCAGGAATATTGCCAGGTTGCTTTTGAGGAAAAGTTGGAAGCTTAATATCTGTCGGAAGATTGGGGGGATTTTTAATTTTTGCTGGACTAGTTGGTGGCTGAGGAAACTTGCCTATATTTGGGGGTAGCTTAATTGGTTCCACCTTAAAATCTGAGGGATTTATTTGTGGAGGAAGGGGCAGGTTAGACCAGTCGCCAACGGGGGGAAGGTTAATATCATTGACGGGTGGGAAGGAGGGAAAATTAAATTGTGGAGGAGGAGGAACAATTAGGGGTGGCAAACTAGAAGGATCTGCAACTCCTGGGAGTAAATTCGGGGGAAGGGGTGCGTTAGCCAGATCTTGAAGATTCAGTTGCGGTTCCAGATCGGGTAAACGAGCTTGTTGTTCAGCATCCAATTCAATGATCGCCACCTCCCTTTTGCTATCCTCATTATTAAATTTAAATGTCGGCAAGCCAAATTTTAGCGCCAATAAATGAAGAATAACGGACAACAGCAGACATAGCTGTGTGGGTTTAATTAACTTGCCAGATTGATTATCTAATTGTGACTCGTAGGACATAACCCGCAACTATAAAAAAAGTAAGATTTATCAGATTTATAAGTTAAATATTAGATTAAATGTTTCTGCTCCAGACTAAGGGTAATTTCTCTAGATGACAATCCCTTGTATTTTAAAAGAGAAGTATTGCCTAGTTTCTGATTTGGACAGGCATCACTAGGTAGGTCATTTTCAAGCCCCCTAAAGGACTAAAAATAACTGGCTGATGACCTTCATTGAGCTGCATTTTAATTTCAGTGGTAGACAGGGCTTTTAAGCCATCCATGAGATACTTAATATTAAAAGCAATTTCAATGTCATCTCCTATAATCTCAGCAGGGAGAGACTGTTCGGCATTGCCCACATCTTGAGCATCGGCTGAAACAACTAGTTCGGCATTAGCCTGATTGAGACTAAATTTTACTAAATTATTCTTCTGCGCCAACACTGCTACTAATTCCAGACTAGAAAGCAGGTGTTTGCGATCGAGGATAATCTCACGGCTGAACTTCTGGGGAATTAATTGACCATATGCCGGATAATCTCCTGGAATTTTACTACTAGTCAACAGGCGATCGCCCAACTCAAAGACCATAACTTGTTC